>JAFDZW010000002.1:0-300000 GCA_018266755.1 Bacteroidota bacterium
CTGACCGAGGTTCGGAATGAACTCAAGACCGGAATTTGAAAGGGAAACCTGGGAAGTAGAATTGGACAACTTGGATACGAGCCGATATCGCGATTGAGCGTATGCTTCGCTTCCCGGCAATAGACCCAGTGCACACATTAAGGCACAATACGCAAAAGATGGAATGAGCGATTTCCGCATATTGCCGTTATTTCATTGTCCCCAGCTACTAATATACAGTGCGTTTCTTAACATTGTTCTTATTACATCAAAATTAATGTTATTTCTACCACGTCGGTCTGAAATGCTACACATACGCCGGTATCCTTCTTAATGAGGACACCGGCGTACGAATAGCGTCAGTTACTTGGATAGTCAATTTATTTCACCACAGTCATTTTTTTCGACTGAGACTGGATACCATCCGCAATGATCGTATAGAAGTACTGCCCAGCGGCCAGTTTATCCGCACTGACAGTCACAGTACCGTTTTCAGCAACCGCAAGCGGCACACGCATAACTTCCGCTCCATTTGCCGCCAACACAAGCAATTCGGCATTCGAAATGCTCTGCGGTAAGTGGTAACTGATTGTCGTTGCGTTACTGAACGGGTTCGGATTATTCTGATAGAATACTACCTGATCTCCCGCCGAAGTTGTACTATTCGACTTATTGGCGGTTGCATTTGCTGAGAGTGCAAATACCGCTGCCTCAAGTTTGGAAAGGCGCGCACTGAGATCAGCAATTTGAGCGTCCTTGGCAGCGATCTCACTTTGCTGTGCTTTTATCGCTTCACTCAGGTACGGGATCACCATCTGATAGTCAACCGCGCGATAACCATCCTTTTTGATCGCGACAGCTTCCGGAATTACTTGCTCCAATTCTTGAGCAATATATCCGATCTGGTGGCGTGTCGTAAACTGGTATCCAGGGACCTCGCCGACCTTGAAATCGTACTGCACACCGCGCAGTCTAAGCACCTGCGCAAGCGGATCCGTAAGGTCGGTAATATTCTTCTTGAATTGTCTGTCCGATACAGTCCATGAGCCGGATGTATTCCAACACGTGCCTGTTACGTTCAAGTCACCCGAAACATCCAACGTGTAACCGGGACTTGTTGTACCGATTCCAACTTTCCCATTCGGATCGATGACCATTTTGGAAGATGGTGCATTATCTGAAGACCCCGATGAACCGGGGGTTGGCGTTTGGAATATGATGGTGCCTGCACCAGCAGCGTTTCCGGTCGAAATACCAGCAGACAAATACAGATTCCCACCATTTAGGTTTGACGAGGATTTTGCTCCCCCAGCTTGGATGGTAAGATCTTTACCAGTAGAGGACGAATTGCGTTCCAGCCACATGGTTCGATTGCTATTGCCGTCTAAGGATACGTCTTTTGTAGGTGACGTTGTGCCAAGACCAAGCGCCCCGGCCCCGCTCAGGTACATTTTCGTCGCGGGCGTGCGGTCAGTCGTTCCACTGCTGCCTGCTGTAGCAACGTTGAATGCAATATTCGATGAACCGGTACCGGTAGAAGTCCCGGCGCTGAGCGTCAGATCGCCGCCGGCAAGATTCGTACCACCGGATACTGCTGCACCCGACGTGATCGTCAGCGGGGTACCGTTCGCCGAAGCTGTCGTCGTACGTTCTACGCCGATCGTTTGCGCAGCAGGGGTTGTACCGGAATTGAAATTCAACGATACCGTGCTCGTCGGTGATGCGACATTAACTCCGATACGGTTATTGGCATTATCTTCATATAAGATACTGCTGGTAAGACTGCTCGCGCCATTCCAGACTGCAAGCCGTGGCGAGGCACCCGTGCCGGTCACGCCGCCACCGCCGCCTGCCGTGCAAAGAATGACATCGCCCGCCGTATTGACCGACAACATTACAGGGTTCACCAGCGGAGTAGTGAGTGGAACTGCACCGGCGAACTGGGAGAGTCGGAGTCCGCTCGTCGCGCTCGCACCGGCACCCGAGTTGATCTCGACCTGATTTCCTGGCGCATTCGATCCAAAGCCCGCAAAGCCTTGCACCATCAATCCGTTGAGCGGCGCGGCGGTGCCGGCGTATGCTGTGCCGATCGCTACGTTAGCGCGCGAAGCCGGGATAGCGGTACCCGGAATCGTCGCGTATCCAACGTCGAGCGCATTCGCGTGTGCAACATTATAGCCGATCGAGAAGCGGCCCGAGTTCTCCATCGAGAACAGTTGATAATACACACCGCCGTTCGTTGCGCCAACGGTAAGTTGGTCGACACCATTTCCGAGATTCGGAGCCGGTCCCGGCAGTCCTTCCGGATTATCACCGACGCTCACCCGCAGTTCGGATACGTCGTTGGCGTTGTTCGACCGATTCATGAAGATCGGATCCGTATTCTCACCATTTGTCGGTGCGCCTCCAAGCAGACCGAATGTTCCGGCGACACCGGAGAAATTCAGCGTGTTTCCTTGCCCTCCTACGAAGCCGGGGGGAGTAGGCACACCGGCAGGTGGAAAGATATTTCCGATGCGTCCGCTTCCCGAGACCTGCAGTACCTCCGCGCCGAGCAGGAAACCGCCCGTCGGACCGACGACGATCTGCGAACCGCCATTCTCATACATAATGCTGTTCTCGATGTTCGTCGGGGTTGTCCACTTCGGGATGTATGTGGGTGTACCGAAGAGCGTCGTGTTGACATTTCCACCGCCAACTGACGACCAGTTCAACCCAGCAGAGCCATTTGTAGTCAGCACTTGGCCTGCTGTTCCGTCATTTGCAGGCAATGAGTACGTGATGTTGGACCCTGCAACGGACTTGAACCCGGTTGAAAATGTCCCGGCCGCGTTCCACAGAGTCAGTGTCGATGCGACGCCTCCGTTCGGCAAGAACGAGCCGTTGCCGGTGACGCTCAGGTTTCCGTTCGTCAACGTTAGGTTACCATTATTGACGATCGAGTTGCCTCCGAACCAGGTCGTTCCGAAGACTTCGAACATGTGCGTCGGCACGTACGAACTCGGAGTCGTCGCACCGATGCTCACAAATCCTCCGCTTGGGAATTGTAAGTTAACGATGTTACAGCTACCTCCGGAGCTGATCAACCATTGTGCCTCGCTTTTTTGCGAAAGCATTGTATTAATCGACATGGACAGAAGCACGAACATCGCTGTCCGCACGAATCGAGACCGAAGCCTCCTGTTATGACCACGTTGTGTTTTCATATTGGATGTTGTTACTGTTGATGTATCCGTTGAATGATGAGTATCTACCGCTATTCGCTGAGCATTCGACGACCGGCAACAGTACAATGTGGACCCTGTTGTAGGCGAATGAGCAATGTCAGTGAATAGGCAATAGCGCACGAATCTACGAAAACGGTTGCAGAAGTGACTACCTATATAGTACTCATATTATGCAGAAAAAACATAAATATCTTGACTTGCTATTTGCTCAATACATTTTTTCACAGGTTGGTAGATTCGCGAGTGGAGGTACCTTTCAAACCTAAACGTACAGTACTATAGGACCTACGGTGAGATATACTCACAAAAAGAGAAGTTGTAGCGGGGGAGGGACTTGAACCCACGACCTACGGATTATGATTCCGACGCTCTAACCAACTGAGCTACCCCGCCACCATTGTATCAACAAAACCCTTGCGGGTGTTGTTGAGAGCGCCTTAAACGAATTCCCCGATAAGTCAAGTTCCGACGATGGCAGCGGCTCAAAACACACTTCCCTACCTCGAACGCACACCGCGCAGCGGCGATGCGCAGTCGGCGCCCGTCCTGGTGTTGCTGCACGGGCGCGCGGCTCGGGCCGAGACGATCTTTTCGGTCGAGGGACTGCTCGATCCGCGCTTTCATATCATCTCCATCGGCGCACCGTACGAGAGCCCGCGCGGGGAGTTCGAGTGGTTCTTGCCCTACGATTACGATCACCCGCTCGAGTCGTTCTCCGAAGCGCACTTCCGCGAAAGCGAAGAGCGACTGACTGCGCAGATCCGTTCGATGCTTGGCGAGCGCGGCGTCACGAACGACCGCCTCGTGATCGGCGGCTTCTCGCAAGGTGCAGCGATGAGTCATATCCTCGCGATGCGCGGTATCCTCAAACCACGAGGCATCCTCGCCATGAGCGGCTTCTTCCCAAGGCCGTTGGAGAGTTGGACCGTACCTGATGCAATGCCCGACTACTTCATCTCGCATGGCACGAACGACCAAGTATTGCCGGTGAGCGAATCGAGATATGCGTATGATTTCTGCACAGCCCACGGCCTTGCGGCGGAGTTCTTCGAATACTCCGGCCGGCACAAGATGACGATACCGCTACTTGAAAAAGTGAGTGCATGGGTGAACGAGCACGTTCACTTATCGTAGGTCTTGCCTTGCACGAAATCGAGGACGCGTTCGCTCTCGCCGCTTTTCATCGTTACAATTCCCGAACCGTAGGCGGAGCGGAGTGAGGGCGAGTTGATCAGCCATTTGCGATCGTCCGTGTCATACTCCCCTTTACCAGAGAACATCCGCGCGTCGATCCCGCCGTCGTTCGGACTATCACTCACATAGATCCAGAAGCCGCCCTTCCCTTTCGGCAAATCCATTCGCAACCGATATCCGCCCGGCGCATCGGTGATCGTGTAATCGCTCGAGGTATTGATCGTGACAAGTACTGAATCGTATCGCACGATGAGTTCGTGCCAGACGGTCGAGTCGGCGCTGACGATCACTCCCCAAGCAGGGATGAAGAGATCGGCGTGCTTGACGGGATAGTCCTTCGGAACATCGTAGGTGAGTCGAAGCTGATTCTTTCGCTGCCAGATCTTCTCATACGGCGACGCACCCACCCACTTATCTTCGCTCGTATACCCGTTCTTCACTCCTTCGATCTTCTCCATGCCGAATGACGCGGGCTCCGGGAAGAACGTACCGAGTTCTTTGGTGGAATGATACGGATGCAGACCGACAATAGCATTGAACCGCTCCTTCGAGCGAAGTGTCAGCGACCAACTTCGCTGTTGAATGGGTTGAACAATACCGCTCTCGATCGAGCCGAGCGCATAGTGTCGATTCACATAAGTGTACTTGCGAACGGACTTTACGGCGGGCGTCTCGAAGCGAATGCGTCGACGTGAGCGCACGATCTCGCGGCACTCGAAGCCTCCGTCGTCATGCGCGATCTCGCGGATCACTCTCGGGACTCGGTAGTTGCATGCGGCGGCGAATGCGAAATCGGGCAGCAAATGCTTTATGGAGTCCTCGAAGAAGAACTCGCCATACGAAAGCACCTCGGCGTTCGTCGAAACGAGCGCCGCTTCGTTCGACTCGCGCGAGTGCGCGCCAACATACGAGCCTTCCTGATACTTTACCGCGTAGTTCGCCAAAAGATACTCAAGCATCATCTCCGACTTACGCTTCACTTCCGCATCGCGAGCGTATTCCGAAAGCAGGATGAGCGGCGTGATGTAGTAATACAGGTATCGAGGAGAATCGAACTCACTCATGCCTTGCTTCACCGTCTCTTCGATCCAGTGCAGGAGCCATTGCCTCGCTTCAGCATGGATCTCCACGGATGAGCGGCCCATGAACCACTCACTTGCAGGCAACGAGTCCCACTCCTCGCTCATAAGCAAGAGCGATCCGTAGTACATCAGGAAATGATTTTCGGTGTCGCCGCGATACGGCGTGAAGAGCTTCCAACACTCTCTGATCTTTGCTTTGTAGGAAATCGGCAGCACGTCGCGGCAGGAGAAGTAGAGTCCGGCACAACCGTACATCCAGAACATATCGCCGTACTCGCGCGAGAGCAGCGTGTCGAGTTGCGCGTAGGCTCGCGGCCGGTTTTCGCCGAGGATGAGGTTCGCGGTGACAGCAGAGAACGTCGGATGATAGTCCTTTTGCGCGATGCGATCGAGCAGCTTGATATTGTGCCATGTCGGCTGTGCCTGAGCCGAGCGCACAGCGAGCACCGATAGGAGCGCGAGCATGATGAGTGTCCTCCGCTTCACTTCCGTACCTCCGCTGCGTGAATGGACCAGACCTGCAACGTCGGCAAGCCGAGAAGCACGAACTCGTCATCGTGCTTACCGGGGACGACCTTCCATACGCCTCCCGACAACGAGCCAACGAACAGATCGTTGCCGACAGCGGCCATCGCCTGCGCATTGCGTGGCGAGCGGCTAATAAGATGTGCCGCATACGTCGTATCGACGTGATACACACCACGTTCGCCGCCAACATACAACGTGCGGGGTACCGCAGCAATAGACCATAAGCCGCCACGCTTTGGCAACGGACGAACAATGAGTTTGCCCCCAATATAGACGCCACCTTCCGCGCTGAGTGTCGTAAGGCGACCATCGGCCAGCCGTACCGCATTCAACTCCGTGATGTTCCCGGTGCTCGAATCATAGAAGAGATGTTCTCGAAATTCGCGAGGCCCGAGTTCGCTCCAGTGCTCGCCGCTGTCGTTGCTTGTCCAGAGGCCGGTCGCGGTGGCAATCGTCAAATGTCCGGGACTCCGTTGATCGATGGCGACATCCATCACTTCGGCAATTCGCCAATCGGTAAGCATGCGCCAATGCTCCCCGGCATCCGTCGAACGCATACAGCCATTGCCACAAGCGAGGTAGAGCGTTTGGCCGAAACTCGAATCGACGACGGAGACGGAGTAACACTTCACGTGGCTCCAGCCGATGTGCTTCCACGTTGCGCCGCTGTCGTCGCTTGTCCAGAGTCCGGAGCCGATCGAGCTCCCGCCCATGAATGCAGACGGATCGTCATTTGCTAATGCGCATGCATACAGACGCGTGTGCGTCTGCGCATGCAATGCAGTGCACAAAAGAATCGCGAAAGTCACTGTAGCGATCAGGCGGCGCATTCGACGAAGGAATCGCGGAATCGTAGCCGCGCAGATACACCGCTCAGACGGGGGGTGCATATCAGCTCATCGTCTACAACGCGCGCACCAAGCACATCACGCATGACCAGAATGATCCACTCGGCCCATGACCACGGGAGTATCCCGACCGGAGGAAGCGGAGGCGTTGGGCGAACGCCATAGAACTCGAACCATGATCCGCCATCTCCTGCTTTCTTCGCGAGCCACTCAACGGTCTTTATGAACGCTGCTTCATCGCCGCATCGCAGCGCAGCCTGCGCATACATGATCGTCGCAAGCGACCACGGCCCGGGCGAATCGGGTTCGCCGCTGATGTCGTAGCGTCCGATTCCGCCGCCATCCCAGGCTTGCGACCACAACGTGCTGACGAGCTTGAACGTGTTCTGCGCGACTTCGCTCGACGCATCGACAATACCAAGAAGGACAGGAAAGAGCTGCGTTACATCAGGCTCAAGGAGGTGTACGCCTTCCGTGCCAAGTGGCAACTCGGACGGTACAAATTTCGCGAAGTAATCGGACGACTCTTTCTTGCGATCGACATTCAACGTGTGTTGAATACTTCCCGAAGCAGTTCGACGCTTGACGATCCGCCCCTCTGCAACGAAGCTGTGCGTCGGATGCGAAAGAAACGACTGCCTCATCTTCGCGGCAGCATCCGACCAACGCGTGGCATCCTCACCGTGACCATGCTGCCTCGCGATGCGTGCAATGCCATCAAAACCCTCGATACACATACTCTGGTGTGCAACATCATACCCGCGCTCGATGCCCATCGCCTCCATTCGCTCCCAGATATCTCGGGCGCTGATAAGCATGCCGGTGTCGTGGTCAAGAAACTCAGGGCGCAGCAGGTGGTCGGCGATGGCTTTGATACGAGGCCAGTGGTCAGTGACGAATGCAGTATCGTTCGTCCAATCGAGATAGGTGGCGACTGCTTCGAGCACAAAGCCGTTCGAATCAAGCTCCGAGTTCATCCCGCCACGGAAGCGGCTTGCCTCTGCAACCTGACCTTCGTCGTTCGAAAGATTGGTGAGGATATTGGTGAGCACTGCCTTCGCACGCTCGAACTGACCGCTGTATACCAGTGCCTGAGCGACGCGTGATGCATCGCGTCCCCACTCCATGCCGTATTGCCACACGGACGAATCGAAGCGGCCGCTCTCGGCAACCACTGCGCGGAGCCCTTGTGCGCTCGCGGTGAAATGCTTTGCGATAATCTCACGCTCTGTTGTTATAGTATGAACGGAAGATGTGCTTTGCCAATACTCGCGCTCTGCCTTCCAAAGTGTTTCGATCTCGACCGTAGTTACATTCCCGACGGCATAAACCACATGAGCTTCGACATCGCCACCGAACGCAAGCTCCGGCTCTATCATCATGAACCGCTCGTTGATGCTCGCCGGTTGCTTCGAAGCGATGTAAAGCAATGCATGTCCGGCCGCGTAGAGTACGTTCGGCCGCGAGCCGAACTGAGAGAAGATCACTGGATTCGCATAGAGCGCCGTTTCGATCTTCACATCCTTCCCCGCAGCACCACGCACGCAGATCCAGCGCACCATCACACTCGCACCGGCGGGACAATGGAAACTCTCGATGACCTCGTGCTCCCCCGCCTTCCAGGTCGCAAGGATGTTCGGGACACCGTCGTGCTCGCTGCGCGACACGCAGAGATCACTCCCGGTAGCGTGATACGTGACTCCGTCAATGGTGACTGAGATCATCGTCCGCTCGAGCCCATACTCGGGATGAAAGAGATAGCTGCCCCACTTGCGGGTAAAGTGTTCGGGCTGTTGGAGAATAACGCCAAGTGGTGTTGCACCCGGATCGCGCGACCACTGGATGCACGCCGAAAGCTTCCCTGAGCCCACGAAAAAGTGGTCGGTCTCGGGGAGCGTGGTCTGGCTATCCGGGTGGAGTCGTTGCTCGGCGTTCACTGTCCGCAAAATTACGTCACGAACCGATGTTCATGATCCAAATGTAGAGCACAATGATCAGCCCCACACCCGCGCAGGAAGCGACGAAGCCAACGATGTCTTCGCGCGTTGGTTTCCAGAACTCCCAGTTGGTGTGGGGGAAGAGTTTGTCCGCGTCGATGAGCGACGGATCGGCGATCCTGCGCTCCACCTCGCTCGCATCACGCGCGGCATCTGCGAGCGCCGGCGTATGAACGCGCGCGTAGAATTCCGTGAGCACTCGTTCGCTGTTCGGCTTTGTCAGCAGACTGACGATACAGAGGATCACGAACGGGAAGATGATATCGAAGGCGAACCCTGCTGTATCGAGACCGGCCTTCGAATAGTTCGTAAAGTCGAAGCCAACGAGCGAGAGGAGCCACAGCTCGGCTTTAAACGTACCGACGCCAATCTTCGTAGAGTTCGGATCGGCTGGGTTTTTCCGCTCGATCTTCTCGAAGAAGATCGCAGACGGTGCGATCTCGACCGTCTTCGAAATCTGTTCGCCCACTTGCTTCGCCGCGCCGTCTCGGACATCTTGTTCTTTCGCGCGAACTAGATGCGTCTCCTGCTTGCGGGTGGTCTCAGCCATCATTGCACTGTCGCCACGCACCGATGGGAGAAGCGGCATGACGTTCGGCAGTGCGACCGTCACCAATAGCGAAAGACACATTTGCGCTACCACTGCCTTCGTCGTGAGCCTGCGCCAGAAATACACGAGCCATATCGACGGGCCGATGACCGTACCGATGGCGAGCACATACTTGAAGACGACAAAAATGTCATCAACGACATACGCAAAGCCGATGCCGCCGATGAGCACGAGGAAAATGACAATGCGACCGACGAGCAACTGAGTCTTTTCTGTTGTCTGTGGTTTGAGCGGGAGCAGGATATTCTTCGTGAATGCGGCCGACCATTCAAGGCTCGACCCTGCTTTCGAAGCCATGTTCGCGGCCAGCACGCTTGCGATCATCAGACCAACGAAGCCGACACCGAGCAAGTCGTTCGTCATTGTGCCCCAGATGAAAGTTGCATCCGAAAGCTGCCCGCCGTAGATTGCGACGGCGATCATCCCGGTCAAGGCCCAGCCGATGATGAGAAAACGCTTCGCGAATGCGCCGCTGACCATCCCGATGCGTGCCGCAGAATCATCCTTCGCGCTGCCGCCGACGGTGAAGTTGCGCGGCGCGAGTCCGACAAGGTTCACCAGCACCATCGTCATGACGAAGTACCACGTGTAGTTACTCCCTGCCCCCGAGCCGAAGAGGTCGAATATCGCGTCCGGTACTTTGCGATGCAGCCCCTCGAAGCCGCCGAGCACGCTGAGTCCCACGGGGATGAGTGCGGTCGAAAGGAAAAAGATCATGATGCCCTGCAAGACATCGGTGAACGCAGCGGCGAACAGCCCACCCATGATCACGTATGCTGCTGTGATGCAACCGTAGATCAGATAGAACGTGACAAGGTTGAGATACGAGATGCTTGAGACGATCTCACCCTTCTTCGAGAGTTCGTGCAAGTATGCGAGTCGAACCTTCGATTTGCTATCGAGCTGCGCATTCGTCTCGCGCACCTCGAGTTGCTTCATCTCCGAGAACATCGCAACCTGTTGCTTCTCATGCTCGGTGTATTCCGATGCAGGCTTGATCATCACCGCCTGCATTGTCTTGCCCGTGATGAGATACCCAAGCGACGACCCATAGATTGCCGACAACAGTAAATAGATTGCGAAGAGCCCGGACAAGAATTTCGACTCGAAACGATGCTCGTAGATATCGCCTGGTGCTACATAGCGTGCACGGCGTTGCAGCACGGCGCTGAACCAATAGAACGGAGTGATGAAGAGCACGAGATTCTGAAACCACACACCGGAAAGACCCTGACGGTAGATCTCGCGTGTGACGCCGGCGGCTTGGTCGGCGCTGACCATGTTACCGAAATTCAGAAACGTCGTCAGCACCTTGCCGAAGCTGCGACCGCCTTGAAAAAAATCGCCGGTTGACTTGATCCGTCTGCGTGTAAGCCGCCCGATATACACCAGTGCTGCAACGTAGAGCAGAATGATCGACCAATCGAGGATGTGCAGGCCCCAGAGACGCAATCGCCGGCGAGTTTGATGAATATTGCTTGTAGTGGAATTCTACCCTGAAGTAGAAAGTTTCTGACTACAAGGACACAACCATGAACAACGACGAAGTCAACGACACGATGTGGACGGGCTCCAAGGACCTCTTGGGCAGCGGAAAACCGCTCGAACGCTACCGTTTTCCGAGCGACCCTCGCCAGATCGGCGGGGCATATACCGTCGAAGAGAACGCCCGTCTGTTGCAGCGCTATTTCTACTTCGAGCGCCTGCTCACGCGCGCGCTTGCCGGATGGTCCATGGGGACACCGGAGTTCGAGGTGAAGATCGAATACGGCCGTCACATGTACTATCATGTCGAGGCTGCCGATGCGATCCGTACCCGTGTCACCGAACTTCGTATCAGCCGCGAAGCAATCGATGAGTATCGTGACGACGAGATCGAGTCGTTCTTCACCGAACTATTGTATGCCGAATCGCCCGCTCACTTCCTGGCCGGGACGTACGGCGTGCTGCTGCCGCAGCTCATGACGGCATACCAGACGCATCTCGTATCGACCGATCAGGTTGCCGATGCACCGACCGTTCGCGTCCTCAAGCGTATTCTCGGTGATTATACGGAAATGTATCTCTGGGGTCAGGCGGCGCTGCAAGCATATATCGACGGAGGCTACGACGGCGCGAACATAGTCTTTTCGCAACTGCACGTCGAGCAGACGCTCGCGTCGATCGGCGGGATTACCGGTGTTGCCGATCGGGGCGACCGACCTTCGACACTGCGCAGCGAGGGCAAGGATCTATTCGAGCGATCGTTCGTCGCTACCCGCGATCCACGGTTCACGACGTTCGAACACACCTACGAATATCGCAAAGCCGACGAAGGCAAGTTGGAATATGAGTCCGAGTACGACGAGACCCAGCTCGACCTCATCCGTTCCCAACGCGACGAACTCGATGCCATCGAAACCTTCTGTAACGTGCTCTATGAGATTCACAATGTCCCCTTCGATTTCGATTACGACATCGCACGCATCGTTTACGACGAGGTTCGCCACACCGAGCTTGGGCACAAGGCCTTAGAGAAACTTGGTCACGATCCGTACGATCTGGCAAACCGATTGCTCGGCATCAAGGTCCGCACGAAACTCCCGCCGGAGTATTCTCTGGCTGAGATCAATCTCTTCGGCGAGGCCAATATCGTGCAGGAGGTTGCGCGTCAGTCCAAAGCCGGCTACAAACGCGGCGATATTTCAGGTATGCTCTTCGATTACGTCAACGCTGACGAACGCACCCACATTCAAAAAGGCACCCGTTGGCTGAAGCATCTTTTCAAAACGGACTCCATCACCGAGATCGAAGCAAAGACAAAAGAAGTAGCGGTGAATCGATTACTCGAACTCGGCATCATCGACCACGAAGTCGCCCTGACGATCACGCATAAGGAGTTGGCGAAGATTATCGGGGAGTGAGTTTACAGGTGTACGCGTGCCCCGATGGCACCATCGACGTCAAGATCGAAGATTTTCGTCATCGCCACCATCGGGCCAAGTTCGACAAAATATTCGATCCCTGAAGCGTTTGGGAGATAATCCAGACCGAAAATCGCGCGGCCACCGACACCAAAATGTTTGTCCTCGATATCTTTGAAGATCTCCGTCTTTGGTTCGTGACTGTAGAACATGTTCGACCCTTTCGCAAATGCCACTGCAAGCCCGGGTCCAAGATAGGACTTCACCGTCGTTGAACGAAATGTGTCGAAGTGCCAAAGATAATCCACTTGCAACCGCGGCGAACCGAAATAATCCGGTCCGAAATCCACGATGACCGAATGCATCGAGTTGAGGTGAAACTTCATGGAGATACCGAGCGGGTCGCCGATCATTACGCCATAGAGCGACTTCACACTTGCCGAACTATCCTGTGCCTCGGAGGCTTGGGCGGTGAATACTATGATAACGATTGCCAGAAACGATCCGAACACATATACAAACAATCTGCGTGTATTCATCCTCGAGAAATAGGTAATGGGCTGCGCAAGAATAAGCGTTGCAACACAACGTGAGATTACATCTATTTGAGGACACGCGAGAATGCCGTCTGTTTCAAGAACGACCGATTATCGGCAGGCCGTGTAGGTGTGTCTATCCCAATAGGCTCATCCCATCCACCAACTTCGCCTCGTCCGGCGTGGCGATGGCGTATTGAAATCCCTTCTGGATTGCGAAGGCACCAGCCTCGCCCGCCTTGTTGATGGCGAGAAATGCTACCTGAAATTCCTTGTAATCCGGCTGCTTTTTCGCGATGCGTTTGATCGCTTCTTCGCATGCGTCGGTCGGCGACGCGCCGCGGCGCATCATTTCGACGACAGTGTGCGAACCGACGATCTTCACCACTGCTTCACCCTTCCCCGTAGAGCAGGCTGCGCCGACATCGCTATCGACGAACAGCCCCGCCCCTACGATCGGCGAATCACCGACACGGCCGTGATACTTCCATGCGAGGCCACTAGTCGTGCATGCGCCGCACATGCGTTGTTGCGAATCGATCGCGAGGATACCGATGGTATCGTGATTCTTGACGTAATCGTGAGGCATGTAGTGATGCTCGGCCTTCCACTTCTCCCATGCTGCACGCGACGCATCTGTAAGGAGGTTTTCTTTTTTTAATCCTTCGGTAAGCGCGAATTGCAACGCTCCCGGACCGGCAAGGTTGACGTGCGGCGAATGCTCCATCACGCGACGAGCAACCGACACGGCGTGCACGATCTCTTCGAGATCGAAGACAGCCCCTGCATTGCCCTTCTCGTCCATCACACAAGCATCGAGGCTGACGATGCCATCGCGATCTGGTAATCCGCCCAGCCCGACGCTCTGATTCTTCGGGTCGGCTTCCGGCACCTTCGCACCCGCCTCGACCGCATCGAGTGCGTAGCCGCCGCTCGATAATATTTTCCATGCCTCAGCGTTTGCCGCCATTCCGAAATTCCAGGTGCTAACGACGATCGGGATATTCGTCGCTGTGGCGGATTCTACGGCTGCGGAAGAAGGAGCGGGCATGTTGGCGGCAGCAACGCCGACCCCAATGCCTTTGAGAAGGTCTCTGCGTGTGATCATGTTGCGAAGATACGCACCAAAGCAAAAGGGCGGCCTTTCGGGCCGCCCTTGCATACGATTCGTGCTAGACTCACGTTAGTGTGCCTTCGAGTCGGTCGGTCCCCAGCCTGGCGGCGGGACATTCTGCGGATAGAAGTCCTGACCCTCCGGACAATCCGGAGCGCTGTACTCGTAGGGACCGCGGAACACGTGCGGCATTTCGGCGAAGTTGCCGTGCGGGATCGGGTATGCAACCGTCCACTCGAGTGTGTTCGCATTCCACGGATTTACCGGAGCCTTCGGGCCACGGAAAATGCTGTAGAACAGATTGAAGAGGAAGATCAATACCGACAACCCGAGAATGAACGCACATACCGACATAAACGCATTCAGCGGCTGCAAGTGTGCAAGGTGTTCATACTGCGTGTAGTCGTAGATACGACGCATCATGCCATTGACGCCGAGAATGTGCATCGGGAAGAATACACCGTTAAACGAGAGGAACAGCAACCAGAAGTGGAGCTTGCCGATTTTCTCGTTCATCATACGACCGAACATCTTCGGGAACCAGTAGTAGATACCACCGAAGATCGCCATGATCGAACCGCCGAAGAGCACGTAGTGAATGTGCCCGACGATGAAGTACGTATCGTGGATGAAGATATCGACCGGCGACGATGCCATGAAGATACCCGAGAGTCCGCCGATTGCAAACATCGACACGAAGCCGATGGCAAACAAGAATGCGGTGGTGAACTTGAAATTACCGCCCCAGAGCGTGCCGAGCCAGTTGAATGTCTTGATCGCCGACGGAATGGCGATGGCCATCGTCGAGATCATGAACGTCGTCCCAAGCAGCGGATTCATGCCCGACTGGAACATGTGGTGACCCCACACGATGAAGCCGAGAAATGCGATACCGCAGATCGAGAGCACCATGGCCTTATATCCGAAGATCGGCTTTCGGGCAAAGACCGAGAGAATCTCGGACGTCAGACCCATCGCCGGCAAGATCATGATATACACTTCGGGGTGACCGAAGAACCAGAACAAGTGCTGCCACAGCAGTACCTGTCCGCCGCCAGTATGGCCGGTCAGCGGTGAACCTGCAACAAGAACACCGTGCGGAATAAAGAAGCTCGTTCCGAGCGTGCGATCGAAGAGCAACAGCACGAGTGCGGCTGCGAGCACTGGCACCGCTAGGAGCAACAGGATTGCGGTCACGAACATCGCCCATACCGGAAGCGGCATACGAAGCCACGACATACCCGGGGCGCGCATGTTCACGATTGTCGTGATGTAGTTGATCGCCCCCATCAGCGATGCAACACCGCTGAGCAGCAAGCTGATGAGCCACAAGTTCTGTCCCCACGTCACGCCGGAGAGTTCGGGAATTGCCGAAAGCGTCGGGTAGCTCGTCCAGCCGCCGCCGGCTGCACCGCCGGGGACGATGAACGCGCAAAGCATAATCGCACCGGAAAGTAGCGACACCCAGAACGAAGCCATGTTGAGCTTCGGGAATGCCATATCGCCGGCGCCGATCTGCAACGGGATCAGGAAGTTCGCGAAGGTGCCCATGAGAAACGGCATGACCGCGAAGAAGATCATGAACGTCGCATGCATCGTGAACGCCGCATTATAGAACTCCGGAAGGATGATCGTGCCCGCGATCATCTTGTCTCCGAAGATGGCGTGGAAGAACTTTGCCATCATCAGGTAAAACCACCCCTGATGGTCCGGCCAGCCAAGCTGCAAGCGAACGACCAGCGCCAGCAAGCCGCCGACGAGCAGGAAGAAGCAGCTCGAGAACAAGAACTGGATACCGATCACCTTATGATCGAGCGAGAAAATGTACTTTCGCCAGAAGCTGAGCTCGTGGTGATGTGCGTGCTCGCCGTGTGCGGTCTTTATCTCTTTTGGTAATACGATCGTAGACATTAGGAATCTCCCGTTACACTTAGTTATTTGGTCTCAGCCTTCTTAGCGGTGTCTGCAGCAGGTGCCACTGCGGCCGGTGCCGGCGGCGGCGGAGCCTGCGAGGCCATCCAACGCGAAAGCGAATCGTGGCTGACGATGTGCACGAAGCCCTTCATGCGATAGTGGCCGAGGCCGCAGAGTTCGGCGCAGGCGATATCGTACTCGCCCGTATGCGTCGGGTTGAACCACACGGCGGTCGGCATGCCCGGAACCGCATCTTGCTTGATACGGAATTCCGGGACGAAAAAGCTGTGGATCACATCCTGACCTTGCAGCTTGATCTGGACCGGTTCGTTCGCTGCGAGGTAGAGATTATTGATCGTATTGATATCGTCCGGCGTATCGAACTTGCCGTCCGGGCCCGGGTAGGTAATATCCCACTCGAACTGACGCGGCATGATACGGATGACCGGAGCATTCTTCGGGAAACGATCGGGGCTCTTGATCTCCGACCAGATCTTATTGCTAAATACGGCAAGGAAGACGAGAATCAAGGCCGGAATAGTCGTCCAGGTGATCTCGAGCTTGTTGTTGCCATGATAATAGACGGCCTTTCGTCCCGGCTTGTGGCGATACTTCCAGAGGAAATACACGAGACATCCTTCGACAAGCACGAAGACGATGAGCGTGATCCAGAGGATGAGGTTGAACATACCGTCGACATCCGGCGCATAGGTGCTGGCCGTGTCGGGCAGGATGTTCATCCACCACGAATACCAGTGATGGTTAGGATACCGGGGTTTGACGTCCTGTGCGAGGAGTACGGTGGGAACGGTGAGAAGCGCCGCGCCAAAAAGGCGACGGAGCCCCCGCGTGATACCTGAATTCATCAGCAATGAGATGGAATGAGATTACACGAAACACAAATGGGAAGCCGGCGCCAAGACACCGACACCGGCTTCCGAAACCCGGAAACGATGCTTACTGTGCCTTCAGCGAGAAGTCCACCGTCTTGCTGTCCTTTGCAGCGACCGTGACCTTCTGATCGACGCTCATACCCTTGCCGTCGAGCGTCTCGTGCCAGCAGGTAACCGTGAGATCGCCGGCCGGAACGCCCTTGATCTCGTACTTGCCGTCTTTACCCGTCACAGCGAAGAACGGGTGGTTCAGGACACCGGCGTAGCAATTCATCCAACCGTGCACGTCGCACTTGATCGGAACCATGACTTCCGGCTTGTCGAGCACTTTGTCCTTATCCGGCGAGCCGCCCGGCTGGCCTTCGTTGAACTGCTCGTTCTTCTCGCCATGTGCATGCACATTGTGCAAGGTCTTGTCGTCGTTCTTGATGATCAGGTGCTGACCGGCGACCATACCGAAAATGTGCGGCTGGTACTGACAGCCCTGCTGGTTGAGCACAACCGGAGCATTGTTCACTGCTGCGTACGAAGCGCCACCGAGGCCGTCCTTCACGTACACGAACGCATTTGCAACCACACCGCCGTCACCGACGATCCAGTGGTCTTCCATGACCGGAGCGGAGTGAGCAGCCTTACAGACCGGATCGGCATCCATTGCGATCGGCTTGTTGGCTGGAGCTGCACCATCGAGCTTCACGGTACCGGAGATGGTAGCACCATTTGCCATGTCGACCGTCTTCGCGGCTGCTGCAGCCGGGGCTTCGCCGCCCTTATCGCCTGCGTCGTCCTCATCGCCGCCCTTCTTACCGCCGCAGCTCATCAGGCCGACGACGACCAATAACGATAACAAATATGAAAGTTTCTTTACAATAGAAGTAGTCATCTCAATCCTCGATTATTAAATAATGAAACACCTGGTGCTCTGATACCCAGAAGACAAAAATACGGAGTTTTTCGGGTACAATGGGGAAATTCACCCTGCCGGATTCCGGAGCTTTGCGATATCCGCAGCACAAGTCCGGGCGTATTCCCTTCTAATGTATTGTTATAAGCGCACGGATGACGGATACCGTACCCATACTCACCGAAGCCTATGCCGAATGCCGGCGGATGGCTGCGCATTACGAGAATTTTCCCGTCGGCTCGGTGCTCGTCCCGAAGCGGCTGCGGCATCACTTTTTCGCGCTCTATGCCTGTATGCGCATGGCCGACGATTTCGCCGACCTCCCCGAACGGCCTCGCGAGGAGCGCCTTCGACTCCTGGCCGATTGGCGCGACCGCCTGTTGAACCCGCAGCGAGACAGCGAACATCCGATCTTTCTTGCCCTTCGTAATACCATCACGGAGTGCCGACTCGATACTGCTCCGCTGCTTCGGCTGCTTGAGGCATTCGAGTTCGACGCTCGGGGCAATGTCCGATTCGAGACGTTCGACGACCTGCGCTGGTACACCGCCCGATCTGCCGACCCTGTCGGCGAGTTGGTGCTGGCACTCTTCGGGCACCACGAGCCCAGGCTCATTCAGCTCTCGAACGAAATTTGCACCGGGCTGCAACTGCTGAATTTTATTCAGGATATTAAGGAAGATCTGGCAAACGGGCGGTACTACTTCCCAAAAGAGGATTGGGATCTCTTCGAGATCGAACCGTCGGCAGAACCGGACAAAAACCGTCTGGCCCTGCTGTCACTCTTTGAGGCAGACCGCGTAGAATCGTTGATCGACCGCGGAGCACCGCTGGCTGAAATCGTCGGGGGGAGGCTCGGCCTCGAGCTCCGGGCAGTCGTACACTCGGCCCGTCGAATGGTGGCAAATATCCGCCGGTTGGACGGCAACACATATTTAACACGACCTACGCTCACGAGGCGGGAACAAATATCGGTACTTTTGCAGTCTTTGTTGACACGAGCGGCATAATGCTGGACGAACGACCCATCCATAGCGCAGAATCGATCTTTACGGAAGAGCCTCTTCCGCCCCCGGCGACGGGCGGAAAGAGTAATTTCTTCTACTCGTTCTCGCTCTTGCCGAAAGATCAGCGGCTGGCGATGCAGTCGGTCTATGAGTTTTGCCGATACACTGACGACCTCGTCGACGAGGACATCGCGCTCGACCTGCCCGGCATTAACATCAAGAAGGAGGTCGCGCTCGAGAAGAAGCGTATTCGACTCGACTGGTGGCGCGCAGAGGTCGAAAAATGTTACGACGGAAGCTCGAAGCACCCGATCCTTCGCAATCTCTACAAAGTTATTTCCCGCTTCAAGATCCCGAAGCAATACTTCCTGACGCTCATCGACGGAGTCGAGATGGATCTCGTGCGCAATCGTTACGAGAGCTTCGACGAATTGAAGGACTATTGTTATGCGGTCGCAAGTATCGTCGGGCTTATCACGATCGAGATCTTCGGCTATAAGTTCGAACGCACGAAAGAGTATGCGATCGACCTCGGCATCGCGCTGCAACTGACGAACATCCTGCGCGACATCAAGAAGGACGCCTCGATGGGCCGCATCTACATCCCGGCCGAGGACATGCGCCGCTTCGGTGTCACCGAGCAGGACATCCTCAGCGGCAACTACAATCTGAACTTCATCAACCTGATGAACTTCGAGGTTGCGCGAGCACGCGAGTACTACGCCGCCGCCCGCGCAAAGCTCGGCAAAGGCGAACGCTTCACGCTCTTCGCGGCGCAGATCATGGATGCGATCTACTTCCGCTTGCTCCGTAAGATCGAACTGGCCGAGTATAACGTCTTCCGCCACCGCATCTCCGTGAGCACGCCCCACAAGCTCCTGATCGCCTTCCGCTTCTGGTTCTCGAGCGTGATCTTCCGCGAACGCGGCTCGTAAGTACCGGGCAGGGCCTGTTCATCAATCGGAGCCATCCATGACGGACGATCTCTGCAGAGCTTCCAAGAAGAAGAAATATGCATCACAAGCGGAAGCCAATGCCGCCATTGCCGCGCTTGCACAGGTCCGACGCAACACGCAATCACTTTCAAGCTATGAATGCCCGTACTGCAACTACTGGCACATGACAAGCAAACCGAAACCGGATTCCTCAGAGTCACGCCCACACTTCCTGAAGCACCCGAGGAGCCGAAAGGCGAGGTAGTTTTTTCTACGGCGAGGGATTACTCCCTACCTCTCAACCACCACCATGTTCGTGTACGGTCCGTACGGAGTGGTGATGCCGGCGAGGTAGATACCGCTCGGGAGTTTCGATACATCGACGTCCACGCTGTACTCCGTCAGACGTTTGATCGGCACCGACTGTTCGCGGCCCATGATGTCAACCAACCGTAGCGTCGTAATCGGGCAATTACGCGCCAGGGCAATCTGCGTATGTTCTGTCGCAGGGTTCGGAAACACATTGACGAACTTCGGATAGTTCAACGGGACGTACTCTTCTACCCCCGAGTGTGGTTGTTCGCCTTCATAGCGGAAAATATATGTATGCGCTCCTCGCTCTGCTGCAATCCACACGTGGTTGCGGTCACTCGAACTAATGATCGCTCCGTCAGACTCCCCGAGATCGGAATCCCACAAAGTGGTCGAGTCTATACTCCACGTCTGACCGCGATCGGTCGAATGCACGATCCAATATGCGTCGTAATTCGTCGTATAGATCCTCGTGTTCGCCCACGTGTAGTATTCGTTTGGCTGACGAAGCACGGTCATCCAGATATCATTCGTATCTGCAGCAGCAAATCCGCGAGCACGGTACGGGAAGGAACAATTGAAATGCCAACTCTTTCCGTAATCAGGAGTATAGGTAAATGTCATGAGAGCGCGTATACCTGACGGTGACGTTAATCCCTGTAACGATACTTCAGCGCTGGTCGCTCTAAATGCAAATCCTGTACCGGCAATCATATCGCACTCTGTTCTTTCAGGCGTTTCCGTTGTGTTCCCCCAGTCTGCCGTACTCGAGAACCACGCTAAATGAGATACCAGGGAATCGGGCAGGTCAGAAAAGTAAGGAAACCACTTGCGACCGCCGTCTGAACTTACGAATGTTGTAATCCCCTTCGGTGACTGGAGATGGAGCGTATCTGCCAGATCTGTAACGAATGCGAACCAGTGCACACTATCGATGTACACATACGAAGGCACTAAAGTCGGGTTGAGTGTATAGCTGTGCCCGTCTATTTGGTACGTATAGAACTCGCTCGGCGTATTAAGTGCATGTGTAGTAAGCCCTCCGTCGGTAGAACCGAGAAGTTGGCCATTGATCTTGTCATTGAGGCCAACAATATAGTTATGGGGAAGACATGCGAACGGATTGAACGCGCTTAGAGGCTTAATCCAGTGCAACCCAAGATCGTCGGAGCGAAACAGCAGTGCTGCTGATATCGCTCGACCTCCTGTCGTGTCATATAGTCTACAGTACAGAGCATCACCACTCCAATTCAGTATACACGGATCACCGTAATATACAGGTCTAAGGGGAGCCGGGAACTTCAAAGGCGACCAAGTCCGACCACCGTCTGCAGTAAAGAAGTGCATCGGGTGCAAATCTGATCCATACTTCTCCTCAGGAACAGTATAGCGTCTACATACTAAGAAGCCGCGAGAGCTGTCAATAAAAAACATTTGAACAGGCCATAAGCTGTCGCCGGGGACCCGAACAACAGACCAGCGCCCATTAGCGGCTTGGGCCGACGACACGGAAGGAAGAAGCGCCAGATTCAGCAATAACAATGTGGCGCCTATTAGGAACCTGCAACTCCAATTCATGCGCGCAAGATCGTCAATCAAGAGTTAAACATCAGCCCTGTGCGGATATGGTTCCCGCACAGGGCTTAGCAGTAGCTTATTGGCATGGCCCGCCGCACGTCGCAGTAGGCGGCGTCGTTGAATAGTCCATGCCACCAACCATGTTGGTTGTAATGGTTGGATTATTAAATGTCGCCGACACAGTCTTGAACGGTGTTGGAATAAGTCCCCCCGGTTCCTTCCCGTTCCAATCCGGATCACCGTTCGAGTCCCAGATATAGTACACCGTAGCGGAATTCACAGCCTGAATGCCATCCATTTCCCAAGTTAGATGGGCGAGCGGTGGTATTTCCCAGTACGTTGGGGTCGAACACGTCGTGCAAGTCGGCAGTGCGATGAGCCTGAACCTACAAATAAGATTTCCGGACGCATCGTAGCTACAATAGTCGCTGCCACCCCCACGGCCATTGCACACTCCGTAGAATGTAGTATCCCACCTACTAAGCGCAAAATTCCACGCCTTGATACCCCAACTGTCATTATTCCATGGTGAGACGCCGAAATTCTTCATCACGTTACACACAACCACATTCCCACCAAATGGTCCGTTTTGTGCAATTTGTACCTCAAGATCAACCTGAACGACTGCCGGTGCATGTCCGTATGGACCGCAATCTGCAAGACATCCGGTATTGTTCCGCAAACTGAAGTAGTGATATGAGTTGGAGGGCACCGGACAGATGGTCCCGTTCGGGCGAAGCGTACACGGGACTGCCTGCTTGGAACAGGTAGTGATCCCGAGATAAATACCCGGTGTCGGCGGGGGGTTCGGGACAGAGTAAGTCCCAAGTATACAATTCCAAATCCAACAGTAATCGGTCGTCAGAGTCGTCTCGCCAAAGTCGCCGGTATTTGTGCCACACACATTGGACTGGCCAAAGCTTGTGCGATGCAGGGCAACAAGAGCAAGCACCACAACTAATGTGAAATACAGCTTAGTTTTCATAGAGCAACATCATCCATTCGTATTCTTTACAAACCAATATCGTCTGCATTCAACGCAGAGATTAGGCAATGATAGGCCCCCTCATGTCCGGACATTACATGGGCGTTACTTTATATACGATTGAACCGGCAGAATCGGGTAGGTTGATGATTATGAATTCTTATGAATAATTCGTTCATCGTGCAGCGCAAGAGCCCGAAGTGTACGCAAGGCGGCTGTGATGCGGGCTTTGGCTGCATCGCTTGAAATGTTCAGAATCCGTCCTACTTCCGAGACAGTGTGCCCTTCCAGATAGTGTAACCGAACCGCTTCCGCTTGTTTCGGAGACAGCCGTTCGATCAATTGCTCGATCGCCAACCGTTCAAGCGTCAAATGTTCGGGGTTCGGGATTCGTATCGCACTATTCTGGTCGTGCGTATCAATCTGGGAGAACGGTACGAGCCGCTTGCGGCGGCGGATCTCGTCGATCAGCTTGCGCTTCGCTGCGGTGTATATCCGAGCGACGATAAATGGGTCGTCGATCGGTACATGAAGCAGAACCGACGAGACAGCCTCACCGATGGCAATCTCGAGAAAATCGTTTTTGTCGAGCCGGTATGAGGTCAGCATATATCGTACTGTGGCCTGAATTTCATTCACATCCGTGAATGGGGGGGGGGGGGGGGGGGGGACTGTTGTTTCATGTTTCATAGTCTGAATTGCTACGTGATAATGGTACGGTCTGCTAAGACACAGGGCCTGATGAACAAATATATGCACTTTTTTGCCGCCGCCATGCAAAAACTCAGCCTCTCGTGTTCTTGCATTATCAACTAGAAACGGAATGTGACCTGTCTTCGTATTGTTGCCAGTGCTGATCAAATTCTACCGTTTAGTATTCCAGCGGTCGTTGTTTACCAACTCAAGAAACATGAAGATATTCCTCGCTCTCCTCGTCGTGTTCGTCGCTGCGTCAGCGGCATCGGCACAGATTACAGTCCATGGCATGGTGCATTGTGCTGACGGCTCCGCGCCGATCCTTGCACATGCGCATCTCGGGAAGATGCATGAAAATGCGACGAAGAGCTCGAGCGTCGAGTGCAACGCAAAAGGCGCGTTCACGATGACCGTACCTGCTCCGGGTATCTATGAACTCCGGGTGAGCGCCGTCAGCCATACCGAGGCAAGCATTCCCCTGATCGTCACCGAACCGAAAAAAGAGATCACGCTCGACGTGATGCTCAAAGCGAACAATTACGATCCGATGCCCGAGCATGTGCGGATCATCGGCGACTGGAACAAGTTCGAATTCGCCGGTACCGATACGCTCGCGCCGGTGCAAGACCCGAACGGCATCTATACGTTTGTGGGCGACCACATCGCTACGGCCGATACGCTTGCCTATCAGCTCCTGAGCGTCGCCGGCAATCATAGCGTCAATGGGTCGCAGGCCGATTACTACACCTATGACGGCGGCGGCGATTACCGTTCTGTACTTCGCACGAAGAAAGGCGAGAAGGTCACGATTACCTACGATCCGGCGAAGATGCAGTATGCATCGTCGATGCGTCTGCCACGGATTCAGTTTAACGACGAGTTTTTGATGAAAGCGTATGCGCTCTATTCGACAGTCGAGCAAATGAGCGAGGAGATGATCGTCGAAACGAATGGTCAGCGCTCGATCTCCGGCGAGAAATATCAGGCAATGCTCGGCTACATCCGTACTGCCCTCTCCGGTGCGCAGGCCAGCGGTAACACAACGTTGGCGCAGTATGCGGCCGTCGTGTTGGCAAGCCAGTACAACCCCGACCTGCCGCTTTCAAAGGACGATGCAGCGACGATCCTTGCTGCCGTGCCGGCAAACTCGCCGATGTGGTCGCTCGCCCCGCATGAAGTGATAGAACTCACGTCGCTCGTCGAGCCGAATCAGGGAGCAGCCTATCGTACTGGCTTGGAGTCGAACCCCGAACGTTCGGTCCGCGCGGTCGCGCTTGCAAATCGTCTTGAGACGGCCTATACCGCAAAGCGGACGGACGAAGCGCGAACACTCTATACAACACTCAAGACCGAGTATAAAGATATCGACGATATCAAATACGAAATCACGAAGTTCAATCCCGACGCGGCGGTGCAACTCGGCAAGCATGTTCCTCCGTTCGAACTTGCGTTGCTCGGCGAGGCATCGAAAGTCAGCGACAAGTCGATGCTCGGACATTATTATATGATCGACTTCTGGGCAACGTGGTGCGGGCCGTGTGTGCGCGAGATGCCGGCAATCCACAAAGCATACGAGAAATTCCGCGGACGAAAGGGCTTCGAGATCCTCTCTATTTCGATGGATGCCGCCGAAGGACAAATCGCTCCGTTTCGCGCCAAGAAGTGGAAGATGCCGTGGCTGCATGCGTTCATTCCCGGCATCTTCAATGCCGATCTGGCGAAAGAATTCGAAGTAGCCGGTATTCCACGGCCGATTCTTGTCGGACCCGACGGCACGATCGTCGCCATGGAAGATTCGATGCGTGGCGAGAACCTCGAGAAGACGCTCGCGAAATTCCTCGGCGAGCCCAACTGATCGTACCCTCATACGAAAGAAAACGCGCCCCAAGCGAATTGCCGGGGCGCGTTTTGTTTTCTACTATATCATTTATTATCGTTCGATGCGTTGCGTACACTGGCACGGGTTCTCTTTCCCGCCGACCGTCATCATCTTTTGATTATTCTTGCCTCCGGAAAACGAACTGCGAACGAACAGACTTGCGATCACGAGCAGCGCCGTGCCTGCCATGAGAATACCAACCCTGATATATGATTT
Organism: Bacteroidota bacterium; assembly: GCA_018266755.1. NCBI lineage: Bacteria > Pseudomonadati > Bacteroidota > Bacteroidota bacterium. The sequence goes on from JAFDZW010000002.1 coordinate 25,338, forward strand.
GCTGAACATACTTACCTCCTGACGATACCGTTCGAATCGACGGACGATGCGAACTTGGTTCTGAAATCTTTCAAGTGCAGTACGGGCCGTTCGCTCGGTGAGAGCGAAAGCACATACGCGACGAGCGCCCAGCGTTCGTCATCCGACTTGAAAATATCCTTGAACGACGGCATTGGTGTCCCGTTGAGTCCGGCGTTGAAGGTGCGGTAGATATCCTCGGGTCGGTGGCCGTTCTTGAACTGCCATTTGTACGTGAGATCCGCAGTCCTGATCGGCTGCTCCCAAGTATCTTTCAAACCAACCGACGATGGGCCGTTGCCTGCGCCCGATTCTCCGTGGCACTTTGCACACTGCATTTGCGCGAATACCTGTTTCCCTTGTTCGACCATCGACGCGAGATTGCTCGGTACCGGTGGGATCTTCAACACCTCCGGCTCTTTCCTCGCGTTCCATGCGTCGAGGAATCGTTCGGAGAAGGTCACGAGGTACACTGCAACATTGTGAATCTGCTCCGGCGTCAGGAATTCGCCCCATGCAGGCATCGTGCCGCCATTGACACCGACGCGAATGATGTGCTCGAGGTCTCCCATTGTCGGGAATGCGCCGCCGACGGTCGAGCGGAATTTGTAGAGGCCGAGACGGAAATCGCGCGGAGGTACTTCGAAGCCAGCCGCAAGGAAGCCTTTGCCGTCGCCATTGACGCCGTGACATGGCGTGCATTGCTGACGGTAGACAGTTTGCCCTGCAACCGCTGCATCATGTTCGCGCATGTGCGCCGGAACAGTCGGAAGCTGCGGGTTTGGGTTGTACTTCGTCGCCCACGCAACGCCCGGTTTGGTCATCCACTTGCTGGTGTCGTCGGTAAACGAGAGCCCATGTTCGGTGGCATTGAGCTTGTTCTTCGCCCAACCGGTCATCGATGCGAAGCCGGGACCGTACAGATCGTACATCTGGAAGAACTGATACGCACGCGCATCGGTAAGGACTTCACGCAACTCGTGGTAATATCGTTCGAAGCTATACTCGAACTCCACGCCCTGTCCGCCGATCAGATAGATCTTGTTATGGACGGGATCGACAACAGATTCCTGATGGAAGAGGTAGCGGTAGTACGGGCTGTTCGGTCCGCCGCAGTAATCGAGGAAGTCGACCCAGCCGTTGGGCGATGCCGTATCGATCTCTGCGAGTCGGTCCTTCACGTTGATCCCGTACGTACCGCCATACTTTTCGAAGAACTCCGGAAATTGGGTATCCTTCCATTGATGCTCACCGATGGTGTGGCCGATTGTGAACCCGAAGCTTGCAAGCGTGTGCGTTTCCCATCGCGAGCCCGGAGCCCAATGGAAAATCACGCCGCCTTTGGGGCCGTCCCAATCGGTGCCGCCGTAGGCTTCGACCTGATGTTCGGCGACTTTGTTGTTGAAGCACCAGAACACGAAATCGAGCCAGCGCGGGTCACCCGGCACGAGCGTCAGGGTTTCGGTATTGAGGTCGTGATCGGGATTGTAACTCGTACGAATCCCTTTGGTACGCTTTGCCCATTCATCCTTGTCCCAGGCGAATGCGCTCATGTGTTTGTATTTGGCGGAGCCTTCCGTCTTCCCAAAGAAGAACGCGGCAACGCCGACAACAATGATAGCAAGACTGCCTACGAGTGTAAGTCGTTTTGAGTCGATTGGTTTCGTGGTCATGATACTGATAGTTTCGGTGGTTCGGTAGTCGATGATCGCTCGGCGATCCGGTGTGATGGATGCTTACGATTGCATGCGTGGTGCTTGCGCAGCTTCTTCTTCAAGGCGAATCGCCTTGGGAAACAAGATCGCATTTTCGAGAAAGACATGCTTGTGTAGGTCGCGTTCAAATGCATCGAGTTCTTTGTAGAGCAGGCGCATGGTCGTGCAGGCATCGGCCGGAGGAGTGTAGTCTGCAAGCAGTCCGCGGATCCGGGCCATCGCATCGCCGGTCTGTTCATGCTCGTCGAGCATCATACCGATCGGGCCGGCAACGCTGCCAAACGACGGACTCTGGAGCTGGCCACCGTCACGATGCGCACGATAGAGCACTTTCATGAACGGGAACAGGATCTGCTCTTCTTTGGCCATGTGATCCTCGAACGCCTCGCTCTCGCTTCGGAAAATCTCCGCCGCTTCGTAGACCTCCGGATGGCGTTCGCCGTGTGCGCGTTCGACCTTACTAAGATGAAGACCGATCAGCGGGATCTGTGCCCGAACGTATGCGTGGTGATTGTTGACGATGTAATCAATGAGGAACGGCAGCTCCCACTGAATGTGCCTAGGCGAGGCTTCGTCGGCTTCAACCGTCGCAAGCTCGGATGCAATCGTCGCAACATCAAGCCCTTTGCGGCTGCATGCTTCGGTGAGTGTCGCGCCGCCGTTACAGCAGAAATCGAGACCGTACTTCTCCAGCACCGACGCGCTGGCAAAGTTCTCCGATACAATTTCTCTAAGGGTTCGCTCCGATGTGATTGGAATTGTGATCATATCATTAGGTGGTAATGTGCAGCCGCTGACGAAGTACCGATATTCATTCCGACAACGACTGCGTGGATGTATTTCCCCCGACCATCCGGATCATGACCACCGTACGACATCTCTTCGTCCGGCTGCTGTGCGCTGGCGGTTTGTTAGCCCAATCCCGCTGCGCAACACATCACGATCTCGTGATCGTGATACAAAATTACTCGGTCTCCCTTATAATTCTTTATGACCTATGTCACAATGCAGACAAATACCGTCCGATTTACTTTGGAGCCCAATCTATTTACCTGAATAACGCTAACTGCTACAAGCACATGAGTTACGGCCGACCGACCGCTCTCGCCGTCGACTACACACCACAGTTACAGACCACGTTAAGGCAAATAATGACCAGAAAGGACTATTGTTTCTTTCGAAACGAGTCAAGACTCCACACACCCGCCCCTGCTGCGGAAAAATAGAGCCAGATAAAACAGAACAGCACTGCCGAGCCACCGCCGTTCTCCACGGTCCAGAAGGCCTTCGGTGCATGTGCCTGGAAATAGGCGATAGCCATTTCGCCCGAGAGTATGAATGCGACCGGCCGCACACAGAAACCGACGAGTATCATCGCCCCGCCGAACGCTTCGAGCACACCGGCAAACCAGACCTGTGAGAACGGGACGAGCGTATTTCCCGGCGGCATACCGATCGGCCAGCTAAAGAGCTTCAATGTCCCCGACTGAATGAACACAATGGCCGCAACGATGCGCAAGAGCGCAAGAAACTGCGGCGTATAGGATTTCCACTTGTCTATCATGTTGCTTCTGGTATTGGGTGGTTGGATAGTAGTCAGTAGCCAGTAGCCAGGATGTTATCGTCAAATAGAAGATTCTACCTGACTACTGACTACTGGCTACTGACTACTAATTACTAATTACTTCTTCACAGGTGTGTGCGAGATCATCCAGCTCACGCCGAACTTGTCGACGACTTGTCCATAGTAGTCGCCCCAGAATTGGTCGCCCATCGCGAGACGAACGTTGCCGCCGGCGGCGAGTTTGTTAAAGACGTTGTCGGCCTGTTCGCGGCTATCCGAATGGAACGAGAGATGGATGTTGTTGCCAACCTGCAGCTTGTCGCCCATGCCCTCGACCGCATCGGTACCCATCAGCGTCGTGTCGCCAACAGGCAACGAAACGTGCATGAGCATATTCTTCACGTTCTCCGGCGTATTGTCCATTCCCGGCACCTCGCCGAAACGCATGAGCATGCGGAAATCGCCGCCAAAGACGGACTTGTAGAAATTGAATGCCTCTTCAGTATTGCCCTGAAAGTTCAGGTACGGATTGATGATTGCCATAATAGATGATTGAATTGCGATTGAATGAAATTATACGAGCGCTGCTTCGATGTCAGCAATGATGATCCTATCCATCTTCAGCATCGCCTGCATTGCACGTCCTGCCTTTGCCCGATCCGGATTCGAGAGCGCCTTGCCGAGCGCCGTGGGGATGATCTGCCACCAGACACCGAACTTGTCGGCAAGCCAACCGCAACGGCTGTACGTACCGCCATCGCCGAGCTTGCTCCAATAATAGTCTACTTCGTCTTGCGTGGTGCAGTTGACAAAGAGCGACTGTGATTCGTTGAAGTTGAACGCATGCGGTGCGTTGCTATCCATGACCATGAGCTTCGTGCCCAATATCGTGCAAGCACCGTGCTTCACGGTGCCTTCCTGCCCCATCTCGCCGGCGCCGAAGTACGTGATGTTATCGATTGTCGAGCCCTTGAAGATCGACGTGTAGTGCTCAAGCGCCTCTTTTGCTCGGGCATGCTGCGGGCCGACAAAGAGCAGGAACGGCGAGACCGACATCGTGCTCCCCGGCGAAAGAAAGAGCTGCCACGACTGCCCGAACTTGTCCTGCACCCAGCCGAACTTCTCGCTGAACGGATACTTGTCAAGCGGCATGAGTTCAACGCCACCGTCGGTGAGCACCTTCCACGCATGATCCACCTCGGCCTCGTTGCCGAGCGTCACGAAGAACGAGATCGCCGGCGTCAACGGCTGATGCGGGCCTCCGTTGAACGTGATGATCTCGGTACCGGCGATGTCGATCGTCACGCCCATCGGCTTGCCGGGCCCCGGCATCGTGCTGAGCATCTTGGAGTTCTTGAATGCGGCGAGATAGAGCTTCGCCGCGTCCTCAGCCTGGTCGACGTACCAAACGAATGTCTGAAGTTTGTGCATGGGGCTTACTTGGTTAGTTCTGAGAGATATGCTTCGAGATACTCGAACGTGCCGTTCCAGCCGCCGTTCATGCTGTCAAAAGACGAATTGAACGTGGTGATCTCTTCGTCGGATGCGTTGTACGGCGACCATGCGATCGTAAGATCGGTCTTACCTGCATTATCCACCAGTGTTGTGACCGACGTCATCTGCAACGGCCACGTAGGAGCCATCGGGTGGTGGGTGATTCCACCTTCTGCGTCGGAGAACGAGTGCAGCAGATCGATCTTTTCCGGCTTCACGATCTCGCGGAAGATCCACTTGCCCCACATCTGCTCGCCGCTCGGCGATTCCTGGCAGTAATGAAATGTGCCGCCGACACGAAAGTCCATATCGCATTTCGGCATGATGAATCCTTTCGGCGCGAACCACTTCATCAAATGATCCGGCTGTGTCCAAACGTCCCACACCAACTGTCGCGGCGCATTTAGTGTGCGAGTGATTGTGAATGTTTTCGGTGATACTTCCATAATGGTACGTAATACGATGAATGATTGAGTAGAAGATCAGTTGTGTTCTGCAGCAAGCAGGTCGTCGAGGCGTTCGTAGCCTTCGCGCATGCCCCACTCCATGCCGTGTTCGATCATGCCGTCGCGGTCTGCTCGAGATTGGTATGTGGATACCGATGTCATCCGTGTTCTGCCACCGATGTCTTCGAAACTCACATCCTGCACGATGATGTGCCCTGCCATCGGTTCGAACTCGAACGTCATCTGCAGCGACGACGGAGGATCGATCGCGAGAAACTCTCCGCGAAAGGCATACTCTTTGCCTTCCGGGTCATACTGCAAGAAGCGCCATTTGCCGCCGACATACGGTTCGAGCGTCTCGACAACGGTGCGCAGCATACGCGGACCCCACCACTTCGGGATCATCTGTGCATCAGTCATCGCGCGAAACACGAGTTCTCGCGGTGCATTGAACTCGCGCACGACGTGGATCGTCGTATCCGATGGCAACGTCATCACGTGCATCGGATGGACAGTTGTTGTTTCCATTGTTGTCAGTGAAGTCTTATCCGAACCGCTGCATCGCCTTGGCTTTCGCTCGGGCAGCAACGACCAAACGGTCTCGCGGCGCAGATGTAGTTGTCAATGAATCGATCAGTTTCCGTGCAACCTGTGCCGTCTCCTCGACTGCCGCATCGAACGCTGCCGCGTTTGCAAGCGACGGCTTCGTAAAGCCGCTGAGCTTGCGCACGAATTGCAGCGCTGCGTCGTGGATCTCTTGATCGGTTGCCGGGGGATCGAAGTTAAAGAGTGTTTTGATATTTCTGCACATGGCTTTGGCTCGATGTTGGGGAGTCTATCGAAGACTAACATCAAGTTTCTCGAACGACTCGTTCCAGCTTGCTTTGGTCATCTCGACCATCTCAGCCGACTGGAATTCACCGTGACGCAAAGTCATCTTCGTCTTCGCGCCGAGATCTTCGAACGTGAGGCTGACCCGCATGATCGTCGGCATCGCATCGCCAAACCCATAGTGAGCGGGGCCTACCATATTTCCCTGCTCATCGGCGAAGCAATCGGTGTACTCCACGAACTCCATCGGGCGGATCGTTTCATACGTCCCCGTGACCCAAATCTTCTTTCCCTCCGGGTCCATGAATGCGAAGAGATACTTCCCTCCCTCGCGGAAGTCGATCGTGCAGTTTGGGACCGTGAAGACTTTCGGGCCAAACCATTGCTGGAAGTGCTTCGCATCGGTCCAGGCGCGCCAGACAAGTGCGCGCGGCGCGTCAAAGATGCGCTCGATAACCAGATCGGTTGCTTGTGCTGTCGTTGCCATGTGATTATTTTGTTAAGTGAGTGAGCACGTATTCTTCGAGGTTCGCAAGGTGCTGCTTGCCGCCTTCGATCGCGCCGTATTTCTCGACGACATGATCGCGCAACTTCAGGCTCGGGAACACGCTGCGCATCATCACGCGAGTCTTGTTTCCCATCGACTCGAAGGTGACCGTCGCATGGAATTGCGCATCGTATACCCCTTCCGGATCGCCGCCGCCGTGATCGTACGATATCAACTCGTTCGGAATGATGGTATCGAACATCGACCAGTTCGGATAATCCTTCCCATCGGGTCCGTGCATCACATGGTGCCAACTCCCGCCTTCACGGAAATCGAATGTTTCCGTGGTGGTGGTAAACGCGTTCGGTCCCCACCACTTTTCGAGGTGCTTCGGATCGGTCCAGGCTTCGTACACCAGCTCGCGCGGGGCGTTGAGCACGCGGATGATAACGATCTCGCGATCGATCCCTTCGTCGGTGACCAACTCTTCGAGGCGTTCGAGGCTCTCGCTCCAGCCTTCCGACATTTGCAGCTTCACGTAGCCGTCGCGCACCGCGTTCGATTCGAAGTTCGTCGTGATCGTCAGCTTCGTCTTGCCGGCGACGTCGTCGAACGTCACCGTCACGACCGAGTCGAGGTAGTTCGTGTTCTTGCCGTCTTCGATCATGCCCGCGAGCATATCCTTCCACGACTGCGGATGCTCCGAGAGATCGGTCGTATAGACGATCTTCGAAGGCGGATCGATCTCGAGGTACTCGCCTTTCATCGTGAACGGGCCTCTGAACTCCTCGGGGATGTTACCTTGTCCGTACATCGAGAAGCGGTACTTCCCGGCGACGTGCGCATTGCTCGAGCAGTCGGTCGCGAAGATGCGCGGACCGAACCAGCGCGCCAGATGCTCCGGCTTGGTGAATGCCTCGAATACGAGTTCTCTCGGTGCGTTGATCATGCGCGAGATCACGACCTCGCAGTCACGCGTTTCAACCGTTGATGTCATTGTTTGCGGCATCGTGTTTCTCCTTTGATTGTAGTTCTTGTAAATACTCTTCCAACGCATCGAGCTTTTCTTCCCAGAACTTCCGGTACTGCTCGACCCAATCGGACACTTCCCCGAGCTTGGCAAGCTTTGCCTCGCAGAAGCGCTCGCGCCCTTGCTGCTTGACATCCACCAACCCGCACTCGGAAAGGATCTTCACATGCTTCGAGATCGCCGGACGGCTGACCTGGAAGTGTTGTGCGATCCCGTTGATCGTCATCGCGTGCATCGCCAGCAGCGCCAGAATGGCTCGGCGCTTGGGGTCTGCTATGGCTTGAAATACGTCGCGTCTCATATCATGAGTAACTGAACGGTTACAAACATACGTAACTATTCGGTTACTTGTTCAATAAATTTAAAAATAATTTTACCGGCACTCTAAACGATTACTTAGCAACAACTTGCAAGGACGATCTATGTGGACATAGATATGGGTAGGGACAACCGTAGGCGCAAACGAAGGCGATCTGCTCTTACAATTGTGAAGGCAAAGCCGAAGGTCGGAGTCCGTTCCTACTGCACGACAATCTTTCCGGCGCAGAATTGGAGATCGAAGTATTCCAGGACCACTGCGTACATGCCGGGTGGTAAGTGAGAAACATCGATGTCGGCGGTGCCCTCTGCGGAAAGCACCCCTCGTGCGACCACCCTCCCGAAGATATCATACAGACCGTAACGATTCGAGTGGTCGATCGACGAAATATGCACGACGTTGTGAGCCGGATTCGGATAACAGTAAGTGTAGTATCGGATCTTCTCAACCACTTCGACGTGCGACAAGCCGGATCTGCCACGTGAGAGTATCGATGCGCGTGGGAAGATGTCGAAACTGAAGCTGGCTATCGGATGACCATCACCCGTCATCGCCAGCCCCCAACAAGCGGATGGTGAGAAGCTGGTATCCACGATGATCGTGTCACTACGCCACGACGCACCGCGATCGGTACTGAAGAGGATGTTGAAGTTACTGAATCCGTCCGCGTAGATCGTATCGCGATCGAGTGGGGTGGTCTTCGTAACGTAGCTAATCTTCGAGGTCGGGTAAATCGATGGCTTCTCCCAAGTGACTCCGCCGTCGGTCGAACGCATGATCAGCCCGTATCCACCACCAATGTCGACGGTATCCTTCGGCCAAAGGCGCCCGTATGCAAGAATTGTGTCGCCTGAAGTATACGTACAGTTCTCGATATCATAGTGATTCTTCGGGTCCGACAACGAATCGAATATCAACTTCGATGAATCGACCGTCTTAAAGTTATTTCTCGTTGTATAGATCGGACCGTGGCCGATCCGGAAAAATCGAAAGACACCGTTGCCGAAGGACCGGCATGAGCAAAGATAGGAGTAACCCGGCTGCGTCCGATCCGTCCAGGTACTGCCTCCGTCGGTCGTGGTGAACACTTCACTGTCTAACCCAACGCCAACAACAATGCCAGTCAGTGAATCGGAGTAGTCGATGTCCGAAAGCTGCCGGTTTACGGGAAAAGGCAGCTTCCTCCAGGTAATGCCAGCGTCCGTCGTCCGGATGACATACCCTGCGTCGGCAATGCCAACCGCATGCAAGGAGTCGATCTGCTGGATTTTCGTGATGCCCGAATTCGTGAGGAAGAGCGGATATTGTATCTGAAACGGTTGCTCGTGCCACGAGACTCCTCCGTCATTACTACGAAAGATAGTCAAGCGTTTGCTTACCGCATGATTCGGATCTGTCGTAATAATCGCTCCGGCAGTACAGTTGTTTCCTTTGCACGATAACGACGTGAAGCAAATCAGCGAATCCAGATGCCCGGTCGACGATACCCAGCTATCCGAATGCGTCATGTGCCACGTCACTTGCCCGTCTGCTTGCCGAACTGTCGTAGTTAGCAACAGCAGCAAGAGGCAGACGGGCACTAACCGAAAAACCACAGATCTGATCGAAACGGTTACTGACATCCTTGTAGGAAGCATGTATCGTACGAATATCCCCACGGGCCGGTCCAGGTCTGGCCTACCGTCGTAGCCCCCCACCCGGAAAACTCAGGGCAGTCGGCGGTGTAGATCATCGTAGTAGAACAATTTGTTTCTACAACGTGGTCCGAACTATTGTGGCAGATATCGCAGGTACGTTTGCAATATGTCGCGTCTCATATCATGAGTATCCGGATGGTTAGAAATATACGTGACTTTTCGGTTACTTGTATATACATTCCGATTTTTCTCCCAGCGATTAAACATTTTATTTTCAATACTTTATATTAGAATGCATCCAGGATGCAATCTCTCGTTCACCAGTAGATTGCCTCCGGTCATCCGGTGCGTTGGTCAGAAATCAATCACCAGTGTATATTTTCCCTGAGAGCATCTTATTTTTGTTGCTATGAAACCTGCCCTGATAATTCTGCTTTTCCTGACCACCCCAGGTCCACTAGTGGCACAGCAGCCGACCATTACTAAACTAGTGGCCGACGAAGCGAAAAGTTTACTACAGATCAGGGGTCAATTCGGAACGGTGACAGGTTCGGTTCTGATAGCGGATACAACTCTCGATGTCGTCTCTTGGAGCGATTCGCTTATAGTGTGCAACCTGCCTGATAGTGGGCGAGGAGCAGGAGGAAATGTAACAGTCAAAACTCAAGATGCCATAAGCAATGAGAGGTTTCTGAGCGTTTTCAAGCTCGATGTGTTTCACTCAGATTGGTATTTCGCCAATGGGGGCAACAATCCCAAAGGCTATTTCTCGTGGTCCATCGCATTCCGGGCAGACATAGGGTCGTACCTCGGGTCGGATTCCCTACAAGTATTCGAGGCTTCAAAAGTGTCCTATGGAAGTGCCCTAGACCCTATTACTTCTGAGTCAAGAAAAGTCAACTGGGAGGATACAGCAGCCCATCAGACTTCAGGAATTGCTGTTTCAGGCGTGCTCAACAAGTATAGTCGAACGATCAAACTAATTGCTGGAATGCAGTTTGATAACCCCTTCGGAGCTGCGCATTACTCTTCCTCGGGTTATGCCACGAAGCCGTTTACGTACGATACGCTAGGGAATATATTTGGGTACTGGGACTTTATCACCATAGGGGGCGGAATGCAAGCTGATCAGAATTATGTCTCCGGCAAAATCCTATTCCCTCCGTCAATGATAAACACGGTTGTGGTTAGCCCTCCCAAGGACGATCAGATACGATTGACGCGCGATCGACATTCGATAAAAATTCACTCGAGCTGTGACCTTGGCAAGACGACTATCTTGCTTTACTCGGTCAATGGTACCCTGCTTTCACACGATATAGTCAATCTGGCAGTAGGCGGAGAATACACCATTGATGTGAAAAGTATATCCGCGCAAGAGGGTTTTGTGGTACTACAGACTGAGAAGGGGTTGATCTGCAGGAAGATAATATTATAATGTATAGACTGACCGCATTAATCGGAACAGTATACCTAGCAGCTGCAAATGTACCTGCCCGTTGATCAAGACGCCTTCGTAAGTTACCAAGCGTCTAACTAATGACCCATCGGCTATTCGGGGGCAGGCAAGGTGCCCGCAATATTAAATCTCAAAAATAAGCACTTTGCCTATTGACAATTAGTACATATTTCCGTATATTTGCATCGTGAAATATGTACCACACGGCCATCGGCCCAGAGTGTCAAAACGTCCGCTTCGGCGGACGTTTTCGTTTGGGGTGGTTGGTGGTGTGTGCACAATCATATTGTTTGATTGTAATGGGTTACAGACCCAATTTCCGGATTTGAGTACCTGGTACTGCCCGCCCACGACTAAAGTCGTGGTCTATGTGTCATTCGGTCCTTCGGACGCTGAATGCGGGCTTCGTCCGAAGGACCGAATGAAACATAGACCGGGGTTTCAACCCGGGCGGGGGTCGGGGTGGCTCCGCCGAAGGAGCACGGACTAAGAGTCCGTGCCACTGCTGGGGCAACACAGGCGTTCGGAATGCCTCCTACTCACCGATTGTTTGGCAGACAATGAAGATCCTGTTTTCCGTCATTCTTCTCGTCGGGGCGTTCTACTTTATCTGGTGGGGATATAAGAACTTACTCCGTCGCGAGCGCGACCGCGACGCTGGCGTCCCGGAAGGCGTGGCCTGCCATCTCTGTGGCGAGGGCTATGCGGCCGAAGAGGTTGTGACCGTCGAAAAGCGAGCGGGCTTCGAAAATTACTTCTGCGGCAATTGCATCGCAAAGCTTGCGGCAGCGTACAACGAATTGGTGATCGAAGGCACCGCACGACCCATCTTCGAACATCACGTGCTCAACGGCGATAACGGATCGGTCGCGCACTATAACTAATGGCAAGGATCGGAACCATAGACCTGGGCGAACGGCCGCTGCTACTCGCGCCGATGGAGGACGTGACGGATGTCTCGTTCCGCATCATCGCGCGCCGCATGGGCGCCGATGCGGTCTATACCGAATTCATCTCGAGCGAAGCGATCATCCGCGCGATCGCCAAGCAGATGAAGAAGATGACGATGCTCGAAGAAGAGCGGCCACTTGCAATACAGATCTATGGCGGCGACCCCGATGTGATGGGCGACGCTGCGCAAGTCTCCGAAGCCGCTGGCCCCGACTTCCTCGACATCAATTGCGGTTGTTGGGTGAAGAATGTTGCCGGCAAAGGCGCAGGTGCCGGACTCTTGAAAGATCCGCCGCGCATGATCAAGATGGTCAAGTCGGTCGTCGATGCCGTGAAGCTTCCGGTGACGGTCAAGACGCGACTCGGTTGGGATCAGGAGACGATCAATATCCTCGACCTCGCACCGATGCTCGAACAGGCAGGCGCGGCGGCGCTTACGATCCATTGCCGAACCCGTTCGCAAGGACATAGTGGGGCGGCCGATTGGAGTTGGATCCCCCGCATAAAAGAGCGTGTGAAGATCCCGGTGTTTCTCAACGGCGACGTCAACTCACCCGAAGCTGCCGACCGCGCATTCCGCGAGACGGGCTGCGACGCCGTCATGATCGCCCGCGCCGCGATCAGCAACCCGTTCATCTTCCGCGAGACGAAGGAATTCTTCAAGACGGGTTCGTACTCGCCTGCGTCGCTCGAAGAACGCATCGAGCTGTGCTTGAGTCACTTGCGCCACTCGATCGACCTTCGCACTGAGAAGGGCGGCATCCCGAACTTCCGCAAATATTATCTCGGCTACTTCAAAGGCGTCTATGGCGCATCGAAGCTCCGCGCCGATCTGATGCAGATCTGGAGCTACACCGAAGTAGAAGAGCGCCTCTGGAAATTCGCGGCGGAAGCGAAGGAGCGATCAACCATGCTTGTTGAAGTAGCCAGTAGTTAGTAGCCATGCTCCATCTGTCAGACTACGACTACGTTCTTCCCGAAGATCTGATCGCAAAATATCCGCTGCCGAATCGGAGCGATTCGCGGATGCTGGTTCTCGATCGCGAGAGTGGTTCGCTCATTGATACAAGTTTCAAGTCGATCGTTGACTACATCAATGCAGGCGATTGTCTGGTCGTCAACGAGACGAAGGTGATCCCGGCACGCCTGCATGCGGTTCGTGAGGCGACGGGCGCACGGGTTGAGATATTCCTTGAGCATCGTCAGGCCGATACGACCGACACATGGCGGGTACTCGCAGCGCCGGCGAAGAAATTGAAAACCGGCGAGCGATTCGTCATCACGGGTGACCTATCATGCACAGTCCTTGAGGAATTGCCCGAGGGTGAGCGCATCGTACGATTCGAATCGGCAAGCGGGAATGTCGAAGATGCACTCGATGCGGCAGGGCAAATGCCGATCCCACCCTACTTGCATCGCGAGGCAGATGCGTCAGACCGCGAACGCTACCAGACTGTCTATGCGAACACGATAGGCGCCGTCGCTGCACCGACAGCGGGGTTGCATTTCACCCCGGAGATATTATCCGCTCTCGAGGCGAAGGGCGTGAAGATAGCCAAAGTGACGCTGCACGTCGGACTCGGGACGTTCCGTCCCGTCGAGACCGAAGACATCACGGCCCACCGCATGCATAGCGAGCGATACGTCGTGACGAAGGAAGCCGCGACGATCATCAACGAGCCCCGCAAGAACGGAGGCCGCATCGTAGCCGTCGGGACGACGGCAGCGAGAACACTGGAGACCGTTGCATCAGTGGAACGGACTCTTAGTCCGTTCTCGTCGGCTGAACGCCCGCGTCACTTCATCGAGGCAGGCGAAGGCGACACGGCCATCTTCATTTACCCGCCCTACAAATTCAAAGTGGTTGACGTTCTACTGACCAACTTCCACCAGCCGAAGTCAACGCTTCTGATGATGATCAGCGCGCTGGCAGGCTACGACAATATCCGCAACGCATACGCACATGCGGTCGAACAGAGGTATCGGTTCCTCAGCTACGGCGATGCGATGCTGATCCGCTGAACCTACTTGCAGTCCTGCGGCATCATCTCCACCTTCGACGAATCGAAGCCGAGTGACTGGGCCTTTGAGAGCAGCGTGGAGATCGTCTCTTTCGGAAGCGTCTTCTCGCGGGCGAGGATCCAAAGGTAATCGCGGGCCGGTTCACCAACCATGGCGTACTTGTAGTCGGGGTCCAAGGCTATCACCCAATATGCCCCCGCGAACGGCCAGAAGAAACGCACCTTCAATTTTGCCGGCTCGGCAGGATCGACAACCCAGGCTGTGCCGGTCGCACTTTTTCGGACGTTCGGTTCGTCAACTTTGTATCCGGCGTTCGTCACTTTGATGTCGCCGTTTTCTTTGAGTTCGTAGTTGGCCGTGACGCACGTCAAACCGGATTCAAAGCGGTTCGGTAGTTTCGCAATCTCATACCAAGTGCCGAGGTAGCGTTTGAGATCGAGCGACGCAACCACGGGCAATGCAGGTGTGGTCGCGGTACACCCAACGAATGCCGCAAGACCTGCGACCATTATAACGGGCAAGAATAGGTTTCTCATGATTGTATATACGTTTTCGGACTCTGGGATGGTTTTGTCGTCGGGAAAAGGTGGGTCCGACGGTTGGGATCAATGGGTGGGGATGATCTCCGACACTAAACGCTCGACCAACAACGTCTCGTCCACCCGCGCGCGACGGGTCTGAAGCTCGGCTCGAACGATCGCCTTCATCGCATCGTCAAGCTGCTTGCCGGAGAATGCACGAGCAGCGTTGATGTAATCTTTCACGTAGTACGCCGCGCCGCCATAGAGGTCGAGTGCTTTGGCGATCTCCTGATCGCCCGACTTCCCTGCCATTTCTCTCGCAACCGTTAGCTGTTCGAAGTAGCGGGCGAGCGTCGAGAGGATGCCGTACATCCCGCGCTTGTCGGCCTGCATGATGCCAAGGACGATCTCGGTCGCAAGTGCCTTATTGCGCACACCGACGGCTTTGGAGAGATTAAAGACGTTGTACGTTGGCGAAATACTGATGCATGCCTCAACGTCAGTCTGCGTGATGGCATCGTTGTCGCCGACATACGTCACCAGCTTTTCCAGCTCATTGGCAAGTGCACGCAGATCGGTGCCGATGAGGCTCACCAGCATCTGCGCCGCTCGTGTGTCGAGTCGCTTCGCGTAGCGCTCGGCTCGTTCGGCGATCCACTGCGTCGCTCCGCTTTCGCGCATCGGTGCGAACTCGGCGGCCGTCGAATTGGCAAGCAGTCCTTTCCACGGATGTGTGTTCTTGGCTCCGGGCTTTGATGTGTCGAGGATCAGTACGCATGATCGATTGGGATCTTCGAGATATCCTGCGATCATCTCATTCTCTTCCTGCTTGCGTTGTTCGCTACGGGCGGTGAAAAGCTTCTCGCAATTTCGGCAGATGACGAGCCGGATATCCGCCATCACCGGATATGCACGAGCTGCGGCGAGGATATCCCTGAGCTTCGCTTCTGCGCCATCGAACTGATCGAAATTGAACGAGCGAAGCGCCGCATCGGGCTGCAGCAGTTCGATGGCCTTACGCAGGAGTTCGTCGCGCAAGAATTCTTCCTCACCATAGAAGAAGTACACCGCGTCTGCGCGGCCCGACTTCCAGGCTTTCTCGATCTGTTCAGGTGTCATCGGATACGGGTGAGCGAACGACGGAGCACACGATTCCCGGCTTGCAAAACGATCGGGTACGAACCGGACTGCAGATCGCGCACATTGATACGAACGCTGTGCCAGCCGACTGCCGGCGAAGACTCGTCAACGATGCGCTTGATCTCGAACCCCATCTGATCGAACAAGGCAAGGCGGACAAGCGGATAATCGCGGTCCACGTAATATCGAATGGTGGTCCAATCCCCGGTGACGTAGGAAACCGGGTTGGGTACATTCTGCTCGAGTGCAAGAGGATTCTCGATTACGGGTGTCGTTTCGACAGGCTCGGGCGCCGCTGTCACATCGTCACTCAATCCGATCGTCCCGCCGGACGGTGATATGAGAATATGATTATTCGGATCGTTGCTCGTTGGTCCGATAATCATCTTTCCTTTGATATCGATCAAGCCGCTCGAAACCATCAACGAACGAATGTGAATCTCGGGACCGGAATCGACGGTCATACGGACGTCGCGGTCGATGACGACATCGACATTGCGGCTCTGCGGCGAGCCCGGGTACACGCCGTCGGGTGGTCTGAGCCAGATGCCGCCGTTATCTTGCTCCCAGTTGCGGCTGTCGGACCAGTTACCGCTGGCAGCCGCGTGGAATATCGGTTGTGCAACGCTATCGACTCCGCCCACCAGCAGGAAGCAACTCACGAGCAGACAATATGCGGAACTGGCCTTCATTCGTACCATGCACAACCTTGCACGCGCGCGATGCGGTTCCGACGCACCGTGCGGGCATACCGATTCGATGAATTCCTTTTCAGCAAGATGTTATTAAACAAGTCCTTCCAAACTGCGTCTACACTAACAACGACAATGAGAAAGGGACAGATCATGAAGACCACAACGATTATTCGCCGCACATTCCTCCTCTTCGCGCTGGCTGGTGCCACGACACAAGCCGTCGCACAACCGAACGACGAGAACGCACGGCAGCAACGTATCGACCGCCGCATCGAGCACATGAAGAAGCACCTTGCGATTAGCGATGAACAAGCATCGAAGATCGCGAGCGTGCTTCAAACCGAACACAAAGTAATTGCTGACGACCGTGCAGCGCTTCGTGCGGCAGCACCGGAAGGAAAGCTCTTGGCGCGGACACAACTGCAAAAAGACCGGATCGAAATGCGCTCACAAGTTCTGGCGAACCTCAATGCAAACCAATTAGCAAAAGCAGAAGAGCTTCGCA
Organism: Bacteroidota bacterium; assembly: GCA_018266755.1. NCBI lineage: Bacteria > Pseudomonadati > Bacteroidota > Bacteroidota bacterium. Next base: position 42,172 of record JAFDZW010000002.1, read on the forward strand.
AACGGCATGCGGCACGCGAACATATTCAACGAATGTCTTACCACGATATGCGCTTGATGCACCGCTAACGATTCATGGTATTCTCTATATCGCCTCGCTGTCCTATGACGGACGGCGAGGCTTGTTCATTCCACGAAGAGCGTCGGCACCGATGACTTGAGGACAAAACTGCGACGATGTACATCACAATAACCATGCTCCGCGATCGCCAGACGATGCTCGTGCGTACCGTAGCCTTTGTTTTTGTCGAACCGATAAGCCGGGTAACGCAAGTGGAGCTCTCGCATGATCCGGTCTCTGGTCACTTTTGCAACGATCGATGCTGCAGCAATGCTCGGACTCTCGGCATCTCCGCCTACGATCGTGCGGAACGGGAGATCGAGCGACGTTCGAAAATAATTGCCATCGACGAGCAGTATGTCCGGTTCGACCGTTCGTCGTAACTCCTGCACCGCATCGGTCATTGCAAGCATCGTTCCACGGAGAATATTGTGGTGGTCGATCTCTTGGGGAGAACGGATCCCGACCCCGATGCCGAGACAGATTGACGGCAATACGTCGAACAGCGCCTCGCGTGCATCTTCACTCAGTTGCTTGGAATCGTCCAGCCCAAACGCAGAGCGCGGGAGAGGACCATCGAGTCTGAGCGCGACGGCTGCCGCGACGACCGGTCCGGCGAGCGGGCCGCGCCCCGCTTCGTCGATCCCAACGATCACGCGCTTGCCTTCTGTGCGGAGTGCTCGCTCGTGTCGCCAGGTGATCGTTCGCTCTTTCATGCGGCAAAACTACGACGTCAGAATGCGGTGCGAAGTCCGAGATGTAATACGGCTGCATCGAGCGGGACCCCTCGGGCAAGCGCGATCGCACCTTGCACGTAACCGATCTGTGTGTCGAACAACATACTGATCCCGTATCCTACTGCCGACCACTTGCGCCCCACAATGCCCGCGTAAGCAACTTGCTCAAGCCCTCCGATATCGACAAATGCTCCGAAGTACGACCTCGACGACATCATGAATCTGGGTTCGATGGTTGCGATCAAATACCTCGACGCAACGAAGCTTGCTTCGCGATACCCGCGCAGCGAGTTGATACCACCCAACCGATACAGATCTGAGAGATCGAGCGCATCGGACGTCACCTCACGGGCAGTGACCCGCATAACACTGACCACCCGTGCTCCGCCAATCGGCACAACTGCCTCGGCGCTGCCAGCAAGCGAGCGAATGGCGGCGATGGTCGTGTACCCGAGTGTATCCGTCGCACTCTTCGACCCGAATGTCGCGCCAAGCGAGATAGCGTACCCCGAATGCGGCGCATAGCGGTCGTCTCGGTTGTCGATACTAAAAGTGATTCCTCCGCTCAGGGTATGCGACTCGCGCACGATTTCGCTCCGTCCCGGCGTGATCCCGTCATACGAAGCCGTACCTGCAATGCTGACCGATGCGATCGAATGAAGCGTCGCGGAGAGCTCTGCATGCGTTGCAACAAACAGACTGTCCTCGTCATGCCGTCCGAGCGTTAGTTGTGCATCGACGGGCCATGCGGCAAGCCACGGTTCGGTGTATGCTGCAGCAAGATCGGAGGTGTTTGGCGTTAGCCGTTCGTAGCGCAATCGTGCGCTGCGCGCCGTACCGCCGATATTTCTGAATGCAAGATCGAGAAATCCGTTGATGTATGCACTCGTGCCTGATGCCGGGTTCGGAACATAACCCAATACCCCATCGATATTCGTCGTCCGCGCTTCCTGCACCGAGAGCGTGATCCCGACGCTCGAATCATTCACTCGGAAGAGCTGCGGTTCGCTGACACTCGTGAATAATCCGCTCTGTCGCAGACGTAACACGCCGGCATCGAGCAACTCACGACTCAATGGCGGCAAAGAACGAATCAAAAACTCGCGTGCAACCACATCCGAATCGGTTTCGAGAATACCTGTTGCAACCACACAAACGAGATGAGCAATCCGTCCTTCCCTCACGCGCAAGGTTACTGCAATGTGCGACGAATCGGTTCGGCGCAGACCGCTCGGTCTGATCTCGGCAAACGCATACCCTTTATCGCTGTAATGGGTGAGCAGACGTTCGATATCGTCTTCGAGGACTTGCTCGTCATACACGCTGTCCGTGCGAGTGCGCACGAGCGACGTGAGTTCCTCGCTACTGAGATGTTCGGCTCCAACGATATCGAATGATGACACCGAAACGGGAGACTGTGCGAATGTCGCGGTGCAACAGGCACTGAAGATCAGGACCAACACGATGGCTTCTCGCGCAAGGCGCATGCGAACGAGCAACGAGTACTTCGCGGATGCGATTCCGCAGAACGCCGTGACCACGCTGCGCTTAGCGGCGCGACTTCGGCCGATCAAAAATCTCCTTCGCAATGATAAAATCGCGGTAGGAATTCGTGCTGACGCCGCTGAGCAGCCGGCGTTTTGCGACAGGTTTTGTATCGTATGCAGCGCGCTCTTCCGCCGACTCTTTATACGAACTACCGGTGACACCGGTCGCCATCCCGAAATCATCGGTATAATCTGCCTTCCGTTGTGCCGCGGCAGAATTGTCGGGTCTCGTAGAGTCGCTCCGGTACGCCGCTTCGAAATCTTCCGTCGTCGCTGCCCACGCACTTTCGTCCTGCAGCTCGCGTGCTTGTTCTTGCAGGACCTCCGCCGCGATGCGGATATTATCGCCAGTTTCCGTCCGTCGTTTCCGGCGGGCTTCGTCGGCGACCGCTTTACGAAGACGATCCGCTTCGGTCGTCTTTGCAGCTTCGGCCTGCTTCTTCGCGGCAGACGTAAAGAGCCGGATGATGAAGAAAATGATCGCGACGAAGAATATCCAATTACTTTTCATAAGCCTCCGGCGAGAATGCTCCCGCGTTTGATCACGGCCACAACATCGCTGACGCCAATATGGTACGGCAAATATGCGAGCGAGGGGATGTCATAGAGCACCAGGTCGGCGGACTTCCCGATCTCGATCGAGCCATGCGTCGCTGCACGATCGATCGCTGCTGCACCGTTGAGTGTCGCAGCCGTCAGTGCTTCTTCGGGTGTCATCCCCATCCCAATGACTGCGAGCGAGACAGCAAGCTGCATGCTCTCACTCATCGAAGATCCGGGATTACAATCGGTGGCGATCGCAACGGCGCAACCTGCACCGATCATCCTGCGGGCCGGGGCGTAGGGCGAACGAATACACATGGCCGTGACCGGAAGCAGCGTCGCAACGGTACGATCCGAAGCCGCCAGCGCTGCAATTCCCTCGTCGTTGATCTTCAGAAGATGATCGGCACTGAAACTGCCGAGTTCGGCGGCAAGTGCGGCTCCCGACGTGTCTGCAAGTTCGTCGGCGTGCAGTTTGATCTTCAGACCCGCAGCGCTTGCGGCAGCACAGATCTCGCGCGTTTCATCGTTTGTAAAGTACCCTTCGTCACAGAACACATCCGCAAACTCGGCAGCCCGATTGCCGATAACGGCAGGGAGTTGTTCTTCGATCAATTCGCGCACATATACCGACTGCGATTTCTCCTTCGGCACCGCATGGGCTCCGAGCCAGGTGCGAACGATCTCCATGCCGCAGCGCTCACCGACATACTTTGCCGCGTTGAGCAACGCAAGCTCCGACTCGGTCGAGAGTCCGTAGCCCGACTTGACCTCCATGGTCGTCGTGCCGAGCGTAAAGGCCGAGCGAACGAACCGAATCGAATGTTCGGTGATCTCCTCAGCCGTGGCCGCCCGAACCTTCTCGACACTCGAACGGATGCCTCCGCCCATTGCCGCAATTTCCTGGTACGACCTACCCGAGGCCCGCATGCAAAACTCGTTGCTCCGCTCGCCCATGAATACGGCATGTGTATGCGAATCAACAAATCCGGGCAGTGCAAGCAGCCCCCGGCAATCGAGCATATCGGTACCCCCAGGGGTCTCACTTCGTACCGCCGTTTCGGTATCGACGGCAACGACCCTGCCCGCATCGTCCACGAGAACGGCGGCCTGCTCGATCGTACGAACGTCATTCATTGCCGCACCACGAAGAGCTGTTCGCCCGGTCGGGGTGACAAGGAGTCGGATATTGTGATAGCACTTCACGGCTCAAAATTACGGAGCCGAGCGGCGTAGTGGACCGGATATAAAAAATTTAGGATTTCCATCGAACTTCCGAACCCCCTCACCCCTCCTTGAGACATCACTTAACTATATTCGCTCAAACCATGAAAACACGCAATCTTCTTACGATCGCACTGGTGCTGGTTGCCACGACCTCTGCGATACACGCACAGCAAACGGTGGCGGACGCACAGCAATATCTGCAGAAATTTGTCGGCAACTGGGTGGCCAAGAACGCCAGCGTCGAAATGGACGGCAACAAGTCGAGCGTCGAGTACCACGCCGACTTCAAGGCTGCCGCCGGGGGCACGGGGTTGACCATGCACGAGTGGTTTTCGGCCGAGGGGCTCGGCAACTACATCGGCGAGAACATCGTCGGCTACGACCCGAACACGGCGACCATTCATTGGTATAGCACCGACAATACTGGCACCTGCCACGATCACTACGGATTCTGGTCGAACCCAAACCATCTGTTCGTTCAGTATAACGGGGTAGTGGACAAGAAAATGTATGTCGAACAGCTCGACATGGAATTCGTCTCGCCGACGCGCATGCATGTGAAAGTTACCGGCATGACCAACGGCACGACGAATCTTCGGATAGAAGGCACATTCGAGAAAGTGCAGTAACACCACAACACCCGCACAAGGAGGCTGCCCGCCTATTGTATGCACGCCGGCAGCCTCCGGTGTGCCTTGCATGACGGCAGAGTTTTTCGTAACTTTCCAGTATGAATTCGCAAATCGAGCACCGTGATCTGACCGATCTGGCTGTTGCTGCCCTCGGCGGCAACAGCACGGCTATGAACACCTTGCTCGCATGCGTGCGTCCGCGACTCTATGCCTATGCGTTGCGGATCTGCAAGCATCGCACACAAGCGGACGATGCTATTCAGGATGCCTTTCTCCATGCCTATACTCACATCCGCCAACTTCGGCAACCGTCCGCCTTCTACCCGTGGATCCGATCAATTGTCCGCCGTTCGGCCTGGCGCGAACTTCGTATAACCCAAGGGCCGATCCGATCCGCCGACAACCTGCAGTTGATCACCCATCCAACCGAGGAGTCGCTCGAATCGGCGATCGAACAACAACTGGCGCACAACACCATCTACGAATCCATCGGCAAACTTACCGACACGCTGAAACTGCCGGTGTTGCTCCGCTACTTCTCGGGGCATCAGGAATACGAGCAGATCGCGGAAATCCTGTCCATCCCGGTCGGCACGGTACGAAGCCGGCTCAATGAAGCGAAGAAGCAGTTACGGCTGGCCTGGACAGGCGGAGTGGACCTTCCCGCCGCATTGCAACAGGAAGCCGAGCGATGGAATGAATTCTACCGTGAGGTCTGGAGCAAGGTGTACGACGCTCCCGATGCGCGCAAGCGGTTAACGTCTCATCTGGCAAACGATCTGCACATCCATTTCACGAGCGGAGCACGCACGCGCGGGCGTTCGGTCATCGAACGTGAGATCGAGGACGATATGCGCTATGGCAGCCGCTCGACACCAGCGAGCGTGTTCAACGTCGGGAATATCGGGATCGTCGAATGTACGAATGAGAATTCAGCGGAGTACCCTGACCGCTGCCCTGCCGCCACGACATTCATCTTTCACCGCGACCGTGAGCAGACCGTCCTGCTACAGCTCCACCACGCGTCGCGTTCTCTCGAAATGGCCTGCAGTTAGCAGAGTAAGCATAGATCGTCTTCGTGAGACTACTCTGCGTTCACAGTTCGATAAATTGATACCGAAGCGGATAGGATGCACACCGCACCCCCGTAGGGTGGGTGTACCGTTCGTGGCTTCTGACGTACTGCCCCAAGCAGTAGCGTTTAGGCTGCGTCGGCGTGCGGGCGGCTATCGAACATCACTGTTTCCGCTTCTTCCAGATAATCATCTGCAAGACGCTTCAACAGCTGAAGCTCGTTAAGCGTGAGACCTACGTATATGGGTTCGCTCTCGCTTTGGACGCGTGCGTCATGGAGTTTACGGCTCAAAGCGAGTAATCTGTCGAGTGTTGCGATCATGTGTCGTGTATATGAGGGGTTGATACACCGAAGGAGTCCGTGCCACTTCCAATAACGTGCTCCGAATATCGGGAGCACGGTTCTCCGTGCTACAAATATGCAACATAATTACGCCAAATCCAAATTAATTTTTGAAAAAAATGAAAATAAGTGCAATTTGTTGAAAATAGACCTAACGTGCTCCCACAGCACGGAGCACTATTCTTACTTCTGATGCTTCCGAAAGCATACTATCGTGCTCCCGGTGCCCAATTGCCGAGATTTCAAGCAGATCGTACCGCACAACGTCATAGAACTGCTTATTCGATACTGTCTTATCCCGTTTATTTAGAACCACATCGCACTTCCCCGCCGCCGAACAACACATCGCACGCACTCGCCCCTTTTCGTCGGACCGGTCTCCTACGACCCTCCAGGCAGGGCTCTGTATGTCGAACGCGCCCGAAAGAGTAGCCCCATGACAATTCAGTGTAATATATGACGACTTGATCGATAGCCGCACAAGTCCGGCGATCTCGTCGATGAGCGCAATAAATCGCGGACGCTCCCATTGATATTCTCCGTGACACCAGTCGTCTTCTTGGCTGAGCGCTGGGCAGTCGGCCTGCCTGGTACACGGCGCATAGATCGTGTAGCCGACGGTCACCGCTGCATCCCTGAACTCGAGCAATCCGCGGGAGGCGCTCTTCGATGCCGGCTCGATTACGATCGCGTGGCCATGGTCGCCGATGATCCGAGCAAATGTCCGGTGCAGTTGTTTGTGCAGGCGTGGGCTGAGCTCATTGAGCGTGTTCATCATCGTCACCAGATCGAACGCCCCGGGCACGAATGTCTCGTCCGATACCGACTCAAGGTCGAGTAGCTGGGTTGTGACCACGAGCGTCACATAGCGGCATCGTTTCGCAACTGCCTGTGCCATTGTACGAACGAATGCAAAGTTCTCACTGACCGCGTCGATCGCCGTTACGTGCAGCGTGATCGGCTTTCGAAGATCTTCCTCGACGAATTGAATCAGCCCCCAGATCGCGGCGCCGGTCCCAGTGCCGAGGTCGAGCACCCGGAGCGAATCGCGGTCGAAGAATCCCGAAGCATGCAATTCGCGCAGCGGCGGGACGATCTTCAGGAAATTGGTGGTAGTGTAATAGAGCCTGTATGCGCGCTGAAATCGCGGCTTCGCAAGGTAGTGTCGTTGACGCACCGCGCCGGCTTGCCCCGTGAGCGCATCGCTGAGGGCACGTACATCGGCGGCGACAGACACAATCTCTTTACGGGCGATCTTAGCGTGCAGCGAGTCGGCATCGAGCGATAGCCCGAGAACCTCTTCGAGACTTTCCGTGTAGATTCTCCCCGGCGACAACAGTACCCGCTTCATGAGTATCGATTCGTTAGACGCAGCACAACCACGATCTTCGGCAGTTCGCTCCACCGGCGCTCGCGTCTGGGGATGGATCTGGAAACTCGCGCTTATCGCGCTGTTGCTGCCCGTTCTTCAGGTCATCATCTTAAAGTGGGTGAACCCTCCATTCTCGACCATGATGATCTATCAAAGTATAGAGCATCTCTTCAGCGGCGAAGCGGTCACATTCTCGCATAGCAATCTTTCGTGGGACGAAATCCCGGATGCATTCGTCCAAGCATCGATCGCCGGAGAAGATCAGCGGTTTTTCTCGCATAATGGGTTCGACTGGACGGAGATCGAGAACGCGCAGCTCGAACACCAACGACATCCGAACCGCCCCATGCGAGGAGCAAGCACACTCTCGCAGCAAACCGCAAAGAACCTCTTCCTGCCCCCGTGGCATTCGTTCATCCGCAAAGGCGTCGAGGCATACTACACCGTTCTCATCGAATTCTTCTGGAGCAAGCAGCGAATCCTGCAAATGTACTCGAATATCGCGCAGCTCGGACCCAATCAGTTCGGTCTCGAAGCAGCAGCTGAGTACCACTTCCATAAACATGCCTGGGAGCTTTCGGCTGTCGAGTGCGCAAGGCTTGCCGCCACGCTGCCAAACCCGGAACGCTGGAGCGCTTCGCACCCTTCCCCCTATATTCTACGTAGGTCTGGGCGTATCCTTAATCAAATGAGAGGGTTACCGGCAAGCGACGAGGACGACGGCGATCCGGACTAAGAAATGCGATCCGCGACGTTTGCCACTACTTATCCACGACTTATGAGGCGATTTATGCCGGCAGGTGTGCGCCCAAGTGGTCAACTCCCGATTCTCTAACACAACGTGGAAACTCGTGAAAACTGCAAATAGCGACCGTATTGGTGAATAACTTGCCAGTGCTCCACATCTTGCTCACAGCGGCAAGATGATCCCTGAGTTAATCCACAAAGTTATCCACTTTGTTGTTGGTAAATATCAACAACCGTTCTGAAGCCCGTTTTATCTGATTGTTATCTGTGGAAAAGCCTCCGAAGGCATATCCGACAACGAGTTCAAATTTGACCGAATTAGGAAATGCTTGATCTATGTGCATTCGTCAGGGCGAAGCAGCCCCAAACGCCCGCACTGCAAGGCTTTGGGAAGGGAGACGTGCGATGAAATTTCCTCAAAAAATAGGCTGTATTTACATGTATTCTCCTATCCGAGTACCGGTTGTTCTGTCGATGGTGATAAAATGCGCCGGACGGTCGGTCCAGCAACCTGAATTGAAGTAGCGAATTCCTTCTGTTTGTCGTTCCATCGCTTGGTGGGTGTGGCCGCAGAACACGTATGTCGCCTTGCGCTCACGAGCATACTCAATGGCAGCGGATGCAACCGCATCCGAAACCCTGAGCCATGTTTTGCTTCGACGTTTGAGCCACCGGCTGACCCGCTGATTATCGGTATCGATCTTTTGGAAGAACTTATAGAAGATCGTCGCAAGCTCGCTGACAACGACATTGTTCGAGAGAAACCGATCGAACTGATGCCCGTGAATCGCAAGGTAGCGCTCGCCATCGCTTTCCCATTGGTACTCGTCGTACACCTTGATGCCAAGCAGATGCGTCAGTATCTCGGCGATGCCGTCATGGTTACCCGCTACCCATACGACCTCTACCCCTCGCTTCGGGTTTGAACACTTCCGGATGTATGACAGAAATTTCCAGTCGTCTTTGCGAAGCCGCTTGAAGTTTAGGTCCTCGAATACATCGCCATTAAGGATTAACCGACGGAACGAGTAGCTCCGAAGCAGCCGCAGTGCATCGCGCGAACGAGAGACGTCGGAGCCAAGGTGGATATCGCTGATGACAAGCGTATCGACAAACCGGACCGAGGCGAGCAGCTCGACGGTACGTTCGTCATCGAGTTCGAGTTCGTCATGTACAATACGGTCCGGCAGGAAATCCGCCGTCGTCGGTTCGTTGTACGAGGATTCATCTATTACATGTTGGCTCATAGAATGGACTGTTGGTTACTCAGGAATGTCGCATCAAGGCTCGTGGACGCAGGGTGCGACAAGCCGCCCACAAGGTTAGCCACAAAGCGAACTACAGCCTATAACACCGAATCGGTGTCCCGATCGAATATGACCATGTAATGTCTGTATGATTTCTCTGTTACCAGGTGGAAGGGCATCCGGTCCGAACGAAGATATATAGAAACTATTCTGCAATGTCTGGCATTTATTCGGTTGCCACGTACAGCTATATTTCATCACCATCGAACATGCGGGAATTGTTCGATCTTTATTCTTGAATCAGCGTACGCACGAACCGACCCTCTGTTCATCAGGAGGAGCGGGTCATTTTTTCATCCGCAGACCAGTCATTCTCCACGGGATGACGATCTGATTGACAGTACAGCTACGGGATCAGCCCCCTCGTGCCGTATGAGACAACCGACTACTTTGATCTGCACACAACTTTGGAGTGTGTGCGCGCTTGTATTGTCGCTTCTGGGAGGACCGCGACAAGCCAATGCGCAGCAATCGGCGAATGTCATCGCGCCTCAGGCGCAGATCGACCTTCTTGGCGTCCGCATTGGTGAAACCGTATCCCATAGAGTCATTGCACGGAACGATCGATCCGTAAACATTACCATCTCTGCTGCGAACATGGTCTGCGGCAGTGCACCGATTCCGTTTACTCGCAATACGTCGTTTCCCGTTACCCTCCATCCGGGCGATTCCGTTGTGCTTGGTAGTGTTGCATTCACCCCCATCGCTGCGAACCTTGATTATGTGGGGTATCTCGTCGTCGACCACACGCCAAAAGCAAATTCGGAAGAAGGCGAAGTTCGCATCCATGCCACAAGCGAAACCGATGCTCCGACCACATCGGCTGGTGTAACGGCGACGCTCGACTCATCCGTCTTCGGTCCCGTACTCTATGGCGGTACCGTCGTACGCAAGCTGACCGTTCGTAACGACCTCGCCGAAGCACACACATTCCGTTGCGTTGACTTTACGATTCAGGATCGAGAACAATTCTCCGCCCTTCCCGGACAATTCCCGCTCACCGTCGCAGCACACTCAAGCGCGACCATTCTTATCGCGTTTAAACCGACCATCCCGAAGAACGACGGCAGCAATCTCTTTACAACGGACGTACTCGTCGAGCCGATGGAGTCGACCGACAAGATCCAGCCGCATTGCGCGCTTCGCGGCATCGCGTTCGCTCCGATGGGCCCGAAGCAGATTACCTCGATCACCGATACGACGCAGTATCTGGGCATGACGAGCACCGAGTGGCAGTTCGCTCATGACTTTACGTTCCAAAACCGCACGCAGCAAGAGATCACGATCACCGACGCCGAACTCGCAAGCGAGAATGCAGCGATGTCGCTCACGTCGCTCTGCGGTGCCTCGCTGCCGGTAACGCTCGCACCGGGCCAGACGATGAGCGCCCGCATCAGCTATACGGCGCCGGATATGAGTGTACATTATGACAAGCTCGTCCTCTCGACGGAAAACGGAGCAGGCTATACCTTTTCGTTGCAGGCAATGCGTGTCGAGGCTTCGGCAGTAAAGAACGGGTTGGCGCGTCGCCAGATCGCGTTGAGCATCCGACCGAATCCGGCAGCACGCACTGTCAATATCGAGCTGCAGTACGGGTTTAAGGGCGATATGGCAATCTATTCGTCGAGCGGTGCGCTCGTTGCCGAGCACAAGAATGCAACGTCCTGGGTCTGGAACGCCTCGACGGAAGATTCGACACATATCGCTCAGGGAGAGTATATGCTCCGTGTCGTTTGTCACGATACGGACGGTGTTACACTGACGAGAACGGAAAAGATCGTTCTCGCCGGTCAATGATCTGGGCTGCAGCGCACTGTTGTATGGGTTAGTGATTCGTTGCAGTATCCAACTGCGCAGGCCTCCAAACCCCGGAGGCCTGCGTTTTTTTTTTATTTAAAGAGCACGGGCGCAAAAGAGTGTCCTCTCACTGTTAGCCTTTCGATGAACGATCGCGAGCGCCCACGACTGACCCAGGAAGAGATCGAACAGATCGCTCGTGACGAGTCCATCGGTCGCACCCCGCGGCGTTCGCACGGCCATAGCGACGAAGATGCACGCCGGCAGTATCAGTCGGCGCTTCGCGAGAATGCACCGTATCTCACCCTCGGCATGCAGATGGCACTGACGATCGCACTGGGTGCCGGCATCGGCTGGTGGGTGGATCAGTCGACGGGATCGACACTCTGGCTGGGGCTCGGTGCCGGCATTGGCGCGGTCGCGGGGATGGGATATTTCATTTTGATCGTCCTTCGTATGGAAGGTGCGGCCAAGAAGAAACACCGCCGCTCAAACACGTAGTTGTTCCATGGCTTATAAGATCGGACAGAGCGCCACTGCAGAAGCACTCGACGTCAGAGATTTCGATGTCGCGACGTTTGTACTTGTGCTGATCCTTACCGCCGCAGGATTCGTATCGATCTACAGCGCCACCTATGCGGCACAGATGAACGATCGGTTCGGGCTGCAATTGCTCTTCGGTGCGATCGGCATCGTCGTCCTGTTAGCGATGGCATTGATCCCTGTTCGCTGGCTGTCGGTCGCGTCCTATCCGTTCTATGGTGTTTCGCTCATGCTGCTGGGCCTTGTGCTCGTTGCCGGAAAAGTCGTTTACAGCCAAAAGAACTGGCTGGCGCTCGGCGGCATCAACTTCCAACCGTCGGAGCTCTCGAAGCTGGCGACGATCATGGCCCTTGGCAAATTCTGTTCGGGCGATAGAAAACTGACGCGTCCGCTCGACCTCTTCATTGCGTGCATGATTGTGCTCGTCCCGATCGGTCTGATCATGGCAGAGCCCGATCCGGGCAGTGCGCTCATCTACATTGGTCTCTTGCTGATCATCCTATTATGGGCAGGAACGGACCTGTTTTTGCTTATTGCGATTGTGGGCCCCGGGGTCGTTGCGGTACTCTCGCTCTTCGGAAAGACAGCGATGCTTGCCTCGGTATTTGGCGTCGGTGCATTGTTATTCCTGACCTTCAAACGAAATCTTGTCTCGACGATACTGGTCTTTCTGCTTGTCATCGGAGCATCGTTTTCCGCTGACACGCTCTATTCAAGACTTCACCCGTACCAACGAGAGCGTATCGACCTCCTCGTCAACCCGGAAGCCGACCCACAAGGCGGCGGTTACAACATCATTCAGGCGAAGATGGCCATCGGCTCCGGCGGTGTGGTCGGCAAAGGGTATCTGAAGGGCACACAAACGCAATTGCGCTATGTACCGAAACAGTGGACGGATTTTATTATCAGCGTTCCGGCTGAAGAATTCGGTTTTATCGGCGCAGCGGTGCTGCTCCTGCTGTATCTGATCCTGATCTATCGCGGTCTTGCGATCTCGTCGTCGGTGCGCAGCAATTTTTCCAGTGTCGTCGCCATCGGGATTACGGGAATCTGGCTCATGCATGTCACGATCAACATCGGGATGACACTCGGACTGATGCCGGTTGTCGGCATCCCACTTCCGTTCATGAGCTACGGCGGGTCGGCACTCATCACCAATATGCTCATGGCCGGCATCATGATGAACCTGTATCGAAACCGAAGGATACAGTTCTAAGCACCACGACAGTTATACTACAAGCAAAACGCCCGGCAGTCTGTGACTGCCGGGCGTTTTCGTACAATCTGCTCGATACCCCGATTACTTCGAAACGAAGAACTTGAAGATCGAACGCTGCGACCCGTTCACATACCGAATGAAGTATGTTCCGTTCGACAGGTCGCTGGTCGGGATGACGAAGCTGTTCAAACCGGCTGCGGACGGAGCGCCTTCGATCTGCTTTGCCGTCTTGCCATCGACCGACATTACTTCGAGCGTCACCGGTGTACCATCGCTCACATACTGAGCAACGATCGAGCCGTCCGCCGCATACGTCGCGTTGAACGACAGAGCAACATTGCGATCCGGACCGACGGCAGCATTGATCGGCATCTTCATGTACGCCTTCAATGCAGCAGGGGTCACATCGAGGATCTCCGATGTGTTGGTGAATCCGGGAGTGTAGGTATGCACACCTGAGCTATCCTGCGTTGCCGAACCCATCTGACCGCCCGCAACAAGCAATACCTCACTCGGCACTCCGTCGACATGGGTAGGATGCAAATACACTGCGCAATGGCGGCAGCGAGAGAGGTTCAACTGCGGCGCAAAATTCCACTGCTGGAGCGAACGATCGTACCATTCGCACTGTGCGGAGGTAATATCGTCAAGCCCATACAGGTCCTGCCATGCGGACGATGCGATTCCGCCCGTGATCATAAAACGATCGTCTGGGAATTGAATGCTTCCCGCCCAGCACACCGGCTCGTGTACAGGAGCCGTCGGTTGCCACAGCATCGTGGAGGGATCGAGTATTTCCGAGCCCGGAGCCGACGACGACGGACTGTTACGGCCTGCAGCGGCAAGCACCGTGTTATCGGAGAAGCATGCCATGATCGCTTCCATACGTGCCTGGAACATCGAAGTGATAACCGTCCACGAGTTTGTTGACGGGTCGTAGACTTCGCATTCGTTGAAGTAGTTGGATCCCGAGCCGCCATCGCGTCCGCCGGTCACGAGCACTCGACCGTCGTTCATGAGTACGGCCTGATGTTCATACCGATTCTGGTGCATCGAACCAGCCATCACGCTGGTGTTCGATACCGGATCGTACAGTTCACACGAAGCTGTCGTCCCGGACGAAGTCAATCCGCCGGCGATCAGGATACGACCGTCTTGCAGAAGGGTAGCCGTTGCGACCATTCGGCCGTTTAGTAAATGGCCAACAACCGTCCATGTCATTGTCGTGGGATCGTAGTCTTCCACAACATCTGTGACTGAGCCATTCCCATCGACAGCACCGCCGGTAGAAAGCACATGCCCGTTCGATAATTTTACGAGCTTCGGATACGCTCTCGCAACATTCAAGTTGCCGCTCCGTGCCCATGTCCCTGTAGAAGGATCATAGAGTTCAGTGGTCGAGAGCGCTTGAAACTGGTCGTCGAATCCTCCGACGATCAATGCGGTCTGGTCGTCTAATGCGACCATTTCTGCCAGCCAGTGGACAGAATTCATATTGCCGGTGTATTGCCACGTCTGTGCCCGGGAGACAAGAGGCATTGCTACCAACACGACCAATAAAAGGTAGATCTTTTTCATTTATCCTCCGATGATATTATGATGGACGTCAAAGAGTACGATTCAAATATACACAATAAACCCTCTCCCCCCGCAGAGGTTACATCCTTTTACCCTATTTCTTTATGAAATATCCGTAGTAGTGGTCGTAGAACGAGGCTGACCTCAGACCCGGCATCGAAAATATTTGCCATAACGATATTTTTTCTAACAACTTAACGAATTTCGAACCTGAGAATGTCATGCCGCCGGGGCTGAAGCGATGTGACCTCTCGGTCAGACCAAATTCTGACGCAACCATTCGCAACGCCCGACGCGAGAAGAAATAGTGATGCAGCGGCGGAATATACATATGCCACTTCGGTCCGAGCATCGACGCTTTTGTCGTTTTCCAATCGCCGGTCATAATCACTGCCAGTCCGCCGGGCTTAAGGATTCTGGCAATCTCGGCGAGTAGTGAGCGAGGGTCATTAAGATGTTCGATGAGCGCGTAGAGCGTTACAATATCGAACGAGTTCTCGGCCAAGCCTAACTCCTCGAGCGGCCGCCGATATACCGTAATCCCCTTTTGCTCGGCCATTGTTGCCGGTACGTCCGCGATCTCAATTCCAAACCGTTCATACCCCGGCCCCATACAAAAAAGAAATTCACCGGTGTTACATCCGATATCGAGAATTTTCCCGCCAGTAAAGCCCAACCGACGAACGTGCTCTGCCTCGGAACGCCAGTACCGATGCACTTTCTCGAGGTTCGCGATCGTATACAGATCCTCGTCGAAGAAATGCTGTTGGACCGCTAGCTCATCGATCGTACCGGGTTCGATCGGGCTGTATCGAGTGGTGCAGTGATCACACTCGAGGACTCGGAAGGTCCCGCTGGTGTTTGTGAGCGTGAATACTTCAGAGCAATGGCCCTTCTGACAGAAAGGGCAGGTGGTCGTTTGGGTCATACTCATACTGTTGGAATCGATCAGCAACACCCCATACTTACAATTGGATTCTCGGTTAGATTGATTGCTCATGATTCTCCGTCCGAACGGGGGCGTCTGGAGCAATGAACTTATCCGAGGAGGGCACGGTTATTTGCCCGCTCTTATATTAAGGCTGTGTCGGGACATCCGACATACACTCTATGGACAACGTACCGAAACCTGGCGAATCATCGCTCGAGACGCCGGAACAAGCGCCTGCCGACCCGCTTAGTAAGTTGGAACAGACTACGCCCCTTGGCGGAGCCTCCAACGAAAGCTTCTTTAAGCGATTCAAACACACCGTTCTCGGTGCACCGCGTAACCTTCGCGATCCACACGTTTTCCACTCGATCTCGCTGATCGCCTTTTTGGCGTGGGTCGGGCTCGGGGCGGACGGACTGTCGTCGTCGGCGTACGGCCCGGACGAATCCTTCCGCGCACTCGGCAGCCACACCTACCTTGCGATCGCACTGGCGGGCGCGACAGCTTTCACGGTATTTATCATTTCATACGCATACTCACGCCTGATCGAGCACTTCCCTTCGGGCGGCGGAGGATACGTCGTCGCTTCGAGCCTGATCGGTCCCCGCTATGGGGTTATCAGCGGATCCGCATTGCTCGTGGATTATGTATTGACGATCTCCGTATCCATCGCAAGCGGAGCAGACCAAGTATTCAGCGTACTGCCGCCGAGTTGGGCACAATATAAGCTGCTGATCGAGACATTTACGATCTTCGTCCTGCTCGTTCTGAATTTGCGTGGTGTTAAAGAATCGGTGACTGCCTTGATGCCGATCTTCATGATATTCCTGATTTCCCACGCAATTCTGTTGTTCGGCGGCATCATCTCGCACGTTCCGGAAGTTGGCCGAGTTTCTCAAGAAGTGACCCATGGGTTCAGCACTGGGATCTCGACAATGGGCTATATGGGCCTGTTCCTGATCTTCATTCGAGCCTACTCGATGGGTGCGGGTACGTATACCGGTATCGAAGCAGTCTCGAACGGTCTGCAGATCATGCGCGAACCAAGGATCCACACGGCGCGCAAGACAATGCTATACATGTCGCTGTCGTTGGCCATCACGGCCGGTGGTATTATGATCTGTTACTTGCTCTTCCATGTGACACCGACACCCGGCAAGACGATGAACGCCGTTCTCGCCGAGAACTTTGCGGGCAAGTGGGAGATCGCCGGCATCCCTGCAGGCCAATTCTTCATCTGGATCATCCTCGGCTCTGAAGCAGCCTTGTTGTTCGTTGCGGCGCAGGCAGGTTTCATCGACGGCCCTCGTGTGATGGCAAACATGGCAGGCGACTCGTGGTTGCCTCACCGCTTTACCTCGCTCTCCGACCGTTTGACGATGCAGAACGGCGTCATCCTGATGGCCGGCGCTGCGATCGCCACACTGTTGGTCACCGGCGGCGACGTCTCGACGCTCGTCCTGATGTACTCGATCAATGTGTTCGCGACATTCTCGCTCACCGAGATCGGCATGGTACGTTTTTGGTACAAAGGCCGCCACGAACACCACGATTGGTATCGGAAAATCGTCATTCACGTGATCGGTCTGACCCTGTGCTTATCGATCTTGATCGTGAACATCCTGGAGAAATTTCTTGAGGGCGGCTGGATCACTTTGGTCGTGACGATCGGTCTGATCCTTGTCTGCTTCTGGATTCGCAAGCACTATGACGATGTCAAGGGCCGTGTCAAAAAGCTCGACTCGATGCTCGCCGACATCCCGTTCCCCGATGCGAACGTGATCCCGGAACTCAAGCCGAATGCCCCGACGGCAGTCATGCTCGTCGGCGGATATGGCGGTCTCGGGTTGCATACACTGCTATCGATCCAGCGGCTGTTCCCGAACAATTTCAAGAATGTGATCTTCGTGTCAGCAGGTGTGCTCGATACCAAGAAGCTCAAGGGTGTTGCCGAAGTTGAAAATCTATCTCGCTCGACGGAGTCCGACCTTGCCCGGTATGTTGAGCTTGCCCACAAGCTCGGCTTCGCGGCTGAGTATCGTTTTGGCGTCGGGATCGAAGTCGTCGATGAAGTCCGGAAGCTCTGTCTGGATATCGCAAAGCAGTATCCACGTTCGATCTTCTTCGCCAGCAAGCTGCTCTTCGAAAAGGAGCGCTGGTACCAACGCCTGCTCCACAACGAGACGGCGAACCAGATTCAACGTCGCCTGCAGTTCGAAGGCCTCAACTCCATGATCCTCCCGGTCAGAATCTTCGATACGCAGAGTGCTTAAAAGTGGTAGCTCCCGCTGACAAGCGGTAAGATCGGGAAATCGGATGCGCCAAAGACATATTCGCCGAGCGATTTCGTCGTGCGGGCTGCGCCGGATTTGTAGAGTGAGAAGACCACCCCGACATCGATCGTCAGATCGTTCTGAAAGTATCGGATCGACGCAAGAACCGGCACGATATCGAAGTTCGAAATGAAAAAGAGCTCGACGTTGAATTTTAGGTTCTCGCCGACACGCTCCGTCCCGGCAATTGCGATCAGCGGATCCTGCGTCGTGTAGCGCACACCGTTGCTATCGAGCGCATTCTTCCACGTCTGCCCAGCAAGCATCGTCAGGCTGGCATCCCAACGACCGTACGTGACCGCACCGTAGACCATCCCCAGCCGAGTGATATTCACTACCTCCGAATAGAGCGCTTGGCCACCCACGGCAAGATGCCACAGCTCCGATTCGTACGGGGTGACCTTCAAACCGCCGGTTGCCACGATAATATTATTTTTTAGCGGGAGGAATGCCCCCCCTGCATTGAGCGAAAGCCAATCGGTCGGGCCGTAATTAAGCTGGAGGCTTCCGAAGAGATAATCGGAGAGGAATCCATTTCCCGAACCGAACGGAAGCGCCGTCGGCGTAATAAATGCCTGTGACGAACGCGGGTCGTATGCAGCGATCCATGTCGGTGTGCGAAATTCGCTGCGCCGGTCGTTCTGACCACTGAAGTTTTCGATCGAGGAAAGATACTGGTAATCGAAATACAGATCGCCCCATTCGGTCGCAAGTACGACATGGGCGGTATCGTCGAAGAGATAGCGGTTACCCCGGAAAGAATCATGCGTCGATGTGTGTACGATCGAAATAAACTCGGCTCGCGGCTGGCTCGTGAGCGACAGAAGCGACTGCTGCTGCCGCTCCACCTCGTTCTTCGCTGCCGCTTCTTTGAGGTCGTCGTTCAGGACATAATTGAATCGGTAGTCGATCGCATAACTAATATCGCTTAGCGGAATTTCGAGACGCCCGTAGCGCGTCTGGAACAGAATCCGGTCCGGCACCGGACGCTGCAAGACAATCCCGAAAAATTGTGTCGAGTCCTTCATCACGAGATCGACCAGAAAGTCGCGGCCCAGATCGTTCGGCGACATTTGCGCGTGCGCGGCAGCAGTGAAGGCAAGCAGGATCAGCACGCAGGCAACGGATCGCATCCCTTGTTCAGCGCGGTTTCTTAATACGTTCAGGATTGGCATCGATGAATTGCTTCCAGTTAGTCGCCGTTGCGGTACGACCGGTTCGTTTGAGTGCGTGCGTGATGGCAACCGCCAGCGCGTCGTACGCATCGGGGAGCTTGCGGTCATGTGCTTCGATCGACAGCAGTTTGCCGACCATAAACTCAACCTGCTCTTTTGACGCATTCCCATTGCCCGTGACGGCACGTTTGACGACACGGGGGGCATATTCCCCGATCGCCAGCCCTGCCAGCTCCGCCGCAACTACAGCAACACCACGGGCTTGTCCGAGTTTCATGGCTGACTGAATGTTCTTGTCATAGAACGCCGTTTCGATCGCGCACTCGTCGGGGGAGGTTCGTTCGATGACCTTCGTCAGACGCAAAAAGATGAGCGCCAGCCGTTTGGGGATCGCATCGAGTTTCTTTGCCTCGATAGCGCCGAACTCGACGAGCGTGATCTTGTTCGCGCTGCCGCCTACACAGTTGATGACACCATAACCCGTCACGACAGTGCCGGGGTCGATTCCGAGAATGATCATTGTCCGAAGCGCAAATTACGAAGGTGCGTTCGCTCGTCACAGCGAAGTCGCGGTTCGGTCATTGACTGGTGTTCGTCGTAATGAGCGCGACGAGAATGCTGAGGTCGACTGCGAGTCCGGTTCCGGAAAGCATATCACGATACTTGTGGTTCGGCGTGAGCGCCTCGACTCTGTTGAACTGGTTGTTAACCATCGAGAACCTGCCGGAATCGTCTTCGAACTCCAATACTGCATTGACCGGAACACGGTTATTCCAAACCATCCATTGCATTTCTTCGCCGGAGATGCTCGAATGCGTCGCGATCTGTTCGACATGATCGATTCGATCATAGCGTACCGAATCGTGTCCGTTGACGGCGATCGCATCCGGCATATAGCCGCCGAAGGCGGCGACCGATGGCTCCCCTGCTCCCTGCGTCCCGAAAATCCGGATCGGTTCGTTGAGCGCCAATGCGAAGCCGGAAGAATCCGTACTGCGAAACGCCTGATATCGGCGACGATAAAGACTGTCCGGTTCTCGATGATAACCCTTCAGCGTGGCAAACCCATACGCAACGGCCGAATCGATGTAGGTTACGCGTACGACGGTGCCGATGTGCCCGTTGATATCGTTGAAGACAGAGACCGTATCGCGTTTGCCGCCGTCGGCAACACTACCGGCAGCAAGGCCAAGAAGACTGCATCCTTCCATCGTGAACTGGGCGACCACCAGCAAAGCCGCAAACAGGATATGGACACGTGTTTTATTCATCGTACCGAGGATAATGATGTATGCCAGCGGTACGTGCGCCGCAATGCGATTGTTGCAATGAAAAGAAATTCATGTTGCGCGGCGACGCTGCTGAAGTACTTTCCCTTCGAACGTGGACGTTTTCCTCGTAACTTTGTAATCTCTTTTACAACAGCTTGATGAAGCTCATCACCTATCTTCGCCCGGAGTACGTCGAGATCGGCATTCGTGCCGCCTCGAAGGACGAACTCATTTCCACCATGGTCGAGATTGCGGCCCGCAATCCGAACGTCCTGGATAAATCCAAAGTCGCGACGGCAATCACCGAGCGCGAGCGTATCATGAGTACCGGCGTCGGAAAAGGGTTTGCGATTCCCCACGGGAAGACAGATGCAGTCAGCGACATCGTCCTGGCATTCGGCGTCACGGCAGAGCCGGTCGATTATGCATCGATGGATAATGAGCCGGTGCGACTGGTCCTGCTGCTCGTCAGCCGCGAGAGCGATGTCGGCGTTCGCTTGAAGTTGCTCTCGAGAGCATCGAAAGTGATGAATTCGGAATCTGCACGCAAAGCGCTCACCGAAGCCACATCCAAGGAAGAAGTACTCGAGATCTTCCGAAGCGAAGAGGAGAAGATCGGAGACTGACGTATGAATATCAAAGCACCGCGCGGAACGAAGGATATCATCGGGCCAGAATCGCTCTTGTGGCAAGAGATCGAACGCGCCGTCGACGAAACTGCACGCGAGTTCGGATTTCTTGAGATCCGCACGCCGATCTTCGAATCGAGCACACTCTTCAAGCGATCGGTCGGCGAAGCAAGCGACCTGATGGTCGCAAAAGAGATGTATCTGTTCACCGATAAAGGCGGCGAGGAGATGGCTCTTCGACCGGAGCTCACAGCATCGGTCGTCCGGGCGGCCGTCGAACACAATCTTCTCAACGCACAGGGCGCTCTGGCAAAGCTCTACTATAACAGTGCGCCGATGTTCCGCTACGAACGTCCGCAGCTTGGCCGCCAACGGCAATTTCATCAGTTCGGGATCGAACTCCTCGGTTCGGGCAGTCCGCTGGCCGATTTGCAGGTGATCTCGTTCGCACATGCAGTGTATCGCCGCCTCGGATTTGTGAATTTCGAGCTTCGGCTCAATACGCTCGGTTCGAACGAGGTCCGGGCGAAGTGGCAGGAATATCTTGTCACGTATCTAAAGAAATATCTGGGCGATCTTTCGGAAGATAGCCGTCGCCGTCTCGAAACGAACCCGATCCGGATTCTCGATTCGAAGAATCCTCGCGACCGCGAGATCGTCGCCGATGCTCCGGCCATTCTCGACTATCTCGACGATGCCGATCGCGCGCACTTCGAATCGCTCGGGCGGCATCTGACCGATGCCGGTATCGTATTTCGTATCGATCCGCTGCTCGTTCGCGGTCTCGACTACTACACTCGAACGGTATTCGAGCTAACGTCAAGCGACCTTGGCTCGCAGGATGCACTCTGCGGAGGCGGCAGATATGATGCGCTCGTCGAACAGCTTGGCGGGCCGGCGACGCCGGCTGTCGGCTTCGCTGCAGGCGTCGAACGCCTGGTAATCGTGCTTGAAAAACTGCGCGGCAGCGTCCCGTCGCCCGCGCTCGATGCCTATATCGTGCTGGCGGAGAAGTCTGCAACGCGCCAGCTGATCGACATTTCGAGCCAGCTCCACGGAGCAGGGTTCAGTTGCCAATATGATCTGCAAGATCGCTCTGTCAAGGCGCAAATGCGCGACGCAGGACGCCTCGGCGCTCGGTTCGTCGTAATGCTTGGCGCTGACGAAATCGCAGCAGGAACGGTCACCCTGAAGAACATGGCCGACGGCTCCCAAGAGAGCATCGCCCCCTATCTTCTGCAGGAGCGCCTGAGAAAGCCGTAATTTTGCCCCGCGCCGCAGGTGTTCGTGCCTGGCGGCAACACTTACACCACATTCATCGTAGGAAGATCGCATGGAGCCGCTACCACCAGTAAAAGAAGTCGAATACCGTTGTATCATCGGGAAGGATTTCGACGAGATTATGGGGCAGGAGTACACGACCTTCAGCTTCGAAACCGCAAAGGAATTCTCAAGCTTCCGTTATGAGATCGCGGTGCGCTATAAGCTCGAAGGTTCGACGATTGTATTCCGCGTCCTGGGTATGACGGCAACGCGCATGATGATGCCTGCCTTCGGGACGGCGCAGTCGGTGCTGAAAGTACCGCAATTGCAACCGGGTAAGTACACCGTAACCTTCGTCAAGAGCGACAGTAATGCCAGCGAATTTTTCCTCGAGGTAACGAAAAAAGGCATTCAGATCATCAAGCCGATCCCGCGCAAGCGTTTTATCGACCTGATTGTCCGCGACGATGCCGCCGCGCATACCCCCAAGGCGATCATTACGACGGTCTCCAAGACGCCGCATGCACCGCTCGTCCCGCGTACGATCCAGAAACGTCCGCAACCGCCGACACCGGAAGAACTCGAGATCCTCGCAGCCTTGCGTGACGAGACACCGGAAGAGCGCGATGCCCGTGAGGAAATGGAGCTCTTCGGCAAGAAACGGGCAGCAAAGAAGGAAAAGGCAAATGCGGCGGCAAAAGCGAAACCTGCCAAAAAAACAGCTCCTGCCGCTGCAAAACATGCATCTGCCAAGAAAACAGCAGTGAAGCCGAAGGTGAAGGCCAAAGCAAAACCTGCCCCAAAGGCCAAATCTGCTAAGACCAACAGCAAAAAGAAGAAGAAATAGCCCCTTTTCGTCGCAACCCCAAGAATCCACAAAATCGTGAATTTTGGGCCGTGCCGTAGGGAATTACTGTATTTTCGTTCAAAAGGGATGCAGGGTGCCTTCTTCCTTGCTCTATTCCCTATCTAGCTTTTTCACAAATCTAGGAGTACGATACATGGATCGCTTTAACGAATTGAAAGCACTCGTCGATAGCTTCGAGGCTGATTTCGAGAAATTTTACGTCAAAGGCAATAAGTCAGCCGGCGTACGCGTGCGCAAGGCGATGAATGAGCTGAAAAAGAAAGCCCAAGAGATCCGTCTGGAAGTTCAGACCCTCAAGGGAGGCGAAGAAAAGCAGGCGTAAGCTTCCGTTTCAGCCCTCAGGGCGTAAGAAGTGTGACCCTCGTTTCTGCTCGTACAAGGCAGAACGAGGGTTTCCTGTTTTAGTGGCGGACGATCAATGTCCGTCCGAACTGTTTCCCGCCTCCCTCCACCCGCAGATAATACACACCGTTCGATAACGAGGATGCATCGATCGGAAACGATACTTCTGCCGAACCCGACATCCCTGCATACACGGTCGACACCTCCTGCCCGTTCACGTTATACACCACTGCTCGCACCATCGATGCGGTGGGGATGCGAAGTCGAACGGTTGAGAACCAAGACACCGGATTAGGATACACCGAAAGATCCGACGATTCCCCTTTTTCAAATCCAGTCGCCTCAACCGGATCCGAGAATCCCAGGTCGTCCAACTCGAACCACGTCCCCAGATGCGGTGCGGTCGATTGAGCACCTTTGATCGAGCAATAGATCAAGATCGTATCCGGAACGTAGGACGAGAACGTATATGAGATCGGAATACTAATCTGGTCCCATTCACTTACATTGTTCGACGTAATGAGCGAACCGCCCCCGATCGCCGATTCCCCCATTGCGGCAACGAGTGATATCTGAAGGACATCGCCGCTGTCGGAATGAAATTTGATCCAGCCTGTGAGCGCGCTGACACGCTGATTGACACCGGAGCCTTTATGCGAGGTCGAGCGGTTCTGCAGCGTGGGCGCAAAGAGGCTATTCGCGTAGCTGACCACTTCGGCACGCAGCGAAAACGAACCCGAATGTGCGTCACTCGATGGGGAGACGTTTATGAGCTGCGGCGCTGCATTCGATGTCTGCCAACCGTCGGGCTCGCCATTGGTCCAGGATTCAAACCCCGCATTCAGGATTTGCCCCCGAGCAATGCCAACGCCCAAGAATACAGCACACAGGATGGTCAGTGATCGTCTCATAATATCGGCGGCTCGTGTTCGTTGCGATAACAGAGGCCCGGAAGCCTAAGTTTGGTCAAGAATATTCGAATAGTGCTCAGGATAGATCCCTATCAGCATTGTCATTCCGAGTGAAGCGAAGAATCCCTCGATGAAACGCAGTGAGGCTCCGCCATAGGGATTCTTCGCTTCGCTCAGAATGACGTCTGCGTAGACAGAGCAAGTGGAGCCGCTACAAATATTCTTGCAACAGGATGTGCGACTTTTTGGAGCGTATTGCCTCTTACTCCATGTAACCGCGCGGCTACACGTACATATACAACTGCATGAGTAGCGAGCTTCAGCAGAAGCATGATCACTTTTTGTCTCTCTTGACGCCGATCCGAACGTCGTTGGCGCGGTTCTGCCGTGCCATCACGTCGGACGACGACGCTGCGCGGGACCTCGCCTCAGAAACGATTCTCGTTGCGTACGAACACCTCGAGACACTTCGCGACCCGAGCCGATTCCGAAGTTATTGCTTCCAGATCGCCTCCCGCCACGCGAAACGATCGAGGTGGCGCGAACGCAACCGGGTCGCCTACGACGCGACGTTCGCCGAGGCGCTGGCCGATACCGGCCCGAGCCCCGAAACGAGCGCGGAAGTCCGCCTCCTTTACGAAGCACTCGACACATTGCCGACGAACGTTCGCGATGCGATCGTGCTCTTCGAGATCAGCGGGCTGTCGCTCGAGGAGATCCGTCAGATTCAGGGCGGATCGCTTTCCGGGGTGAAATCGCGCATTGCACGGGGCCGCAAGCAACTGGCCCGGTTGCTCGGCGTGCGTGACGATGCGCAGGAGAGTGTCAGAATGGTGGAGAACAACACAACAGAACGAACGCACTATCGCTTCGCACGGACCGATGCGTCGGCCCTGCGAGCGAACACGAAATCGACGATCCTATGAATAAGAACGCCCACGAACATCAGCGTCTCGACGATCTCTTCGCCGCTGCCCGGCGAACAGACCCGCCCGCACCGAGCGAGGCAGACGTGCGAATGCTTCTCGAGCGAGCCGATGCCATGCAGCCAGTTTCACAGTCATTTACTTTGAATAAAGGAATCTGGATCATGTCAACGATCACAACGCTTTCGGCTGCGGCACTCGTGGCCTACCTATCGATGGGTTCGGCATCCGATCGCACAGCCCCTGCAACCGCATCCCGCTCAGCGGAGCGTATGCTGACGGTCACTCCGTCCGATCAGCATACAGCAGTAACCGATACATCCCATCACCCTGCGGTAACGATGCGATTTGTCGTGAAACCCGACGGAACCTCCACTACCGAACCACGACCGACACAATCGCTCATGGCACCGATGGAGGTACACGGTATCACTCCGGTCGCCATCGACGAATCGCAACGTCAACACTTCGGTCTCGAAACCGTTGACGGGAAAGGCCTCTCGTACCTCGTCAAAGAGATGAACGGCCGCTATCAACGCTGGATCATCCCCGATAAGGGCTGGGGCGTCGTCACAGGGAAGGATGAAGTACCCGCATCGAACATATTCATCCTCAACCCGGTCATCGTCACCGATGCGCGCGGCAATCGTCGGATGATCAACTATGTCGATCCGAACCACTCGATCAGCATGAGCCGAAATACCGACGAGATCGACGATAGTTCGACGCATACATTCAAGCAACAATTCAAGTTCAAGATCGTCGATAGCACCAACGATCCGGTAAGCCGCCTACAGTCGATGCTTCACTTCAATACGAACGATAGCGTCGGCGCCCGGATACAGACCCAACTGCATCAAGCGCTCAATGAGATCAAGGAATTGACGATCGACACTACAGGCACACACCGAAAGGAGAATGTGAACGTCATGCAGATGATCATTAATGCAGGCGGAGATAACAAACTCCCGCTCGAAGAACGCGAACGGATGATGCGGAACGAACTGCCGCCGGAGATTCGCGAAGACGACAGCACGAGCACTCCGATGGTCAAACGGATCGTTCGCTTTAATATCAATACGGTCTCGAAGAACGGCTCCGATCCGAAGGCCAACACGGTACCGTCGATGGATCACCCCTTCATCTTCCGTATCGACGACATGAAGGAGGTCGAGGAAACACTCTTTGCGAAGATCAATACCCTTGTCCCGATCCTCGTTCGCGAGGCAACCACCGTCACCCGCAACAGCCGCGAGAACGTCGACTACGACAACGGCGTGATCTTCTGGTGCGAACCCTCGCCGGAGCTGACGCAGGCGCTTACGTCGCAACGCTCGAACGAACATCCGTTCAATACCACTGTCACGAATCAGCCGGTCACTACATCGACCGGCGCACTCTCGAACGCACAGATCAACCCCAACCCGGCATGGGCGACGACCACCGTTCATTTCACACTCGCCGAGCCGCGAATGGTTGCATTCTCCGTGCACAACATCCTTGGGAAAAAGATGCTTGATTGCGGCGAAGTAGAGTACGGGGCCGGCGAGCAAACGCGCTCACTGTCGCTCGACGGACTTTCCGACGGAATGTACATGGTTGTGATGACCACCGATCACGGCGAGCAGATGATCCAACGAATCGTCGTTCGTCGGTTGGGCGAATAACACGAGCAACTCGGAGTAAACGCAACGAGAAGACGCGCCGAACGGCGCGTCTTCTTGTTTATAGAGCACGTCATTGCGTATGTTTGCGCCGTGCGAAACGCAATACTCTGCCTCGTTGTATGTATCCTCTGCTCCTGCCGGGACCGTTCCCCCGTGCAGACGAGCGAACGTGCCTTCTATTACTGGCGGTCGGTATATGCGCCCACGCAGTATGAGCACAACGTCTGCGACTCGCTCCATGTACGCACGCTCTACGTCAAGTTTTTCGACGTCGATCTCGGACAGAACGGTCGTCCCTCGCCTGTTGCAACATTGCGGTTCGCATCGTTGCCGGATAGCACTACGCATATCATCCCGACGATTTTTATTACCCAGGCCTGCCTCAATGCGCTGCAAGGGAGCGAAGCGGATTCGCTTGCTGCGCACATTTCGACACTGACGGCGCAAATGATCGCATTCGCGCGACTTCGCAGCGTCCCCGAGATTCAGATTGATTGCGACTGGACGGGCAAGAATTCGCCGGTGTATTTCCAGCTGCTTCGTGCACTCCGTTCCAGCCCGCTCCTTCATGGCCGGCAACTTTCGGCGACGATACGGCTGTATCAATTGAAGTTCATCTCGAAGGTCGGCGTTCCGCCCGTCGATCGGGGGATGCTCATGTGCTACAACATGGGCGACCTGACCGACCCGAATGCGCAGAATTCCATTCTGGATGTGTCCGTTCTCCGACAATATGCATCGAGCATGAAAGCGTACCCGCTTGCGCTTGACATTGCGCTACCGATCTTCGAATGGAATGTGCTGCTGCGCGACGGAAAATATAAAGCTCTTATTCGCGATTTGCCGGAGTCGGAGCTTGCACGCATCGCCGCGAAGATTGCCCCGCATCAGTATTCGCCGATGCTCGACACGGTGATCGATGGGTACGCACTCAAAGGCGGCGATATCATTCGCCACGAAGCGGTTTCGCCCGACGCACTCGAGGAATCGGCGAAACTTGCATCGGCCAACCTTGTTCATACACCCGGACGCATCGCGTTTTTCCACCTCGATTCCACTACGATCGCATCATATCATGTCGAGATCCTGGATCGTCTCTATCGCCGTCTTGAGTAGCCTCGTGCTGCTGCTCATCGCCGACCCTATCATTAGCTGCGGACCCGACGAAGATCCGTACGACTACTATACTTCGTTCTTTCAACGACGGATGGAGTCGCAGCTCGGCATGAAACCGTTCTATTACACCTCCTGCAGATTTCTCTACGACGAGCGCGACGAACTGCCGGCAGATCGGGCTACTTCCGCCGAATGGGCTGCTTATCTCGGCAAGCCGGTGACCGACAGCGAAGCGTATGCCTATGTATGCGGCTACAGCGACTCCGCGATCACTTCGGTGTATCTGTATATGACCGGTACCTCGCACGACGTCCTGCCGGATAGCATCACGATGAACCCGGCGGCAGGAAGGATCCTTTCGACCGGTAACATTGCAGCCGCGAAGTACCTCGCGTTTACGAGAGACGTCCAGCCATACGTAACGAACCAGATGTGGTCCTACGAACCCGTCGCACACGACAGCATGACCATGCTCTCACTCGCACTCAAGGCAGAGAAAGCGTATACGAAAGAGAAGGACAATTTCCTGCGTACCCGCTATGCCTATCAGGCCTTACGGCTCTGCTATTATGCCGGGTCGTACAAGCGAACCTCGGCGACCTACGCGAAGTACTTTGCATCGCGAGAACCGGCTGGTCTGATCGACATGCTTGCCCTCTCGATCAAGGCCGGAGTGTTGTATCATTCGGGACAAAAAGCCGAGGCAGCATATCTGTATAGCAAAGAGTTCGATGCGAACCCCACCGCGAAGATTTCGAACTACCTCAGCTTTGGTTGGTGCATCGACACCGCGATCGCGGAGCAGACTTACTATCAGTTCTGCAAAAACACCCGCGAGGCTGCAAACATGGCGGCGCTCTTTGCACTGCACAATCCCGGTAATGCATTCGACGACATCAAGCGCGTCGCCGGCCTCGACCCGAGTACGCCGGCATTGGAAGTGCTTGCGATCCGTGAGGTCCATAAACTCGAGGAGGGCTATCTGTCGCCCCGGCTCGCACGTGCGAGGGGCGCGGTACAACTCTTCGTGTCATTCAATAATAGTGATGACGTCACTATGCGCAATGCGGAAGCCGAAGCAGTGGACCTCATCGGATTCTTCGAACGCCTTGCTGCCGCTCCCCATGCGTCGAACCCCGCACTGTTCGAGCTTTCGGCTGCATATATCGCTCTGATGGTCGGGCGTTCGGACCAGGCCGATCGTTTATTGAACGTGACCGCCACGATGCAACTTACTCCCGCCGAACACGATCAACTGCAGTTGACACGATTATTGCTCGAAATCAACCGTCAAAATCGCCTCGATGCCGATTTCGAGCGCGCACTGCTTCCGTCGCTTCAGTGGCTGGAATCGAAAGCCAGGATATCGGACGAATGGTCGCAATTTTACCGCAATATCTTCACAAGTATTCTTGCGCCACGCTATCTCGCCGAAGGAAAGCCTCAGAAGATGGTACTGTGCATTGGCCGGGCGGAACACCGGCCCTTCCCCCCTGCGATCGATAGTGATTACCGTTGGTATCCGACCCAAGCGATCGAGATCTTGCGTCATTCGCTCACCTCGTCCGAACTTGAAACGTTGCAGTCGTTTTTGACGCAGACCGATCACACCGAGTTCGAACGCTATCTCATCGCCGCCAACGCGATCGAAGCGAGCGATGTGTTCGACTGCATCGGCACGAGTTACCTACGCACATTCAATTGGTCGAAAGCGGCGGAGTGGTTTCGTCATATCACACCGTCATACTTCCGGAAGGATGTCTTTCGAATCTATCTCGGCGCGAACTGCTTTGCCGACCCGATCGAGGATACCCACGCCGCAACCGCGCAGGATACCGTAACCTATACGAAACTCAGCTTTGCGGAGCGTATGATCGCGCTCGAAGCGCTAACGCAGAACCCCGCCATATCGAACGCTATGAAAGCGTCAGCGTATTATTCGATGGCATGCGGCATGTACCAGATGTCGTACTATGGCAATAGCTGGATGCTGATGGAATACGCATGGACCAGCAACGAGCCCCCGGCGCTCGATTCGCTCGCTGCTCACGAATGGCGGCGCAACTATTACGGTGCGTTCAGAGCGGAAGAATACTTCAACAAGGCACTCGCGTTGACAGTCGATCGCAATATGCAGGCGAAGTGTCTGTTTATGGCTGCCAAGTGCAATCAGAAACAATTGCTCTTCGGCAGCGGACAATTCTATGGCACGCTCGCGGGAGTCAACAATCCTAAAGAGCAGGAGCAAATGCGGGCATTTCTGTTTAATGCGAAGTACTTCCCTCGTCTGGCTGAATCGTACTCGAACACCGAGTTCTTCCAGCAAGCACTCAATACCTGCAGCTATCTCAACGACTTCTATACAAAGACGGACCGCAAGTAG
The DNA here is from genome assembly GCA_018266755.1 of Bacteroidota bacterium. Lineage (NCBI taxonomy): Bacteria > Pseudomonadati > Bacteroidota > Bacteroidota bacterium. Next base: position 72,713 of record JAFDZW010000002.1, read on the forward strand.
CCGTTATACAGAAGTACTAGTTATACAGAAGTAGTTTAAAACGAAACGAGCGCCTGTGAATGGGGCGCTCGTTCTGCGTTTGTGAAAACAGATGCTTACTTGCTCAGGTAGATTACCGGAGTCGTTACTGCAGTACCGTTGCATCGGAGCGTGCACAGATATACACCGGACGGCAGATGCATCGAAGGTGCGTCGAAGATAACCGAATGCATGCCGGCTTCCTGTTTGCCGCTTGCCAACTGCACGACGAACTTCCCGGTAAGGTCTGTAATCGCAAGTTCGACCTCGGAAGCCGCTGCAATTTCATAGCGAACTGTCGTGGATGCAACGAACGGATTCGGATAATTCTCGACGGACAACGTCGGCTGAGCGGCCTGTGAACGCGGCGCATCGTTTACCCCCTTCGGAGCCGGACTGCGGTAGAGGCCGGAGCCTGCAGTCGCAACGTAGATCACCCCGTACTTCGGGTCTTGGATCATTCCGATCGGCGCAGTCGCGAATGGAAACTGCTGTTGCTTCCATGTGAAGCCGTCGGCGCTATAGACAAGATCGGTTGTTGTCGTTGCGTAATATCCCCCGCCGCCGTGTGCAGCGACGAGCCCGGTCCCTCGGATAATCGATGCATTGATCTGTTGCCAGTTCTTCCCCGAATCGCTCGACGCAAAGATACCAGCCCCATTTGCAGCGAAGGTCACACCGCCGATCGATGTGATTGCCGTAACGTTTGCGGGCGAACTTGTTCCGGACTGCCAGGTATCGCCATTATTGACAGTGGAATACACCCCGCTTGCACAAACTGCAAACACAACCCCAACCGAGCTCGATACGAGTTTCGTGACCGTATCGGTAGGAACGCCGCTGCGTTTGATCGCCCAGGTGCTGCCTCCATTCGTGCTCCGATAAATCGTACCGTTGAACCCCGCCGCGAAGACGTCGCCGGAAGGCGTACAACACGACGCAAGCATATATGGCTTGTTCGTGCCCGGCATGTTCGGCGCCTGATTCGTCCAATGCTGTCCTTTATCGGTCGACTGCATTAGGCCGAGCCCATAGATCGTTGCATATAGGTCGCCGTTCGGGCAGGCACAGATCGAACTGATATTGTGTGTTACGAGCGCCGGATCGCTAATGATGTTCCAGGTATCGCCGAAGTCGTTGGAAACATAGAGGCCGTTGGTATCCGCAACGGCAAATAGACGCCCATCACGGTCGGCGACGAACGCCGGTACAGCAGCCGAGATGATCCCTTTTGCCGACGGAGCCCAATTCTGTCCGTTATCCATCGAACGGAACAGACTGTTATTCGCCATACCGTCGAGAAAGTATGCATCGCTGCCGCCGATCAGGAGGGCATTATGATCGTCGGAGGTTGCGGCACGAACGTTGGACCACGAGCCGCCTGTGGTCATCCACAACGCACCTGCCGAGCTAAGCAACACTCCGGATCCGGCATCGTCGGTCGCAATCTCTCCGCCACCGGTCACAGTCAATCCGTTGCTGCCCGCGATGTTCTGCCAGTTCGCACCGTCGTCGCCCGATACGAACACGCCTGTCTGGCCGCTCACGTAGATCTTGCCATCGTATGCAACAGCACATCCACCAATGGTCTGAGGCAGAATGCCATCACCGACGACGGTCCACGAGTTGCCCTGATCGGTCGAACGCGCAAGCCCGCCCCCTTGCGCGATCGCATACACCGATCCATTCGGTGCTGCGACTACGCGCACGATCGGATACAGATCGTTCACTCCGGGTTCGCGAGGCAGGCCATTCGAATGGGCATTCCAGCTTGATCCGTCATCAGTCGAAACATACACACCGGCGCCGAAGGAACCGGCAAAGATCGTACCGGCGGAATTGACGGCGATACCGAAGAGATTCGTTGCCGAAAGACTTGTTACGCGCGTCCAGGTCGCGCCCTGATCCGTCGAGGTACTCAGGCCCGATGCATCCATGCAATACGCCTTCGACCCCGTCGGATCGACAGCAAGCGTCCCTTTCGTCGAAATGTCGAACTGCTGCACAGATGGCGACCACGTCGCCCCCTGATCGCTCGATCGGAATACCTTCTTTGAAGTCGCAACGAGCACGACGTTATTCTTGAGTTTCGCGAACGACCATATCTGGTTGGTGCCAGGCCCGGCCGTCTGAGTAAATGTGACCTGCGCGGATACTGCGATCGGAAGAAAGAGACTCAGCAGCGCAAGGAGCGATCGATTATGATTCATAGTGATGAAGTATGATGAAGTCGAGAAGAGAATCGGGGTAATTACAACACACGGGGGAACGCATAGTTACGCGGATGCACGCAACAGCAGTACTCGAAGATACGATAACAAAGACGTATCGCTGCGATAATTTCAGGATTAATCAGATACGATAATTTTGCAGTCGATTTCCTGCACTTCCATGTCAGCCAATACTGCCCGTTTCGTATTTATTGTCGGCGTGATCGCCTGGATCATTCGTCTGCTGTCGTAAAATCGGTATCCGGCACAGGTTATCCTCCTGCCTATCTGTACACGAGCATATTTGTTGTTGTCTCCAAATTGTGGCGGAAAGCGCCCATAATTAGTTACGACTTTCCACAATTACCCATAGTCATAAAAGCGATATTTCTTAGTTATTTGATGCGCCATTAAGCCATTGAATAATAATATCTTACAGCCTCGTCGAAAAATAATAAACTTTCAATTTGCGCAGCCAAAAGTGGTTGATTATATTTGATATAGTATTGCTATTGCCCCTTCACTCAATGCCATGAGAAGTGCTTCGTGAATTCATTCACGAGCGTTGTTGAGATTGCCGTACAAAGTATCGTAGAAGTACAGCCTTCGACGAAGTTCGCCGAGGTAATAATTAATGTGCCGCTTCGCTATTTCAATATAGCGACCGACGCAATTGCAGCAGAAGCACTCGTTATCGAATGCAGATGACCATATGAGATCCGATGGCTCAGGACTGAGCACCGTGCGTAATCGGTGCCCACAGAGTGCGGATACGTATTGTATTTGATTGCCTGCGCTTGCTACGGGAGGGGGTGCGATCTGCACCCGATTCGATTGTTCAAAACCCATACTACAAATGAAACAGGTATCTTCATTCCTTACCGCCATGGCGTGCGCCCTCTTCGCTGTGGCTAGTGCCCAAGCACAGGCACCGCGAACCCTAAGCTATCAGGGTGTCCTGACCGATCCCTCCGGCAGGCCTCTTAGCGGCGACCACCGGCTGACCGTTCGCATCTACGATGCTGCGACCGGCGGACACATCCTACACAGCGAGTCGTTCCTGACGTCGATGAACTCCGGACTCTTCAATGTCATCCTCGGAGAGCAGAAGGCCATCAGCTCGACAATGCAGTTCGAGAGCCCATACTGGGTCGGTGTCTCGGTCGATGAGAGCGGCGAATTCAACCCGCGCACAAAGCTGACATCTGTCCCCTTCGCTATGCATGCCGATGCCGCGGCGAGCCTCTCGCCAGGTGCGACCGGAGCCGTAACGGGAATCAACGGGAAGTCCGGCGATCTGCAGATCAAAGCAGGCGACGGCGTCAATATCGAGCAGGTCGAGAATACGATCACCATTTCAGCCGTCAACCCGACGATTCTTCGCGGGTCGAGTCCGCAGCAAACCTTTGTCAATTCCTTAGCGGGTACTGCTAATCAGGTATATGTCAATGGTGGCACTGCTGCACTGACCGGTAATATTACGCTCACGCTGCCGCAAAGCATTGCGACGAGTTCGTCGCCGTCGTTCAGCGGCATGACGCTTTCCGGGTTGTCGTCGGCAGGCGTGGTGCACAATAGCGCTTCGGGTGCGCTTTCGACGTCGCTGATCGTCAATGCAGATGTCTCGTCCAGCGCGGCGATCGCCGATACGAAACTTGCAACGATCAGTACGAGCGGTAAGGTCTCGAATTCCGCTACCACAGCAACGTCCGCGAACACCGCAAACGCCATCGTCGCACGCGACGCCAATGGCGACTTCTCTGCACACACCGTGACTGCGAACCTCGCAGGGAATGTCACCGGCAATCTTACGGGCAATGTCAACGGCAACGTGACGGGTAACCTTAGTGGTAACGTAACTGGCAATGTGGTCGGTGATCTCGTTGGAAATGTCACCGGCGATCTGACTGGCAACGTGACTGGAAATGTCAGCGGTACAGCGTCGAATGTGACCAGAGTCGTAACCGAACGGCACGGTGGTACGAACCAGCGATCGTACGCGGCAGGCGACATGCTTTATGCTTCCGGCGTAAATACGCTTGCGAAGCTTGGTATTGGTACCAACGGGACGGTTCTCACGTCGAGCGCCAGCGGACTTCCCGCCTGGGCACCGCTTCCGATTGTCGCGCCTGTTGCGGCATCCTACCTCGTGATCTCAAACGACGCAACGCTGACGAACGAGCGTGCACTCGTCGTCGGCGCAGGGTTATCGCTCGCTGACGGCGGCGCAAACGGCTCGGCGATCATCTCGAACACCGGTGTTCTTTCCGTGACCGGTACGACGAATCAAGTGAATGTGAGCGGTTCGAGTGGTAACGTTACCTTCGGCCTGCCGCAGGATATTCACACCGGTGCCTCACCGACATTCATCGGCATGACACTCAGCGGACTTGCCGCATCGAGCACTGCAACAGACGTTGTGGTCTCGAACGGTGGTCAGCTCGCGACACGTACGGTCTCTTCGTTTAACGATACGTACTGGGCTCGCAGCGGGAATGCCGGCACGGCAGTCGGTACCGATTACATTGGTACAAACGACAATCAGGCTCTCGATCTTCGCGTCAACGCTGCATCGTCGGTGCGACTCGGGACCAACGGCTCGTTGCAGCGCGATGCCTCTGGCGATCCGCGAGGTCAGGATGCAAACGACTTGCAACGCACACGCAGCTCGTCGGATCAGGTTGCGTCCGGCATGAATGCCGCAATCGGCGGCGGCGACGGCAATACCGCAAGCGGCATCTATTCCCACGTTGGCGGCGGTCAGTTCAACATCGCGAATTTCGATTATACATCGGTCGGCGGCGGCTATCTCAACCAATCGACGAACTTCTACTCGGCAATCTCCGGCGGCTTCATGAACACCAGCTCGAACTACTTCAGCTTCGTCGGCGGTGGTCAGAGCAATGTTGCCAGTGGATACAGCAGTGCGATTGCCGGTGGGTACAATAACCATGCTGCTTCGGATTACACAACCATACCCGGTGGATACAACAACTTTGCGACCGTCAACTACGGCACCGTCGGCGGCGGGTTCTTCAACCGCGGCCTTGCCGACTATGTGACGATCGGCGGCGGATATAATAACGAGACGGACAACAGCTACACAACGATCGGCGGCGGAAACTCGAATTCGACAAGCGGCTTGTCATCGGTGGTCAGCGGCGGTAATTCGAACCAGGCGAATGGCGACTACTCGCATGTCGGCGGGGGCAGCAGCAATAATGCTTCCGGTTACGGTTCTGTTATTCCGGGCGGCGTTGCAAATATCACGTCTCCAACCGCGGCGTTCTCTTCGACAAACGGCCTCGCATCGTACGCAACCAACTACGGACAACATGTGCAAGCTTCCGGTGCATTTGTTGCGATCGGCGACGCGCAGTCGTCTGTATTTGTCGAGCGTGGCACCACATTGAGCACGGCGCCGGTGAACCTTACACTCGACGGCGGTACCACCGAGCTTAACGTCCAGCCGAATATGACGATGGCATTCCACATCCTCATTGCAGCGCGCGACGTCTCGGGTAATTCTGCGACTTTCACCGTCGAAGGCAACGCCGCTAATAACGGTGGTGTCGTGAGCATCAGCGGCGTATCGACCAACACCTACGTCAATGGTTTTACGACAGGCAGCGTCAATATCGGCGCAACCGGTTCGACGATTAATATCACCGTATCCGATTCCAATGGTTCGGCTCCGGTGCGCTGGGTCGCTCGCGTGACCACGGCAGAAGTTTCGTTCTAAATCATATCAGAGAGAGAGTTCACAAGAACGAACGGTTTGAAACAAACAAGGGCGATGAAGTCGGTGACTTCATCGCCCTTGTTACATCCGGCAACGACCTTGCCGAATATCATTCCACTCACATTCGGTGAGCGAGCAGCGCATGCATAGCCGTCTCGGAAACGAACTGCTCGAAGAGTTCTCCGGCAAGCGGCTCGTCGAAGTCCATCCGCTCGGGATGCCATTGAACGGCCAGAAAAAACGGTTTATGCTCTTTATCGTCCCATTCGATCGCCTCGACGACACCATCCGCTTCCGAGCGTGCGCTGATCTTCATCCCCGGCGCCGGCGTCTCGATCGCCTGATGATGGGCGCTCGTCACTTCGCTCGTCGTTCGACGTGTCAGTCGCTTGAGCAGCGTCCCAGGTTCTACATGGACTTCATGACGACGGTCGGCAGCGTCGATCTTGGAATGCGGGAGATATCCTGCACTCGGAAGATCGGCAATCAGCGTACCGCCATAGTGGACGTTGAGCATCTGCAGTCCGCGACAAATACCGAAGATCGGCAAACGGCGTTCGTCGGCACGCTGCGCAAACGCGAATTCGTTTCGGTCGCGGACTTCGTCGATATCTTCACACTGCGCACGAGCCGCTTCGTTGTGGTAACGAATCGGATCGACGTCTGCCCCGCCGGTAAAGACGATGCCATCGACACGTTCGATCGCATCGGGATGCTCCGAGAGATCGATCACCTCCAGTTCGTGTCCCAGCGTTGCAGCCGCACTCATGAGCGAGGATGTATACCGCTGGTATTTACTCGTCGATGCCGGAGCGTAACTCAGGCCGATGGATATCTTCATCAGGTGGTTCTCTGAAATAGTGCGTCAAGACGTTGCAGCAAGTCGGGCTCGGTACCGAGCAGATCCAACTGCGACTGCGCCACATAGATCGGTCGTTCGCGATGCGCAGGCGTCAACAATTGGATGAGTTTGACTTCGTCCTTCGTGGTCGTCACGATGGCATCGCACGTCTGCTCTGTTGCCGCGACGATCATTTGGTCGATCGATGCTTCGTCGTATGCAGCGTGATCGGAAAATCGGAGTGGCATGACCACGGCACCTGCGGCACGCAACGACTGCTCGAATCCTTCCGGTGTGCCGATGCCCGATACTGCGAGTACTCGTTTGCCTTTGAGGTCGGCGGCGGCAATCGTCGTACGCGACCCAATCGCGCGGTATCCTACGATACGAGCAACGACCGTGATCGGTTCGTGATGCTGTACGTCGCGGATCGTCCTGGCAAGATCTGCTGCAGAGTTCGAGTAATTGGTGATCGCCACCAGATCGAATGGGCTGATTGCACCGATTCCCTCTCGTCCTTTGCCGAAGGGAATACTGTGTGGAATACCTTCGAGCGCATTGATCAGGACGACGTTCAGGTCACGCCGCAGGCGAAGATGTTGAAATCCGTCGTCGAGAATAACAACCTCTGCACCCATCTCGCGCGCCATTCGCGCACCTCGAACACGATCCTCGTCGCAGATCACTACGACCCCCTCCAATTCGCGTGCATAGAGTTGCGCTTCGTCCCCACTGCGACGTGTGTTGACATGTATTGCGTCCCAGTCGCGGACGACAATGAGACCGCTGGAGTCACGTTTATAACCTCGAAGAACGATCGCACAGCGTAGACCATATCTCGAGCGCAATAACCGAGCGAGATACATCGTAAACGGTGTCTTGCCGGTCCCACCGGACGACAAATTGCCAACGGAAATTACCGGAGTCCCGAGTTTGACGGAGCGGAGAATATTCGCGCCATAGAGCCATCGGCGAAGCCGCATGATCCACGCATAGGGGTTGAATAGGTCGATCATCCTCCGAAAGCGGGTTCGAGATGTTCGGTGGCCGGATCGGTCTGATACGAACGCGACCGCATTGCAAGATACGCATCCTGCGCCGCACGTTCATCGGGGAACATACGTGTGTCGATCACATACGGAGTAATATCGACGCGAGAAAACGGATATGGGATTTCGAACCGGTCCCAACTCGAATCGAGGACGATGCGGCCGTGATACCGGATATCGAGAAAGATCAACGACAGATTCAGTTCTTTCGCAGCGATGAACGCACCTCGCTTGAAGACTTCTGCCGGACCACGCGGGCCGTCCGGGGTAAGCACAAGCCGATCTGCTCGGCTTTCATCTACCAGTACGATCGCTTCGCGCAATGCTTCCATCCCATTCTTTCCTGCCGAACCGCGGATGACTTGATAGTCCCATGAAGAGAGGATGGACGAAAGATAGTCGCCGTCCTTCGACTTGGACACAAGGGCGACAGAATGCTCTCGCGAGATCCACCATCCGGCAAGCATCTTCGAATGCCAAAAGGCGATCACGGCACGATCGGGCAGGCGTCCGCCATGCCACTTGATCCGCAGCGTGCGAACGAGCGTCGTTACCAGCGATGCAAAGACGCGCGCGATCATGAGCCGAGGAGATACTGCGCGACACGAAGCGACGGCGCGCTGCGGTCGCTTGCCAACTTTGCGCGGAAAGACGACAGCTCCTGCACAAAGGCGTCACGACCTGCGTCGATGCTTCGAAGCGTCTCGGCGAGTTTCAGCGGCGTCATTGCGTGCTGCAATACTTCGGGGTAGAGCATCTTGCCGAGCACAATGTTTGCCAGACCGATATAGTTCAGCTTCACAAGCGCGCGAGCCATGAAGTATGTCAGCCAGCTTGTTCGGTAGCAAATGACACCCGGCAGCCCGGCAATCGCAGCCTCTAACGTTGTCGTTCCGCTCTTGAGTATTCCATGATATCCATGCGTCATGAGCTGATGCACGTCATTGGGCGAACGAAAATGTACTACTCCGTTGCCGGCCGAGCTATATGCAGACGGGTCGATATTCGCCGATTCGACGACGATCGTCTCTACGGCTGCATCCGTCGCAAACAATCGTGCCGCTTCGGCCATGATCGGCAGATGACGCCGCACTTCCTCGCTGCGGCTTCCGGGAAACAGTAACAGCCAGCGCTTTGATGCATCGAGCGAATGTGTTCGTGCAAATTCTTCACGCGAGACAAACGAACGGCGCTCTTCGTCGAGAATCTCAATGAGCGGATGACCGACAAACTCGGTCGCAGCAAGTCCTGCGTTGGTGTAGATATTCTGCTCGAACGGAAAAATGACAAGCATGCGGTTGACGCTTGCAACGATCTTCCGAACACGCTTCGGCTTCCAGGCCCATACCTGCGGGCTCACATAATAGATCACCTCGATGCCACGCTTTTTTGCCTCGGCTGCGAACCGGATATTGAAACCGGGATAGTCAACGAGAAGAATTACGTCGGGGCGTGTCGCAGGATCGTCGAGACGCGAGACCATCGTTGCGAACACCGATCGGAAGAACCCATACCGTTTTGCAACTTCCAGGAAGCCGACGACCGACATTTGTGTCGTATCATAGTCGCACTGCATTCCTTCCGCTTTGCATCGGTCGCCGCCGATACCAAAAAATTTTACGTCTCGACCGGTGCGAGCAGCTTGCTCATTCGCTTCGCGAATAGCCCGAGCAGCGAGACGGTCGCCGGAGGTCTCGCCGGCGATGATCATCACCTTGCGGGTTGCTGCAGGGGTCGGCATGAGCGGCGGTGAATTCAGGCGTCGAGCAATCGACGTAAATATGAACCGGTATGCGACTTCTTGTTTGCCGCAATCTGCTCCGGCGTACCGGTTACCACGACGTCGCCTCCGTCGGCGCCGGCTTCCGGGCCGAGATCGATCACCCAATCGGCACACTTGACAACTTCAAGATTATGCTCGATCACGATCACCGTATTGCCCGCATCGACAAGCGCGTTCAATGCCGTCAGCAATTTCGCGATATCGTCCAGGTGCAGGCCGGTCGTCGGTTCGTCAAAAATATAGACCGAGTTATCGGTCTCACGATCGAGCAGGAACGTGGCAAGCTTGATGCGTTGCGCTTCGCCACCGCTGAGCGTATTCGCGGGCTGGCCGAGCTTGATATAGCCAAGCCCGACGTCGTCGAGCGTCTTCAGACGCGATGCGATGCGTTTGTTCTCGGCAAAAAACGCCAGCGCTTCCGATACGCTCATGTTCAAAATATCGACGATATTCTTATCGTTGATCGTCGCTTCCAGCGCTTCGGCTTTGTAGCGTGAACCGCCACACGTTTCACAGACGAGATACATATCCGCAAGGAATTGCATCTCGACCTTCACAAATCCTTCGCCCTGACACGTCTCGCAGCGACCGCCGGGAATATTGAATGAGAAGTATCCCGCTTGTAACTCTCGCTGCTTGGCGTAGAGTGTTTTTGCGAACGCTTCGCGTATATGATCGAAGGCGTTGACGTAGGTTGCGGGGTTCGAGCGCGGTGTCTTGCCGATCGGAGTTTGGTCGATCATCACGACCTCGCCGACAAATTCCGCTCCTTGCAGCGATGCAAAGCGGCCAACCTCGCCTACCGGCTCACCTTTCTCCTTGCGAAGGCCATTGTAGAGACAATTGTGTACGAGCGTCGATTTCCCCGAGCCCGATACGCCAGTCACTGCTGTAAAGACCCCAATGGGGAATGCGACATCGACGTGCTTGAGGTTATTCTCGGAGGCTTCGTTGATCCGAATCGAAAGCTTCGGATTTACGCGGCGGCGTTTCTTCGGGACGGCAATCTTCTTCTTGCCTGTCAGATACGATGCGGTGAGCGACCGCGGAGGCGGTGCATCGAGAAATTGCTTGAGGTCGCCGCTATAGGTGATCTCGCCGCCATGCGCACCGGCATTAGGTCCGAAATCCACGATATAATCGGCGGCATGCATAATATCCTCATCATGCTCGACGATAATCACCGTATTTCCAAGATCCCTGACACGGCGAAGAATCCCGAGCAAGCGTTCGGTGTCGCGTTGGTGCAACCCGATGCTCGGTTCATCGAGCACATAGAGCGTGCTCGTGAGCGCCCCTCCGAGCGAGCTCGCAAGCTGAATGCGCTGCGACTCCCCGCCGGAGAGCGTATTCGATAATCGATTGAGCGTCAGGTACCCGAGACCGACATCGTCGAGATACCGCAATCGCTTGAGGATCTCGTCAACGACTCGCTCTGCGATCTTGCGTTCGTATTCGGTAAGCACGAGCGTCTCGAAGTGCGTACGCGCCTGACGGATCGTCATCTGCACAACATCGAAAATATTCTTTCCGGCAACACGAACGTTCAGCGCCGCCGGTCGTACACGAGCGCCATGACATGCGGGGCAGGTGGTGTAGCCGCGGAAGCGCGAGAGGATGACGCGGTAGTGAAGCTTGTAGGTATTCGTTTCGAGTTCGCGGAAGAAGCCCGAAAGACCTTTGAAACCGGGCGAGTATCCTTCCCAGATTGTTTTCTGCTCGTCCTCGGTGAGCGTCGCATACGGCACGTCCATGCGAACACCTGCCGCTTTTGCCACACGTTCGAGATCGTGCAGGAAGCTCGAAAACTTCGAGCCGTTCCAGCAAGCTACGGCCCCCTGCCGCAACGACTTGGACTTATCCGGGACGACAAGATTCATATCGATCCCGACCGCTCTGCCGAAACCTTCGCATTCGGGACATGCACCGAACGGGCTGTTGAATGCAAAGAGTCTCGGCTCGGGCTCTTCGTACGGGATCCCGCAATTCGAGCATTCGAACTTATCGCTGAATCGGTACTCGGCTGTGGTGCCGTCAGAATTGAGCTGCGCGACAATCGCCGTGCCGCCGCCTTCGCGAAAACTTGCTTCGAGCGAATCGATCAGACGCGACCGCGACTTCTCGTCGTTCGAGCGCCAGATCAACCGGTCCACCAGCACGCGTACATTCTCCGGCTGAATCGTCTTCGGCGGTTCTTCGGAAAGTTCGAGGATGCGTTCGTGTCCGGCAAGTGTGATACGGAAGAATCCCTGCGAGCGCAGATTATTCCATTCGTCCTCCATCGACTTCGATGCATGCCGGTGCATCGGGAAGAGCACATAAAACTTATCACCGTCCTTCATGTGGTCGCCGAGGATTCGCACGACCGATGCCGGCGTATCCTTGCGAACAACCGAACCGCAGCTCACGCAGTATGTCGTACCGATCCGCGCATAGAGCACACGAAGATAATCGTAGATCTCGGTCTGCGTAGCGACCGTCGAGCGTGGATTGCGAACAAGTGTCTTCTGCTCGATCGCCACAGCAGGGCTGATGCCCGTGAGCACATCGACATCAGGCTTCTGCATACGCTCCAGAAACTGGCGCGCATACGCAGAAAGACTCTCGACGTATCGCCGCTGCCCTTCGGCGTAGAGTGTATCGAAGGCGAGCGACGACTTCCCCGAACCGCTCACGCCGGTAAAGACGATGAGCTTGTTACGTGGGAGCTCGACCGAAACATTCTTCAGGTTATGCACGCGAGCACCACCGATCACAATCGGCTTGCGGCTGGAAGGAAGCGACGCGTGGACCGGAGCGCTCACAGCGAGCGCTTCAGTCTTCGGTTTCTTCGTCGTGCGTGCAGCGGGCATCGTAGGAGGCTATCGGCCTAAGTATCGTTCTTCGATCACCGAGAGGTGGTGCAGCTCGTGTCCGGCAATCATATAGCCAATTGCTCTGACAGATGCCGGATTGTTGTTTGCCCTGCCGTTGCGCGTTGCCATCTCGTCCGAGAGCGAGGACAACAGTGCGATTGTCGCAGCGCGAACTGCCTTGTATTCTTCGACAAGATCGGCGACGCTTCGCGCATCCGCATTCGAGTTCGCGACATAGGCGTTCTCTTCGAACCCAGGCAGCGATTGCGCCTCACCACGCGAGATACACATCGCCCGATATGCAAAGACTCGTTCGGTATCGATGATATGCGACGCAACTTCCTTGACCGACCACTTCCCTTCCGCATACCGCTTCGACGCGGTCACATCGTCAAGCACGCCGAGGACGCTCGCGAGCGAGTGCGTTTGCGTGCGGAAATATGCGAGCAGGTCCTCGCCCGGCACACGGGCGATATAGGGGCCATAATAGGCAGCGTGTTCCGACGGGTTGGGTCGGGTGATGATTGGGGGCATGTATTTAGCGGATAACTTAGATTGCAGGTTGCTGCATCGGCTCTTCGCGTTGGAAGCTCTCTCCGCCGGCCGTGGTAAATCGTTCGATCGACGAACGGATTTCGGCAAGGTCGAAGAAATGCTTCCCTGCAGCATTACGTAATTCGCGCGCGACGGTTTCCTGCGTCGAGGCGACGATCACACGCTTTCCATAGCTACGCAAGAGTTCGACGGCCCGCTCGAAGTCGCCGTCGCCGGTCACAAGCACAGCGGTGTCGTACTGCGCGATCGTCGTGAAGAGATCGATTGCCATTTCCAGATCGAGATTCGCTTTGCGCGTGAGTTCGCCGGAAATTTCGTCGCGGAAGTACTTGATCGTCTTCACGCGGACAGTGTAGCCGGCGTGGTTGAGATACCCGTAAAATCGTTGTTCGCGCGGATCCGGCGGCATTTTCTGCGATGCGTACCAGAACGCGTCGCCAATGGCAGCTCCTTGCGAAAAATATTCGAGCAACTTGCGCGGGTCGAAGAACCAGCCGAGCGAGCGCTGGGCGTAGTACGCGTTTTCACCGTCGACGAACACCGATACGCGGTTGGACGATGGCTGAAACAGCGGATGCAGCGGGGTGTCAAGTCCTTTCATCATTTCTTCCGATATTGTGACATGCGAACATTGGTCCGCACGAATACTGAATACGAATATTATAAGATACGAAGCCCGCTGGCGGCATCGAAGAGATGTAGCCCTCGGCTTGTAGGAACAACAGCGATACGGTCTCCGATGTTCGGCACGTCATCGTCGGGGCGAAGCGTCAAGGCGAGGCGTCCACGCTCGGCGAATGCGCAGCCGATGTGGCAGTATGTCGCGCTGCCGAGGCGCTCGACAAGCTCCACTTCCCCGACGATCGAATGCGCGTCAGCCGTCTGTACACGCCCGGGACGCAAATGCTCCGGTCGCACACCGAGGATCACCTCGCCGCCCGCCTTTGCTCCGAGTTCCGAGAGGTCGACACTGAATCCGTTCGATGAGAACGTCTTCGTCGCAGCATCCACCGTTCCCGCGATCATGTTGATCGTCGGCGCACCGAGAAAGCGGGCGACGAATGCCGTCGCTGGTTCATCGTAGATAGCGCGAGGCGTAGCCGTCTGTTCGATCTGTCCTTTGTTCATCACCACGATCTTATCGCCCATCGTCATGGCTTCGGTCTGATCGTGGGTGACATACACCATTGTCGTTCCCAGCCGTCGCTGGAGCGCTTTCAATTCGACGCGCATTTCGGTACGTAGCGCAGCGTCAAGGTTCGAAAGCGGCTCATCGAACAAGAAGACCTGAGGCTTACGCACGATGGCACGGCCAAGCGCAACACGCTGACGCTCGCCGCCGGAAAGCTCTTTGGGTTTGCGATCGAGGTGCTTGGTGATCGCAAGCAGCTCCGTCGCAGCACGGACCTCGCGGTCGACGGTGGCTTTGTCCGTCTTGCGGATCGTCAGAGGGAAAGCGATATTCTCGTAGACCGTCAGGTGCGGATAGAGCGCATAGTTCTGAAAGACCATCGCGACATCGCGGTCCTTTGGATGCAGATCGTTGACGCGCTTGCCTGCAATAAAGATGTCTCCACCAGTGATCTCTTCGAGTCCGGCGATCATCCGGAGTGTCGTCGACTTTCCGCAGCCGGACGGACCGACGAGCACGACGAACTCACCCTGCGCGGCCCCGAACGAGATACCGCGCACGCTATCGGCGCCATTGACGTAAGTCTTTGAAACACTGCGCAGCTCGAGATGAGATGTTACCGTATTCAACTCTCTGAATTCAATTCTTGGTTACGCCCGTACCAGCTTGATCCGAAACGTCGTGCCTTTCCCCGGTGCCGAGTGGCTCACGAACAGCTTGCCGTGATGATACTCCTCGACGATGCGTTTGGCGAGGGTTAGTCCCAACCCCCAGCCTCGGGCTTTGGTGCTAAAGCCGGGACGAAACACTTCCTTGCGACGTCGTGCATCCATGCCTTTGCCGGTATCGGTGACGTCGATGATCACATCGCCGCCTTTTTCCGCTTCGATCTTGATCGCGATACTCCCTTCGTTCGACTCGATAGCCTCGGTTGCATTCTTGATCAAATTCTCGAGCACCCACTCGAAGAGTTCGCGGTTGATCGCGACCGGAATCTCATCGGCCGACGTCTCGAGCGAGAACGCAATCGCATTGCCGAGCCGCGGCATCCGGTCTTCGAGATAGCCCATCACGCCCGAGACGACAGCAACGACGTTCTGCGCCTTCAAATCGGGTTTCGAGCCGATCTTCGAGAAACGGGTAGCAATACGATTAAGGCGCTCGATATCTTTCGAGATCTCGCCGGCGATGTTCACGACCTCCTCCGGCTCGCTCGCATTCATCCGCAACATCTCCGCCCAACCGAGCAGACTCGAGAGCGGCGTACCAAGTTGATGCGCCGTCTCGCGCGACATTCCGACCCAGATGTTCGATTGTTCGCTTCGCTTAAGATAGGAAAAGCTCAGGTACCCGATCAAGATAACCACCGCCGCAAGGATCAACTGGATCAGTGGCATCCGCGCGATGTCTGCGAGGATGGCACTGTCGCCGTAGTGGATGTAGTTCGTGACGCTCTCCGTTCCGGTCTTCGGATCGGTATAGGTAATGCGTTCGGGCTTATGCGAACGATCCATGCGCAGAAGTTCTTGACGCAAAAACGCCAGACGTGCTTGTTTATTGAGCGTGCTGTCGAACTCGATATTGATATTGAACTGCTTGTATGTGCCTTTCTCGTAGCTCGGGATGTCGTCACGGTCGGTGATGATCATCGGCACCCCGGAGTTGCGGACGTAGTCCACCACGTCCTGATACAACGTGGCATCGAAGTCGTCGGTATTCTGGAAATACTTCAGCGCCGAAGCAAGTAACAGCGCGACGCGCTGTTCGCGGACCTTCAACTCGCCGACAAGCCGGTTGTTGTAGATCAGGATCCCGATCACGACGAGCACGCTCGTCACGAGCAGGCCAATCTTTATATTGGCCGACCGCGGCAGCTTGATCGTAGATGTCCGGGCAACGGTTTCCATTGAAAGAAGTTAACCACAACAAGACGGAGGTGGTTGCCTTGAGGCACCAGCCGTAACAAGTAGCTCCGACTTCAGTCGGGGCATCAAATCAGAGCCTCCCATTTCTTCCTCGTCGAAATGATTTCTGACACTCCGTAGGGGTGACGCATGCGTCACCCGTGTGTCTAAAGGGATTCTTCGCCTCGCTCAGAATGACCGGTGTGGAAAAGGGGCATTGCGGCTTCGTCGTGATCAGTCCGTCGTGTGTGGCCGGAAGCGGTTGAGGTCGCCCGAAAATACGCGGACACATTCATACAGTGCCACCCCGTACGCAACTCCGACGTTCAGCGAATGCTTGGCACCGAGCATCGGGATGACGAGCGAGGATTCGCACATGGTAAGCGCTTCGTCGCTGACGCCCGTGATCTCATTGCCGATGACGAGGGCCATTGGAAAGTCCGCGGCGGTGAGGTCGAAGACGGAGCGGCTTTCGTCAGTCAGTTCGAGCGCCACGGGCCGGAAGCCAAGTTCTTTCGCCGCGGTGATGGCTTCGGTGACGTGTTTGAAGTGGCGGTGTGGGACGGTCCGCGTAGCATCGAGCGCCGTCTTCTCGATCTCCTTGCGCGGCGGGTGAGGGGTGTATCCGCAGGTGAAGAGCGCCTCGATGCGTGCACCGTCGGACGTCCGGAAGATCGAGCCGACATTATACAGGCTCCGGATATTATCGAGGATGGCGATCACAGGAAACCGCCGCTCTGTCGATGCCGCCTCGGTCTCTGAGGGTCGGATGGAATCGAGATCGGAAAAATTGAGTCGTCGCATGAACCGAGCACAACGTCATGCGGGCGGCAAACGGTTGCCTGAGTTACCGTGCCACGACAAGCTTTGCCGATTCACTCTGGCTCCCGTACCGCAGTTGCACATAGTATGTCCCGTTCGCCAACGCCGACACATCAATTGTGCATCGAGCCTCCCCTGCTCCCACCGAGCGCTGTTCTCTGCGAAGACTTCTGCCCCGTTCGTCGAAAAGCTCGATCCAGACATCTGATGACGAACCGTCAGCAACAAAGCTGATCGCTGTTTCGCGCATCGCGGGATTCGGCGACAACCGCAGCGACTTCGCCAGCAGCGTCGGTGCGACGCTCGACGATTGCTGCGACTTCGACGGATCAATCAGATGCTGCCGAACGCCGGAGCCGTTCACTGGGAAGGTGATATCCCACGGTGCGTGCGACCTGCCGGGACTGAGGATGAATGTGCGTAGCGACTCATCCACACCAAGCCAGTCGCCCAGAACAGCAGCGAACATCTGCCGAAATTCGAACTGGTTGTATTGATCACCGTTCTTGTCGAGTTTTGAGAGATCGGGGTGATTGCCATAGAGTTCGCCATTGACGTTCGTACCGATCACGAAGTGTGGTGCAGCGGTCCCGTGGTCGGTACCAGAGGCCCAGTCGCCGTTCTCATCGACTCGGCGGCCGAATTCGGAGTAGGTCATGGTAACGACGCGGTCGGCATTGCCCATTGCTTCGAGATCGCGTTGGAACGCAGCGAGTCCTTCGGTGAGCGTCCGCAATAGATACGCATGCCCATTCCCCGGCGAATCGTCTTTCGAGTACTGAAAGAAGTGCGTATCCCAACCCTGCAGACTCGCGAAGTAGATCTTCGTCTTGAGTCCGGCGTTGATGCACCATGCGATATGCTGCAGATCGGTGGCGAACTGGCTCGACGGGTATTGCACTTTGCTGACCGTCTTTGCAGGGAACAGGTTCTTAAACCTCGCGGAATATACATTTGCGATGTTCACGAGCGATCGGACATAGTCCAGCTCCCGACCACCCCATGTTGCAGGGACAGGCTGTGTGCCCATGTTCGCCGCAGCGCCAAAGGTCAGCGGGTCCGGCACCTGGACATCCATCATCGCATTCACACCGCGAAAGACCTGCGAAGCGAACGTGCCCATGTTGATCGCGACGGGATCCTCGGGCAGGGAGTTGGGATAGTCGGGATAGAGCGTATCAAGATATCTGCCGAGCCAGCCGGTGGGAATGATCAAGTCCGCATCGCTCGACGAATTCCAGATCTCAAGACCGCGAAAGTGTGAGAGGTCGGGATTTTCGATGCCGATACCTTGCACCATCGCGATCTTCCCTTCGTCCCACAATGGTTGTAGCGCATTTGCATACGGATTGATACCGAGGTCCGGGCGAGGCTTGAACGTCAGGCGGGCTTTTTCTTCCGGCGTCGTGAAGCCAAGATTCTTGCGGTAGCGATCGTAGAGCGGGTCTTCGAATGGGACAAGCGTATTGAGCCCGTCGTTGCCACCTTCGAGATAGATCACAACCAGTGCCCGATCGTCGGGTGTGTTGGAATTCGCAAGCGCGTTAAGGATCGGCGAGTGCGTGAATGCTTCTGCGCGACGCGAACCAAGCACGAACGGCACGGCAGTGGCAGCCACGCCGAGCGGAAGAGCCTTCAGAAATGATCTGCGTTTCATGGGGGGGGGGGAGTTAAGCAAGTTGGAATTCAGGCGAACTCAGGAGTTCAAAGATGATGCGTCGCAAGGGTTGGACGCGTGCGGCATCGCTCAGGCTCTGCCATTCATACGGATGAAGGACGCCGCTCGATGCGACGATCTGCTGCAGCCGTGCGTCGTCAACCGGCAGACCAAGCAACACAGCATTCATCTCGCCGACGAGTACCGTGAGGTCCGAGTCGTACGCATCGAACTGCCTGGACCATGCGGTGATCTGATCGTCGGTGTACGGGATCCAGTCGAAGTTATAGCCGGTGCGTGGGTTGCACCATTGCCCTTGTATCATGCCGTCGATGGCGACGGACTTCGCGAACGTCTCGATTCGCTTCGGAAGCGTTGCGGTGTTGAGCCACGTGCGGTAGCCTTCCCACCCTTTAACGTTCGTTGGGTTGCCGATGAACATGCCTGTGTCCTGACCATACCACCAAAAATTTCCCGAAGCGTAGAACGAGATCGGCACATTCATCTTGCGACACAGACTCACCATGAACTCGTACGGCGACTTGATGGCTGCCCCACGGTGGATTGGATCGAAGAAGTGCTCGCTCTTGAACAGGAGCTTGAGCATCGGCTTGAGCTCCCAATCCGAAGCGATGAGGGTATCGGCGAGCTGTTGGATCAGTTCATCGCTCGATGGCGGCAGATCGCCCATGTAGATGAAGGAGCGGTATATCTTCTTTGCGATGTGCCATGCAATCGCAGGTCCGCGCTGTTCGAAAAGCAGGTCGATAACATCGGCCTCGATCCTCGGGTCGTTCGCTGCTGCAAGTCCGTACACTTTGGGAGCCGAGCCCCAGAGGCTTCGCCTGGTCTTGAAGTCGAAATAGTAATCCGCGAAGTACGGCGGCATGACGTTCGGCGACGGTTCTTCGAACCGGAATCGCCAGCCTGCGAGACAGTGTGCGAGGTTGCGCACATCGTCCTGTGTGTAGTTCTTGTTGCCGTTGCGGTCTGCGATGCCCATTGTGAAGAGCTCCATGAGTTCGCGAGCATAGTTCTCGTTGATCGTGTCCTCCTCGTTCCAGATGTTGTCGAGATACTTCAGCATCGCGGGCATGATGGTCACATCCTTGACCATCTGTTTGAAGTTGCCCCACGCGTTGCGCCGAAGGTAGTCGTGGTATCGCCACTCGTGTACGACGTAATACACTTTGACCTCTTCGACCACAAAATGATTGTGCCAGAAGAGCTGGAGCTTCTCGCGTAACTGCACCGGACTCTGCATGAGCTGCAAGCCCCACCACATGTGCAGATCGTGTTTTGCGTCATGCTGCAGCACATCTTCGGCATGAGCCGTAGGGTAATCCGGTCCTCTGTACGGCATTGCGTACATCCATCGTTCGTAGTCTGGTGGCGGTTCGGGCATCGCCGAGGTGACGAGCGTATCGTCCATCAGCGCATCGATCAGGTCATGCGGACTCATCGCCAATGCGGCCTGAAGATCGGCCATGGTTGCACCGAAGCCCAGGCGATTGTAGAGATGATTTGCCGCACTGAGGTCCCAGGGATTCGTTGCATCCGGCGTCCACAGCATCAAGGAAGAGGTGCCCGACTGAGGTCGTGCACTCGTGAACGATCGAAGGAATGTTCGTCTGTCCATGTACAAGAAATTTCACGTTACGTAATAGACAACTTACTACCGAATTCGGCAGGATCAAAGCAAGGCATCTCTCAGTGACCTACTTGACCGTGACAATTCGTCGCACAGGAAGGGCTTCGGCCATCGCGGGAACAACCCGCGCACGGAGCCTGTTGTGCGTGTCCATTTTCATTGCGGGAGTGGCGAAATTGGCAGACGCACCATCTTGAGGGGGTGGCGCCGTGAGGCATGCGGGTTCAAGTCCCGCCTCCCGCACATTATCATCAGTTGCCATACTGATCGTTTTTGTTGCTGTATTCTCCCCACGCGTCGCACTTCCAACCTTACAGGTGTAGCGCACACGTTTTCCCGATTTTTTTACTGTACAAAAGGAAGCTGCCATGAGAAGAATAATCGTCCCATCCTTTATTACCTTAGACGGAGTATTGCAAGCGCCCGGTGGGCCTGACGAAGATACAACAAGCGGGTTTAAGTATGGCGGTTGGTCTGCGCCATACGCCGATGAGGATTCCGGTAAGCTCATGCTCGAGCAGATGGGCCCGACAGACCTCCTCTTGGGCAGAAAAACATTTGAGATATTCGCTAACTACTGGCCAACACATGCGGATATGTGGCCCGGGATCAACGATGTCACCAAGTACTGCTTGAGCAACACGCTCACGAAGTCGGATTGGGCTCATTCCGTCTTCCTCAAGACTGTGACGGACATCCAGAACCTCAAGAATTCCGACGGCCCAGACCTCAAGGTATGGGGCAGCGGCCAACTCGTACAGTTATTACTCCAACACGACCTCGTCGATGAGCTTTGGCTGAAGATCTACCCCGTGACCCTTGGCCAGGGAAAGAAATTGTTTGAGAGTGGTACCATCCCTGCCGCATTTACACTCACAAAAAGTGCCGTCACCCCCAAAGGAGTGATCTTTGCCAACTACACACGGGCCGGGAAAGTAGAGACCGGCGACTTCGGAGCGTAATGCCGATCCGTCGTTACCAGCCGAGTATGTACGAGAACATCAGTGGTGCGCAGATACTGGCATCCGATTCGACGATGAACTTCGGCGTGTCGATACCGAGCTTACCCCAGGTGATCTTCTCGTTCGGCACCGCGCCGCTGTAGGAGCCGTACGAAGTGGTCGAGTCCGAGATCTGGCAGAAGTAGCTCCAGAACGGGATGTCGTGCATCTCGAGGTCCTGATAGAGCATCGGCACAACACAGATCGGGAAATCGCCGGCGATGCCGCCGCCGATCTGGAAGAAGCCAACGCCTTTGCCGCCAGAATTCTTGATGTACCAATCGGCGAGCCACATCATGTACTCGATGCCCGACTTCATCACTGATGGCTTGAGCTCGCCCTTGATGCAATACGACGCAAAGATATTGCCCATCGTACTGTCTTCCCAACCCGGTACGATGATCGGCAAATTCTTCTCCGCTGCCGCGATCATCCAGGAGTCCTTGACGTCGATCTGATAGCTCTCCTTCATCACACCGGAGAGGAGCAGCTTGTACATATACTCGTGTGGGAAGTAGCGTTCGCCGCTTTCCTGCGCATCGGTCCAAAGCTTATGGATATGCTTCTGAATGTGGCGAAATGCCTCCTCTTCCGGGATGCAGGTATCGGTCACGCGGTTGAATCCGCCTTCGAGCAATTCCCACTCGTCCTGCGGTGAAAGATCGCGGTAATGCGGCACACGCTTGTAGTGGTTGTGGGCGACGAGGTTCATGATGTCCTCTTCGAGGTTCGCGCCCGTGCAGGAGATGATCTGCACCTTGTCCTGACGGATCATCTCGGCAAGCGAGACGCCAAGCTCGGCGGTGCTCATCGCACCGGCGAGGGTGATCATCATCTTGCCGCCAGCATCGAGATGTGCGACGTATGCCTTCGATGCATCCACCAGTGCCGCAGCGTTGAAGTGGCGGTAGTGATGCAGAATAAAATCGGAGATCGGCTTATTGCTCATGTACTAATAATTCGACATTCAAAAATTAACTTCCCCCATCTCAGAAGCCTGCCTTGATCAACTGATCCGTGAGCTCCTTCGTGTAGGTCGGGTAGACCTCGCCGTAGAATGCACCGGTCGGGACCAACACGATCTCCCCGAAGCTCGTCGGATTGTCGGGGTCGAAACTGCTTGTGGCCTGTTGGGTGAATTCTTCGGGGTGGTTCGGGTCGTCAACATCATTGACGACGAGCGTAAAGCCAATGGCGGGATAGTCCTCGCGTTCGATGAGGTCGTTCGTACGCTTCTTCTTTCCCGGTTTCGATTCGTTGAAGAGCTGCTCGGCAGCGCGCGTCTCGTACGAATTGATGGGGTTGCCCTCATAACCCAAATACGCAAATGGGATGCGTGCCTTCAACGTATAGCCGTTCACCACGCCGTTCGCCGTATCGCGGATCACTGTGGCGCGGATGTTACCGAGCGCCTCACGCTGTACGTCGCTGAGCGCCACAACGCTCGAAGCCGCGACGCGTGGCGTCGTGCTCAGCACAGCAGGCAACGAGAACGTGACGTTATAGATCGTCGAGTCCGTCTTCGTTCGGAATTGCGGGATGCTTCCCTTCTTTTCCTTCGTGAAGTAACGGCTGTCGGTATTGAACGCATCGAACCACAGCGAGACGCGGTCGTTCTTCTCCATCTTCTCGTCGCCGCCCCAGACCTGATCGTCGCGGACGCTCACCGAGATATAGATATACTCATCGTCATACGCCGCCAGCGCACGGCGGATGGAGCAATCCTTCGCGTCGCGGCGGAAGCTGCCGCCTTTAGCGATGAACTGCTCGGAGTTGTCGCTCATGTCGTGGCCGTAGCCGGGATAGACGTAACGAAGACGGCTGTATGCGGGAAATGTGTAGAACTCCGAGTGCAGCATCGTCTGGTTGTCCTTTGTCGAGAAGAAGCTCTCTTTCGTACGGAGGTTCTCGTAGTTGCGATACAAGTCGTGCGCCATGGCTTTGTCTTTGCCCATAAGCGCGGGGATGTCCTCCTTGCGAGTCTCGAGCTCGTCGATCATCATCAGGTCGCCGGCGTAGTAGCTATATCCCTCTTGCCGCCAATGCGATTCGTCGAATTTCTGCAGCACGCTCACGACCGAGCCGTCGGTCGTCAGGCCGACCTCGATCGGCGTTTCGAAATAGGTATATTTTTTCTGGAAAACGTCGTGAAATTTGCCGTTCTCGTTGACGAGCAAATGAACTGTCACTTCTTGCTTGGGGTGAGACGTATTAAAGAGAGAGATGGCAAGATCGGGGAGCGTGTCGTTCGAGAAATCGCCGATGGCAAGGCCCCAGACGCGCTGGGCGTCGTAATCTTCGGGAATCGCTTCCTTGATCGACGCGCGAAGCGAGGGCGTGAATACCGAATCGAACCGCCCGTCAAGGCTATCGATCGGCATGCCCTGCGCCATCGCAAGCGACGGCAGGATGATAGCGGCGATCAGTACGAGAATTCGTCTCATTCGTGCGAAAATACGACTCGCATAACACCCCGTGGGAACTTTGAACTCCGCTCGAACCCTAACAAAAGACTATATTGTAGTGAATTAATACTCGAATGCCGTATCCGTTCAAAGAAATAGAATCCAAGTGGCAAGCCGAATGGCGGGGTCGTGACATCTTCCGCGTCACCGAGGACCCGACAAAGCCCAAATACTACGTGATGAGCATGCTCCCCTATCCGTCGGGGGCGGGGCTGCACATGGGCCACCCGATCGGCTACACCGCCTGCGACATTGTCGCTCGCTTCCGCCACATGGACGGATCGAACGTGCTGCATCCGATGGGCTGGGACGCGTTCGGGCTTCCGGCCGAGCAATACGCCGTCAAGAACAAGAAGCACCCGCGTGAGACGACGATTGCCAACATCGCGAACTTCCGGCGGCAGCTCGATATGCTCGGCTATTCGTACGATTGGTCACGCGAGATCGATTCCACCGATCCCAACTACTACAAATGGACACAGTGGATCTTCCTGAAGATCTACAACTCGTATTACGATACGACGGCGAACGCTGCGCGGCCGGTGGAGAACCTGATCGCTCACTTCGAGCGTCACGGCTCGATGCACATTCCGGCCGCCGTACCGAAAGACTTCAAGACGTTCAGCTCGACCGACTGGCAGCAGGGTAGCGGGAAGTTCAAAGCGGATGTGCTTTCGAACTTCCGACTTGCATACATTTCCGATGCACCGGTCAACTGGTGTCCGGAACTTGGTACCGTGCTCGCGAACGAAGAAGTTGCCGAACAGGAGGAGAAAGGCTTCACGGTCGTTCGCCGCAACATGCGGCAGTGGGTGCTGCGCATCACCGCATATGCAGAGCGCTTGCTCGAAGATATGGCTTTGCTCGACTGGCCGCATCACACCATTGAGCAGCAGCGCAACTGGATCGGCAAGAGTACGGGTGCGGAAGTTGATTTCCGCGTTCTGCATCACAACGAGAACATTCGCGTCTATACGACGCGCCCCGATACGATCTTCGGTGCGACATATATGGTATTGGCGCCCGAGCATCCGCTCGTCGATCACATCACCACACACGACCAAAAAGCAGCTGTCGAAGCATACAAGCAAAAAACTGCGACCAAGAGCGACCTCGAGCGCACAGAGCTTTCGAAGGAAAAGACCGGTGTCTTCACCGGCGCGTATGCCATCAACCCGGCGACGGAGAAACCGATCCCGATCTGGATCGCCGACTACGTCCTCATCGCCTACGGCACCGGCGCGATCATGGCTGTGCCGGGACACGACGAGCGCGACTTTGAGTTTGCGACGACGTTCGACTTGCCGGTCGTCAGAGTAGTCAGTAGCCAGGAGTCAGTAGCCAGTGAGGAGCCGCTTCCGTACTGCGAAGACGGCTATGCCATTAATTCCGGCATGATCAATGGTCTTCCGACTGCCGAAGCAAAAGAGAAGATCACGAAGCATTTTGTCGAGCTCGGTATCGGACAGCATTCGGTGAAGTATAAGCTGCGCGATTGGCTCTTCTCGCGTCAACGCTATTGGGGTGAGCCATTCCCGATTGTCTATGTGAATGACGGCGACGGCGAGTACGCGAAGGCCTTGCCGGCCGAATCACTTCCGGTCACGCTTCCGGACGTCAAGTCCTACAGCCCGAGCGGCACAGGCGAATCGCCGCTCTCGATCATCGACCATTGGGTCAACACCGTCGATCCGGAAACAGGCGCCGCAGCCAAGCGCGAGACGAACACCATGCCACAGTGGGCAGGCTCGTCGTGGTACTACCTGCGCTACGCTGACCCGAAGAACCCCACCGCGCCGATCTCGAAAGAGAACGATGCGTACTGGCAGCCGGTCGATCTCTACATCGGTGGCAACGAGCATGCGGTCACGCATTTGCTCTACTCACGCTTTTGGCATAAGGTGCTCTTCGATCACGGCATCGTCGGACATCCCGAGCCGTTCAAGCGCCTGTTTCATCAAGGCTTGCTCCTCGGTGAGAACGGCGCGAAGATGTCGAAGTCGCTCGGCAATGTCGTCAATCCCGATGATGTAGTGAAAGAGTACGGCGCCGACACGCTGCGCATGTACCTGATGTTCCTCGGACCTCTCGAACAAGGAGGACCGTGGAATACCAAAGGCATCGCTGGCGTGCATCGATTCCTCAACCGCCTCTGGCGTTTCGTCGCTGATGACGACGGCAACCCCGTCGAAGGTCGCGTGGCCGATATTGCGATGAGCGACGTACAAGAGCGCGTCATGCACCAGACGATCAAGAAGGTGCGTGAAGATATCGATGCGCTGCGACTCAACACCGCGATCAGCGCAATGATGATCTTCCTCAACGAAATTCCGAGCGACTCAGCCGCGCCGCGCGAAGCGGTCGAGGCCATCGTACGCCTCGCATCGCCGTTCGCTCCGCACATCACCGAAGAGATCTGGCAACGCCTCGGCCATGCCGAGCCGATCTACAACGCACCCTTCCCGACCTATGACGAGGCGAAGACGATCGAAAGCTCCGTCACGCTTATCCTGCAGGTCAATGGTAAGGTGCGCGACAAGCTCGACGTCCCGCGCGGCCTCTCGCGCGAAGACCTCGAGAAGTTCGCCACCGCAAGCGACAAAGTCCAGAAGCACGTCGGCACCGCCTCAATCAAGAAAGTGATCGTCGTGCCGGATAAGCTGGTGAATGTGGTGGTGGGGTAACGCTGCTCACTGAACAACGGAGAACGACAACTTCGCGAGCTGAGCGTTGATATCCTCATATCCGCCAAGCGTCGCCGATTCTTCGACCAAGAGAGAACGCATCTCCTGCTTCTCTTCTTCCGATATCTTCAGAAACTCCGGCAACCGCAAATGCTCGTCGCCGAGGAGGATCGAACCGTGTTGTAACACTGCGTTACCAAAGCGGCGCTGCGCCGAGCCGACGACCTTCTTGCCGTCAAGCGTGATCTCGTAGCGTGCCGTGCTCGTGAAGCAGGCGATGTTCGTCAGCGTACCGGGTTTGTATGCGTCTCGGATGGAGTCGGTATCGCGAGGCGAGGTGAGTTTCAGTCTGCCTCCGGCAAGCGGTTGCAACAGATCAAGCAACGCAACAGCGATCTTATTATGCACGGCATAGATGCCTTCGTTCGGTTCGAAGTGCATGATGACGGCATACGTCAGCTCTTCGGCATGATACACCGCCCTGCCGCCCGTCGGTCGGCGAACGACGTCCACCCCCGCACGCGCGCATGCTTCCAGATCGATCGAGGACTCGTCCTGCTTATACCCGAGCGAGATGGCATACGGCTTCCACGTATAGAGCCGCAGGAAGTTCGGCGCCGCGGGGTCGTCACGCAACCGCTCCGCCAACTCCAGGTCACGCGCCATGTGGTACGCCCCCGTGCGGTCGAGCTCGGTTTCAAATTGCCAGTTGCCGGTGTCGAACATGTGGGAGGGTAACACGAGAAGATGAAGTGTTATCCCGACCACCGCCCCGGGTTAAAACCTGGGTCTAATTTCATTCAGTCCTCTCGGACGAATTCATGCACGTCCTAACGGGACTGAAAGACACATAGCCCACGATTTTAATCGTGGGCGGTAGGTGGGTGACTTCAAGGGATCCCTGTCTTCGGTCGGAATGACTACGATGGTTTCTGAGCACCGAAACACCCCTGCCCTGTGTTGCGAATACCTTACGGCATGAGACTCATCGATCGCTATATCGTTCGTCAGTTCATTCTCTCGACCCTGGTGTCGCTGGCGGCGTTTATTATTCTCTTCGTGGCGATCGACATGATGGAGAAGCTCGATAAGTTCATCGATCACCAAGTGCCTTGGCACATGGTCGTCCTCTACTACGTGAACTTCACTCCGCAGATGATCTCGCTTGTGATGCCGATCTCGCTGCTGCTTGCGAGTTTGTTCACGACAGGCAAGATGTCGCAGCAATCGGAGATCGTTGCGCTGCGCTCGGCGGGGGTATCGCTCTACCGCTATATGCTACCGTTCCTCGTGATGGGGACCGTGATCAGCGTGTTCTTCATTTACTTTAACGGCTGGCTCCTGCCGCGGGCAAATGCGGTGGTAAGCGCGATGCAGCGCAAGTACGATCTTCCGGGCAACACATCGCTCGGTATCCAGTCGAACCTGCACCTACAGGAAGGCGTCGGCGAGGTCGTGACAATCGGCAACTTCCTGCCCGATGTTGCACGAGCAGATCGCATTAGTATCTATTTCTTCGATCCGAAAAACCCGACGCGCCTGTACCGCCGAATCGATGCCCCGCAAATGAAGTGGGACTCGACAAAACGCGAATGGGCTCTCTCGAACGCAACCGAACGCACCTTTACCGCGGACTCGTCGCAAATCGGTCTGCGCACACTGCCGGAAGACGCCTCTCATATTCACTTTACATTTACCCCGCTCGAACTGAAGGAACGCCAGTTGAAATACGAAGAACTGACGAACCCGCAACTTCAGCGACGGATCGCACTTGCACAGGAGGCAGGCATGGACACCGCACACGACGAGGTGGACTATTATTCCAAGTATTCGATGGCCTTTACTTCGTTCATCGTCGTACTCTTCGGGGTGCCGTTCGCCTCCCAGAAAAAACGAGGGGGGCTGGCGCTGGAATTCGCTGTTGCGATTGGAATTGCTTTCGCCTATATGGCATTTACTAAGGTATCGCAAACGTTCGGGTACACGGGTTCGGTCGATCCGATCCTCACCGCCTGGCTTGCGAACATCATATTCTTCGTCATCTCAATCGTGGTTGTCGGCCGCGTACAAAAGTAGCTTTCCCCCGAGAGCAACACCTCGAGCCACGGCGGCTGCGCTGGTATGACAATGTGTGTAGTTGTGGGGTTGTGTCACTCTCCTGTATGAACATTCGTACCCAATTAGTGGCCCGGGCGACCGCTGTGCTACTGCTATTGCTGGCCGCGCAATTCTCGGCGCATGCCCAGACACCCGTCATTGCGTATATCACTCCGGATATCGGCACACCGGGGATGAATACGTATGTCGAGATCATCGGACCGCACGGCCGAACGAACGGCTTTGGCACCGATAACATCTATACGAATAATCCCGGCGATGCTGTCCAGGTGGTCGTGGATAATCTCGACGATACCTCGACGATCCGTTTCGGCCCGTGTGTCGTCAGTTGGAACGGCCGCATGATCTCCACACAGGTCTTTGTAATGCCTTGGGTGAATGCGACAACGACCGATTGGGAAACCGGCATTAAAGTAGCGTTTCATGTAGTCGTTGGCGGGGTCTCTTCAAACTCGGATACATTCTACATCGTCAAGCCGCAGAATCTCGGTATCAATCATGTCTTCAGTTTCGGCGGACAGTTCGGCAGCGGTATTCAAAGCGGGGTCAATTACGGGCTGCGTTCGCGCCGCGGGGCAATGATCGTTGATAGTCTTATCGTACTTGGCTCCGGGACGTACGGAGTTTCGACTCAGGATTGCGACCCGATCATGAACGGCAACCAGGGCTATTTGCCACTGACGATGATCAGCAAGGGTCCGATCCGTCTTTCCGCTTCGTCCACTCTCTCCGTCAACGCGAAAGGTGTACACGGCGGAATTGGCGGCGGCGGTGGCGGCGACGGGCTTACCTGCGGGACGTTCGGAGGCGATGGATATACTGGTGGAGGCGGCAACGCGAACTGGCTCGATGCCTGCGGCGTCGGTGCACCCGGCCCACCGGAAGGAAACGGCACCGGGAGCACAACCGCATCGCTCAACGGCCTGCCGGGTGGTGGCACCAGCAGCCAGAACGAAGGTGGCGGCGGCGGCTCCGGCCATCCGTTCGGCGCAAGCGGAACCGCGGGAGGTGACGACAGCAATAACCCGCAACCCGTCAGTGCGGGATATGGTGGCGGCACCGGCGGACCGAATTGCTGTCCACCGCAAGAACAAGGCGGCGGTGGCGGCGGCGGTTATGGCTCGGCAGGAGCAGACGGGGGAAATTATAAAGGCGCCGGTTCGGGCGGATTCATTACAGGCAACAACGAGATCATCCCGCTCGCGGGCGGTTCTGGCGGCGGCGGCGGCAATGTCAATAGCACGGCGATCAGCGATGCCGGTTCGGGCGGTGGCGGCGGCGGTGCGATTGCACTCTTTGGCGTAACGACCACTGCAAGCGGAAGCATTACCGCAATCGGTGGAACAGGGACAAATTCACCGAACAACGGCGCAGGCGGTGGCGGAAGCGGCGGCGGCGTTGTGCTTGGTGCGAAGCTCTCACTCGCGGTAAATGCGATCGACGTTGCCGGCGGACCCGGCGGCGCGGGTCATCCCGTCGCCTCCGGGCAGGATGGCGGCATCGGCGGCGCAGGTCGCGCCCGCTTCGACGGACATGCGATCGGCGTAAAGCCCGTTGTCAATGCAAATGCCACTCAATATCATGGCCCCTCAACCGACTCATCGGGCTGGGTGAACAAAACGTTCACACTCACCGGCTCGGGAAATGGGAAGGATATTCGGATTTATGTCAAACCACTCTCTGGGAAATGGGCGCTCGCATCAACAGTAACCTCGTACCTCAACAACTGGAGCACGACGGTCACGCTTCCCGGAAGTGATACCATCTTCCTGCTTGCAGCAGTCCAGCAAGTTTCGTCGCCAAGTACAGCCCCATATACCAGCGAGCCGAACTGGGTGATGTCGCAGAGTGCCGCGAATATTCTGCATTCCTACTGTGCCGGACCTGCGCTGGCACTCTCCGAACAGAAGATCGACCTCGGCAGCGTCAGCATTTGCTCGGAAATTTTCGATACCATCATCGTGACGAATACCGGGTGCGACACGGCTCATCTGTCAAAAAAGCTCGATGATCTCAGTATCGGTGCATCGTTCGTGCGCACGGGCGTAACGGTACTGCCGAGCGGTGAGAGGGATACTGTCATTCTTCGCTTCAAACCGATTAAAGTCGGGGCTGTTTCGACAAACCTTCACATTACGCTCGATCACGGTGATAGTGTGCTCGTACTGACAGCGCTCGGTACAAGTGGAGACACTGCACTGACGCCATCCCCGCGCACGCTCAACTTCGATACCGTCTCGATCTGTTCACAACTGACACGTTCGATCCTCCTGTCGAACACCGGTTGCGATTCTGTCACGGTAACGAATGTCAGCGCACCGACGCTCGGCGATTTTACACTTGGCAATTCGCTCGTCGGTCGCAAGTTGCATGTCGGCGATACCGTCTCGCTCGTTTGCACCGAGTCAGGGACCGGAGCTGGGACGAAACTCGACTCCGTGGAGATCACCGTACAAAATGCGGCGGGCATTCCACAGACCATCACTGCATATCTGAGTATCACGATCGTGCCGCGGCAACGACTACTGTCGTTTAATCCGAATGTTCGTCTCGATAGTCTCGCACCCTGTACCCCATTCGACACCACGATCTGGATCACAAATCTCGGTGTATGCGACACGCTTGATTTTTCAAGTATCACGACGAGCGGCTTTGTACAACTCTCCGCGAGCGCTGCAGTGCCGAAGCGGATCGTACCCGGCGACTCGTTCCCGATCTCGGTGCATGTCACCGGAGCGAATTTCATGACCGGCACTGCGACTGTACGGATGCAAGGAGGTAATTTCGATACGACATTCGTGATCCAAACGACCGGACGCGTTTCGGGAGCTCCGTTCGTACTCACGATTTCCGACAGCGTG
This sequence comes from Bacteroidota bacterium, assembly GCA_018266755.1. Taxonomy (NCBI): domain Bacteria; kingdom Pseudomonadati; phylum Bacteroidota; species Bacteroidota bacterium. The sequence goes on from JAFDZW010000002.1 coordinate 104,061, forward strand.
TTTGCTTCGACATTCTGTCACACGGCTACCGAGAGATTTACGATTCGTAACACAAGTTGCAATCCGGTCACGATCGACACAACATTCTTGGCCGGATCGAGACAATATTATTTTATACCTGTGCCGACAACTCCGGCAACCATCCAGCCTGGCGATTCGCTGCCGCTCATCATTGTCTTCGATCCGACCATCACCGGCGATTCGCTCGGCACGCTTACGTATCGCTCATCGCAGTATGGTATTCGTCGGACCATCGGGTTACGCGGCTTCCTATCGAGCGAACACCAGAGCGCCGGTGTAACGATCGCGATCGATCCGACGTCGAAATCTGTGGTGAAGACGGGCGAAACAGTCGTGGCGAATCTTTCGCTTGCAAACGCGATCTCTGCCGGAATCCCTGTTACGTCGGTACAGATCGGGCTGGACTATAATACCGATCTGCTCGATGTCGTTGCGACCAATGTAATCGGCATGCCGGGTTTCCAACTGACAAACTATTCTCCGAGAAAGAGCGGTATGGATCTGAGTTTCTCCCGCACCTCCAGCGGCGCAGTGGCAGCCGGAGCACCGATCTCGAAGATCACGTTCACCGCGATGCTGACAGATACAGATAAGACAACAGTTCGTGTTTCGTCCGTCGGCTTTAATAATAATGATTCACTCTTCGATGTCTGCGTTCTCGTACCGCAAAGCGGCTCGTCGTTCGATGTTGCACTCAGTGACTTCTGCGGCAAGCCGACACTCCTAAAGTATCTAAAGAGCGGAGTGCTCGTCATCGAAAATGTACGGATCGCTCCTGATCCGGTTCAGATCACTTCTTCGTCGCTGACGGTGTCGTTCGATCTTCACCTTGCATCGATGGTGGAGGTTTCGATCGCCGATGTGCTCGGAAAGAGTATCTACCGTCAGATCGTGAACGAGTCTTCTGCCGGAAGTAAGCAGTATCGGATACCGACTGCAACACTTCCTAGCGGCACCTACATCGTCCGATTGCGCACCCCTTCCCAGGTCGTGAGTGTTCCGATAGTAGTCGCACGATAGAGTTGATGAGAAAAACAAATGGGGTCGAGACCGCATCCGGTCTCAACCCCATTTGCTTATATCCCCGTTGTATCTCTGTTAGTCTTTTCGCACGAATATCTTCGTCGATACCGGCATCCCCTCACCAACGGCACGTATGAAATACACCCCGTTGGGTACCGATGCAAAATTCCAGTCACACCGAGAGGTACCGGCAGCGCCGACGCCATCTGCAAGCGTGGCGATCACTCTTCCTTGTACATCCAGGACTTCAATCCGAACACGCGCACTGTTCGCATGCTCGAGGACGATCGTCGCGACAGTCCCGGCCTCGGGATAGATGACAGAGATGTTATCCGATAACTGGTGGCTTGACACTCCGGCATCGTTAAACCCGCCGTTCGACACCGCACTCGCACCGTAGGCGAGGTTTAAGTAATTACCGCTCTTCGTCGATTCATCGCGGACACCACGCACGAGATAGTATGCCGTATCTGCCAGCGGCGATGCATCCGTAAATGTCCCCGCAGCGATCGGTTGCGGCGTGAGCAACGTCATGTGATTCGATCGCACCGAAGCACGGTACACATTATATCCACGGAGTGCCGCATCCTGGGGCCAGACAAGCGTAACGGAATTCGCCGCGTGATCTTCCGAAAGCGTGAGCGAATTTGGCGCCACAAACGGGCGCATGCGCAGGGTCGGGTCACCCATCAGCGCCTCATGGACTTGCCAAGCCACCGCGCCAGCGCTAATAATATTGGCGTCGAAGTCGCTGACGTTGTTCTGCGTCAGCAGTGCGCAGTCACCCGTTGTATGGCCGAGGCCCATCGGGAAGAACAGCCAGTACGGACGCCCCGACCATGCACACACGAGCGAATGATCGTTACACAACGGCGCACGCAGAAAATTGTCCGAGACGTTCCAGTCGCCGAAGTAACTCCCGAAAAGCATGGTGAAGATCGCATTTACGGGCTTCGATGCAAAATCAGTCGTAGCTCCGACACCCGATGCACCTTGATCCCAGCCGCCGCCGCACCCATACGCCCAGAGGTAGTTGTCGGTTGCAAGCGTGGTAAAGAAATCGACGGCATGAATACTATCGGCTCCGACGAGCGGCGCAAAATTTCTCCACCCGCTGGCAGCGAATGCTTCGCCGCTCATGTAACCGAAGTTGTCGTCGATCAGCCCGCGTTCCGGTGCGGTCAATGCTCCGGTTCGATAGGCATGATCCTTATCGAGGTACTGCTTCAGGAGATCTTTTTCGCTCTTTGAGAACGAGGACATATTACTGAGGTCTACTCTGCCGATCTTCAACACGAGCTCAGATGGTGTTTGGACTTGATCGTATTTCCCGTCCGATGCGATATTATATTGGGCATCACGCACACGAGTGCCATTCTGTATAGAATCTTCGTAGTTGTCGTCCGTCCAATCGATTAAGTCGTCATCACCGTAGTACACATCGGCCGGCCATGCACCATAATGATTCGGGTGACCGTCCGGGTTCATAAATCCAGAGTATGGGACGGGAACATGCCCGAAGAGAAATACGGTCGAGACATGATCCGGGTCTTTCTCATAGACCGAGTTGATCGTAGCTTTAATCTCTTCAACACTCGTATTCCTCCCGACCGGAATACGCGTAACGAGCATTCCTTCGTTTCGCAGATCGTTCACGAGACGCGAAAGCTCGCCAGACAGTGCGGACGCATAGGTTGTATCCAACACCAGCAGGCACCGACCCGGATCATCGCCGACGCGAACTCCGATGCCCGAGCGAACGTAACCGTATTGTGTCATCGCGGAACCGTTGATCTTCGTCGACTTCATCAGCCGATACTCGTACTCCGTACCTACAACGACAGTAGTATCGACGAAAAACGAATCTTTGACGAGCGTCGGACGACGGAGCGCTCCCCAGCTGGTTGCATCCGGCGAACGCCGATAGACCGACATCGACGTCGTCAGCGTATCCTTTGGCCAATGGAGCACGATCCGTGCCGGCGATTTCGTAACAGTTGCTTCGACCAGAACGACACGATCGACGGAATTCTGTGCCCGAACGGTACGAATACTTAGACCCAACAGGGCGGCAAGTACGATGACGATCAGATGACGTAGTTTCATAGGTTAAGAGAACGAAGCATAAATGGTACACAGAGCGTTTCGACAAACTTTTCGAAACAACACAACACTCGTTCCGGAATCAACACCGACTCATTCAGCATGACTCCGGCGATCGGCGTACATCCCTTCGATCAAGTCAGCATAACGGCGCTCCACTTCCTTTCGTCGCACCTTGAGCGTCGGGGTGAGCATACCGTTCTCAAGCGTGAACGGCTCGGCCAATAGCTCGAAGCGTCGAATCTTTTCGTAACCGGCAAGTTCGCGATTGATGCGAGCAAGTTCCTGTTCGATCTGGTGTCGAGCGGTTGCCGGGTCGGCGATCGCTTCATGATTCGGCACGATGAGCGCCGAACAAAAATCTCGTAGTTCGCCAAGCACGACGACTTGATCGATCAGAGGCGACGATTCGATCATCGATTCGATCGGTGCAGGTGCGATATTCTTGCCGTTGGCGAGGATGATGAGATGTTTTTTTCGGTCGGTGATACGAATGCGTCCCTGCTCGTCGCATACACCGATATCGCCGGTGTGCAGCCATCCGTCGGCATCGATCATCTGCCTCGTTGCGTGCTCGTCGCGGTAATACCCTTTCATGACGTTTTCCCCTCGCACGAGGATCTCGCCATCATCGGCAATGCGTACCTCGACCCCATCGATGGGATGTCCGACTGTTCCCCACCGCACCGATCCTTCCCGGTTGACGGCGACAACCGGCGACGTCTCGGTCAAGCCGTATCCTTCCAGAATGGTAATGCCCAGCGCCGCAAACGCACGACCGAGTTCGGGTTTGAGCGCGGCGCCACCGCTGAAGATAAAGCGAATCTTCCCGCCCGTCCGCTCCCGGACTTTCTTCAGTACGAGTGTGTCCGCGATCGGATAGAGCGCTCGCGTCAATATTCCGACTCGTTCGCCTTCCAATGGCTTAGCGTATTTCGCACCCACACGCATTCCCCAATCGAAAATATACCGACGAGTCGGCGTCAGCGATGCACGCGTGGCGTCGATCCGCGAGTACACTCGCTCAAAGAAGCGAGGCACGGCGGTCATGACGGTCGGTTTGATCTCGACAAGATTGCGTGCCACGGAATCGATCGACTCGGCGTACGCAACCTGCAACCCAACGCTGAATTTGAGATAGGACGCAACGCGCTCGAACCCATGAGATAGCGGCAAAAACGAAAGAAATATATCGTCTTTGTCCACTGCCGGAATTGCTGCTCGAGACGCTGCAACGTTCGAGACCAGATTTCGATGTGTCAACATTACCCCTTTCGGCACTCCGGTCGTTCCACTCGTATAAATGATCGTAACGACATCATCCGGAGTAACGTCAGCATACGATGCAGTCGTCCCTGCAAACTCCGTTTCGAGTTTCGAGAAATGCTCGAAGCGTACGCGTTCATGTGTCGGAAGCTGTACCGTATCGTCCATCACGATCACCGATTCCAACAACGGCAGTTGATCAATGACGGCGAGTATCTTGCGCAGTTGATACTCGGAAGAAACAACGGCGAGCTTCGCCTGCGAATGTTCTACGATATATTGAGTCTGGTGTGAGGTAAGCGTCGGAAACACCGGCACGCTGATTGCGCCGAGAATGATCGAGGCGAAGTCGGTAATCATCCACTCCGGTCGCGATTCGCTTGCGATCAGAATCCGGTCGCCGCGTTGGATGCCGAGCGCGTGCAATGCTGCTGCAAAGGCAATCGATCTGCGGGTGAATTCACCATACGTCAGCATGCGGTATGGTTCGTCTCGAACGACCTTATAGAGAATGTACGGACAGGACGCGAAGCGATCGTCACTTCGTTCTCGGAATATGTCCTGTAGTGTTTTGTTCGTCATTCTGGGTGCTGTGCCCTCCCCCATTACGTAAGCACCCAACCCACGGTGAATGTTCCGGCAACTATTCCGAAGATGCAAGCCGGGCGCTCGTCACCTCCACCCACCGCCCATCGTGTCGGAGCAAGACGATCGACTCCACAGAGAATTGCCGCTCGAACGGCCTCTTTTCGTACTCGGGCCACGCATGCTGAAAGCCCGCATGGGTCAGATCGCGGTAGCCGATCGTAATATGCGGATGAAATTCGTCATGCGACTGTCGGGGCGTCAGCAAGGGGAAATGCAATCGAAATGCATCCTTGAGCGCATCACGCATGTGCATCAGCGGTTCGCTCTCGATGGGACGAACGTAGATCACACGTTCACGGAATTGTCCAAAGCCGTGAATGTCGATCGTAAAATGAGAACGAGTGGCCGCAAATTCTGTCGTAAACTTGATGAGTTGATGCTCTTCTTCATGTTCGGACTCGAATGGCGGGATCAGCGTAATGTGAACCGGTCGCCGAAGCGCTTCGTGCGTGTCATAGCGTTCGGCGATCTCCTTCTGCAATGCCCGAACTTCGTCGTAGAATGGTTGCGGAGGAACGATGGCGAACATATAGAGGCTGCGCGAGGGTCTCCACCCCGCCAGCGGTGTTCGTAGTCGATCCTCTACCATCGTAGCATGAGGTTATTTCAATGACTTGGGCGTACCAACCACGGTTGCGATATTGTCTTTGTTTTGGATGGTGATCTCCTCGACATTCCCAATTCGATACGTGAACCACCAACAGCGTTCGCCGGGCCCCTTGGCTACTTTGAGCAACGCAATCTCTTTTGCGTAACTACGTCCGTTCTTCGTCGCGGCAACATACTGTCTGGTGAGCCTCTCCGCAGCCGACTGCTCGGGCGTTAGCTCGATCATCGCTGCAGCCTTTGTCGCTGTCGTTGCCGTCGCGGCGGCCCCGCCGGCAGCGGCGCCTGCCAAGCCGGAAGTCATCGAACCGTCGTCGGATTCATCGTCATCGACTGTCGGCGTGCTCGGCGAGGGAGGCGGCAATGCCGGCGCAGACGCACTCGAGGCGCTTTGTTGCGGCGGTTGTGGTTGCTCTTGCTTTTGCGAACACCCCCAAAGCAATACTGCGAATACAGAACAGAAGAATAGTTGTTTCATCATTGTACAAATCGAACCGATAACACCGTTACTTACATCATACGATTTTCTTCTTCGTCGCCGTCGTCACCATCGTCCTCTTCGTCGATCGAAGATTCGAGTTGATCCTCGGAGATCGCTTCGGTATCCGCGGTTTCGGAAACCTCTTCATACGGATTGTTTAGAAAGCCGAGGACGGGCATCACACTCTTCTCGCTGTGTTGTTCGCGAACCAGGAGCATAATGGCAATGCGCTCGACCGGACTCAGCAGATTATCGTTCGCCGTCGTATAGATGATCGTGTTTTCCCGAGCGATGTGTTCGCGATAGAGCGCGATCAGTTCTTCGGCAGTTTCGAGATATTTCGCTTCGTCCTCCGGCGTAAGACTCTTCTGCGCGAGGTAGGCCTTCCACAGCGAGAGCAATGCCTTCGAGCGCTGCTGCATCGCTTCGTGTTCGTCGTGGATGAAGCGGCTGGGCGACCCCTTCGACTGAAAACCGAGATGCGGCACCTTCTCTAAGACGATCGGAAAGAGTGCGCGCTCCTCATCACGTTCGTGGATGGGCGCAGCGTGCACAAAGAACTGGAGTAATTCTTCCCACGACGGATTCGATGCAAACGACTTCGCAACGCCGTTTTCTCGGGCAGAGGCCAGAAGTTTTTCGAACCGGTCCACCACCGAACCGACAACGCCGTGACAATCGCGAAAATATCGAATGGGGTCGTCGTACTGCTGAGGATCGGGTAAGCGGATCATATATTTCAGACAGATTGCAACGCCTTTACAAGCGCGACCATGAATGTATCGATGTCCTTCTTCGAATTATAGATGTGCGTGCTGAAACGGTTCGCTTCCAGTCCGCCTTCGGGGACGATACGGGTACGGATCTTATGGCTCTCTTCCATCAAGTGTGCAAGATCGGTATACCGCTTGCTGTTGGCAAGCTTGATCGTCGTCACCCCACACATCGAAGTGGGTGGTGTGAGCAACGTAAACTTCGATCCGCCGAGCGAATGCAAGCCGTCACGCAAATACTTCGTCAATTCGAGAACGCGTGCCTCGATGCGAGCGTAGCCGATCGCTTCCTGCCACTTGATAGCCTCGGTGAGTCCGTAATACAGCGAAGAGCTTTGTGTCGCAAAATCGTAGCGGCCTGCTTCGTCCGCAAATTCCAGATTGCCCTGGTAGTCCCAATGTTTATCGGACTCGGCGCCGCACCAACTCGGCATCACATAATCGCGGAATGCCTTCGTAATATAGAGAAAGCCTGTACCTTTCGGGCCGAGAATCCACTTATGTCCGCAGCTCGCGTATGCATCGCAACCGATATCCTTGACATCGACACGCAGCATACCGGGCGCATGTGCACCGTCAACGAACATCCAAGCGCCTTTGCTGTGCGCCAGCTCGGATAATTGTTTCACGGGCAGAACGTGGCCGGTCGTACACGTAATATGCGGCACGGCGATCACTCGGGTACGCGGTGTCATCGCAGCCTCGAAGCGTTCGAGAATTACACGATCATCCGGGTGCAATTCGACGAATTTCACGACAATACCATGCCGCTTGGCACGCGCAAGCCACGGCACCGCACCGCCGCCATGCTCCTGATTGGTGAGCAATACTTCGTCACCCGGCTGCAAGCGAACGCCCGATGCGACGATCGAGATGCCTTCGGTGACATTGTGTGTCAGCGCAATATCCGATGCATCCGCGCCCATGACGCGAGCGATCGCATCGTAGAGAGCCTGATGGTCATAGCCATAGTCGGCCGTAGAATCGACATAGGCGATACGGTCCTGCACGGCTTTGGTAACCGCCAGCGGACTCGGGCCTAACGTCCCGTTGTTGAGATAGATGATCTTCTTCGTGATCGGGAACTGCTCGCGAATCTTCTCCCAATAGGCATCTTCATTCGCAATGAACTGCAACTCGTTCGCGAAGAGATCGACGGGCGTCGTAGCAGCGGCAACGGCCGGCGTTGCGGCAGAGATTTTTAGGAATGTTCTACGATCCATAGTGTGTGTCTCGGTGGATTAACGAAGTCGTATCGCACTCGATCGCAATACGACGACGGGGTGATCGTACATCGGATGATGGATGAAGTAAAACACATCGTTTTCGCGGAAAAGATTCGCTTCGGCGCCGCGTTCCAGTACACCCACCACAAACGACATCGTCGTGTCCTTATAGACATGGGTAAGCTGTGTCGCAGCAATCCGTCCGATGACCGGAGAAGACAGACGATAATACTTAGTCGCTTCCTGCTCCGGCCGAGGCTGCAGGAACAGCGCCGTATCGAAACCGGCGCCACAGACGCGAAATTGTGTGGCGATCGATTGTTGCGCCGCTTCGAGCTTGAATGTAGCCACCCCTTCGCTATTCTCGTCGAGCGGAATCGGCGGCAACACTTCGCTACAGGAAAGACAGGATGCGCTCGGCGAACTCAAGAGGGTCGAACCACCCGGCGGCGTAATCTCGAAACGAACCCGGTCACCATCCCAGCGCGCATCGACGTGACGCGTCGGGGCGCAGGATGGCAGAAGAGCGCAGAAGAGAAGAAAAATGAATCCTTTATGCAAGGTACTGCTGTTTTGTCGAACAGTTCGTAAACGAGAGAATGCTCTATTTAGTCGCCACCCCAATCGGAAATCTTGAGGACATTTCGCTCCGGGCGATCCGCATCCTGCAGGAGGCGGATATCGTTGCCTGTGAGGATACCCGACATGCGCGTATCCTCTTCGAGCGGCATGGGATCAAACCGCGACGCTTAGTCAGCTATCACTCGCATAACGAGAAGCAGCGCGCCGCCGAACTCACAGACGATCTGCGCGGCGGAACGACGATCGCGGTCGTCACCGATGCCGGCACACCCGGCATTTCGGATCCGGCCTGGGCCATCGTACGTGAAGCGATTCTGGCGGGGGTCGAGGTGGTGCCAATCCCAGGTGCCTGCGCTGCCATTGCCGGTCTTTCGGCAAGCGGGCTCGACACGAACCGATTCGTCTTCGAGGGCTTCCTGCCCTTGAAGAAGGGCCGCAAACGGCGGATCGCTGCCGTGGCCGCCGAAGAACGCACGAGCGTGATCTACGAATCGCCGTTTCGTATCAAACGATTGTTTACCGAGCTCATCGACGCATGCGGCCCCGAACGTGGCGCAGCCCTTTGCCGTGAGCTGACAAAACTACATGAGCAGATCTATCGCGGGACGCTCCGCGAAATCCTCAATTCCGTCGAGAAACAATTTCCGAACGACGTAAAAGGCGAATGCGTCGTTGTCATTTCGGGGGCAACCGATGTCCCCGAAGACGAAGAATAGTCGCCCGTTCGAGTTCACGCATCCCGCAAACCAGATGCACTTTGCACCCAGCGATTTTGAATCCGTCCACTGCGATTTCTGCGGTGCGGACGATTATACCAAGCGCTATGAGAAGCGCGGGTTCTGGATGGTACAGTGCAACCACTGCGGATTGGTCTATACAAATCCGCGACTGACACAAGAGAAGATTTCTGCACTCTACGACGCCGACTATTTTCAGGGGCATGGATTTGACGAAAGCGTAAACTATGTCAAAGAGGTCAACGAACATTCCGGCAAAGAACGCTTTACCCTCGACGATTGGGATTGCGACTGCATCGCCAGCCTCATTGCATCGCACGGCCCCTCAGCGAACGGTGCGAAGCTTCTTGAGATCGGTTGCGGCACCGGCGTATGGCTCGATAAGGCAAGAAAGCACGGGTTCGACTGTCACGGTCTCGAGCTTTCGGAATATGCGGCTGGGTTTGTGAGGAACATGGGAATTCCCGTCGAAACCAAATCGATCGAAGATGCAAATTTCGCCGAGGGCAGTTTCGATGTGATCGTAATGCGCGAAGTCATCGAACACTTGCCGCATCCACTTCAATCGCTGCAAACCGTACACAAGTGGCTCCGTTCGGGTGGCGTATTGTTCATGGCAACGGGTAACTATGATTGCCCCGAGCGAAAGTTAAAAGGCTCCGACTGGTTCTATTTCATGCCCGAAGGACATCTCACGGTGTTCTCGAACAAGACAATGACCGCCTATCTGAAGAAAGTCGGTTTCGCGTCTGTGAACGTAACGAACCAAGGCGATAAACTGATGGAGATGTTGCGAAGCAACGGGATTATCGGGCCCGGAAGTGCAAAGCCTCGAAATCCGTTCAAGCGGGTGATCTTCGGCCTGGTTCGTGGTGTCAACCACTTTATTTCAAGCGGGATGCGAATCTACGCGGTGAAGTAAATCACTTCGCGGGTGGCGGGGGCACTTTCAGCCGAATCACTCCTCCGCTATCGCCTCGCGTAACGTTAATGGCAAGGATATCGCCGACGGCGTGGTCTGCGATCGTACTGTAAAAGTCGTCATCCGACGTTACTTTTTCTCCACTCACCGACGTGATCACATCTCCGGCTTCGATACCGGCCCGTTCGGCGATCGAGCCTCGGGCAACGCTTACAACAAGCACGCCGGATTCGGAGGTAAGCCCGAACTGCTGTTTTAGATCGTCGTCGAGTGTCTGTACCGTCACGCCGATCGAGCTGTTGCGAGCAATCTTCTTGCCGGAGCGAAAGTCATCGACAATTTTCTTGATCTTGTTCACGGGAATTGCAAAGCCCAGACCGATCGACCCAGCGCCTTGACCGTTCTGTGCCGTCGAGAAGATCGTCGCATTCATTCCAACCACTTCGCCATTGATGTTCAATAGCGGCCCACCGCTGTTGCCGCTGGAGATCGCAGCGTCCGTCTGGAGCATATCGCGAAAGTTTTTCCCGCCTTCGAGGCCAAGATTTACCCCGGTGTTCGAGATCACGCCCACCGTAACGGTCGGCTTGTTATTCTTCTCAAAGAGACCGAATGGGTTGCCCATGGCGATCGCCCACTCGCCGACCTCGACATCGTCCGAATTTCCAAGTTGCAAATACGGAAGATCTGTCGCGTCGATCTTGAGGAGTGCCACGTCGTTGACCGGATCGGTACTGACGAGTTTGGCGTCGTATTGCTTCCCCGATGTTGTGGTAATAATAATTTTCGATGCGCGACCGGCAACATGATCGTTCGTGAGGATATATCCGTCGGGTGAGATGAAAAATCCCGAGCCGAGCTCTTTCAACTGATATCGTTGCGTTTGGGGCCCACGTCGTTGGTTACCGAAGAACTGACGGAAGAACGGGTCGCTCTGGAACATTTGATCCATCATTCCCTGAAACGGATCGTACACCTGCTGCTCGAAGACCTCGGTAACATTAATGCCGACCACAGCGGCGCTGGCCTTCGCTACAGCGCGAGTGATCGCCGTATGCCGCGATACGGTGACGCCATCGTTGAGCGAATCGCGGACAACCTTCGTCGTGGATGCATTGGTATAGAGTGGCTTATCACCCGTCGACTTCGTACAGGACGTAGTCGGCGCGGCAAGCGCCAGTACAGCAGCCAAATGGAGCAGTTGGAGCATACGATGTTGGTTCATGTGAGTGATCAACCGGCGTCTGCCGGGGTCGCTGCAAAAACAAGCTGGATCGCAAGCAGACCCGACAACGCACGAATGAGCCAATGCGGAAGCCGGTATCCGGCCACGTCGGATGCTACGATCGTGTACCCCGCTTCGTGCAGTAATGCGCGTGCCGTTTGCTTCGTGAAGAACCGAAGGTGTGTTCGGTCGAGGATGCCGGATTCGGTATACGTGAACGATCCCCCGAGCAAACCGAACCGCACGCGCCAATGGGCGACGTTCGGGATACTTACCACGATACGTCCGCCGCGTGCCAGAAGTTTCTTTGCCTCGCGCAGAATTGGAAGCGGGTCGCGAGTATGTTCAAGCACATCGCCAAAGAGGATCACGTCGAAGCCGGGGCCAGCAACGTCCCGCAATTGCTCCGTCCAACCACTCCGTTCGACGTCAACCGCTCGTGTGTCGGTTAATCTCTGGTGCGCTACGTTCAGCGCATCTACGTCAGTATCGATCCCTACCACTCTGGTCGCATTGCGTTCGATCAGTGCTGCACCCAAAATGCCCGTATGACAACCCACATCGAGCACCGAACTCCCGGCCGGGATCATCGACAGTTCGATATGATGGACGTTGGACGGATTATCCAGGTCCGGAATAAAATCATATTTCAGTGTCTGTGTGCTCATCGGCTCCTGAGAAATTCATTCACCGGTTGGATGTGGCGCGATGCGATCGTCCCTATCATCACGAGCAAGGCATAGTGCAACAACACCAACGTCGACGGAGCAAACTGCACTGAAGAAAACGCACCCGTAAGCCCGTCTTCAAAAAAAATTAGTTCGAGTACGAGTATCCCGAACGTCGCGAGCAGCGCCTGAAAATGAATATTCTTGCGGACGAATGTACCGAGCACATAGAACAGCAGCCACGCCACTACAAGCACCGGCGATACGCACAGACCGATGGCAGCGGCCGTCGCAAGGCCGCGCCCACCATGGAATCGAAGATAGATCGGATAGCAATGCCCGAAAACGGTCGCTGCGGCGGCGTAGGGAATGAGATCCACGCGCCGAAGCAGCACAAGTGCGACGACTGGTAACGCCCCTTTGAGCATGTCAAGCAAGAGCACCGCGAGGCCGATCCCTTTGTTTGAAGTTACTTCCCAGGCATTCCGCGCCCCGATGTTTCGCGATCCTTCGACTCGAAGATCGCGGCCGTCGAAGGCTCGGGCCACAAGAAACGCATTCGGGATCGCCCCGAGGAGATACGCTGCAACGATTGTGAGTGCAATATCCATACTCCCAATAGCAACAATATTTTAGAACAAATGTCAATCTATCAGGAATTTCTGAACCACGCCATCGGTCTCGCCCGACAAGCCGGAGCGTTTGCACTCGGAGCGCAACGCGGCGCATTAACGATCGAATCGAAAACCAACGAGTTCGATCTCGTGACGCATGTCGATCAACACAACGAAGAATTTATTAAGAACGCCGTGGCCGACCGTTTTCCTACCCATGGCTTTCTTGGCGAAGAAAGCGGCGGGACGATCGATGCGACGGAGGTACGCTGGATTGTGGACCCGATCGACGGAACACTCAACTATGCCCACGGGCTGCCGATCTGGTGTATCTCGATCGGCATCGAAGTCGCTGGAGTTATTGAGGCAGGCGTCATCTATGACCCTTCGCGTGAAGAATTATTCTCTGTCATTCGCGGCGAAGGAGCACATCGCAACGGCGAACGTATGGCCGTATCGGCCATGACCGACCCGGCCCGTTCGATGTATGTCACCGGCTTCCCGTATGACATCTCGCTCGATCCGTATGGGGATATTCCGCGCTTCGAGCGTTTCCTGCGTCGCGGCTTGATTGTCAGACGACTTGGCAGCGCTGCGCTCGATCTGGCGTATGTCTCCTGCGGACGCTTCGATGCCTTCTTCGAAGGTGGCCTATCGGCATGGGATACCGCTGCCGGTGCGCTCATGGTGCGCGAAGCCGGCGGCACAACCACGCATTTTGACGGGTCTGCCTACTCGGTATATAAGAAATCGATTATCGCCTCGAACACCGTGCAACACGGATTTCTCGAGGAGGTCGTCCGAGGCGAATTCTTTAGAATGTGATCGTGACGGCTTTGGCCGTTGCGTCGTAGGTTGTTGTGAATTTTGTCAGACCTGTCGGTGCCGGGCCGCCGGTCACATTGCCGTTCAGATCGAATGTAGAATTATGACAACGGCAGACGATCCGCGTGCCGCTCATATCGACGTCTGGGTATCCGCAACCGGCGTGTGAACAAACTAAGAGTAATGTCTCGTACACTGTCGCACTCCGCCTAATGATCAGGAGTCCGCGTCCCGAAGTCGGGGCCGTGCTGTGAACGGCCATGTTGTCACTTGTAAGCGACGACACATCGACTCGTATGGTCTTTCCGGCATCGGCGCCAGAGCTCAGATCGGCCGATGCTGGGTTCGAGCAGCTTTCAAGAACAACCGGCGAAACAAACCCGACGACAGTAATGCCGATAATGGTATTGATCGCCGTGGTGAGAAATTGCCTGCGACTATTCGGTTGAATCAGTTCTTCGTTCATATTCATCGTTCATCGATCCTAAAAACAATACTATGACTTCTTCGGGGACAAGAAGGGTGGATGCTCACCCTAATGACCCGCCTCCTGCCAGTCTGTTTCGGGACCGAAGGATGAATCTTTGTTCACAAAGAATTGCCCTACTACCACTAATAGTGGATCGTAACACGGTTCGTCGTCGAGTCAAAGTCGGTGGCGTACGTATCAAGATTCGACGTCGCTGGGCCGTGGGTGACATGCCCGTCTCGGTCGTACTGCGACCCATGGCAATTACAGGCAATATTGGTCCCATTATAATCGATGTTCGGATAGGTACACCCCTGATGCTTGCAAACCAGAATGATCGTTTCATAGAGTGTGGCCGATCGACGGATCACCAACCACGGCGAGCCGGTCGGTGACTCCTTCGCCGTGATGTGAATTGCCGTATTATCGGCCGTCAGCGCCGAGACGTCTTCCGTGACGGTCTTCCCCTGAAGGGTAACCGTGGATACCGGGTTCGAGCTGTAACAACCTTCCAACACCGGCGATAGCGAGCCGATGATGGTCACCCCTGCCAGCGCAGAGCCAAATTGCTTGAGAAACGAGCGACGCGACGCGTCATCGAGTAGTTCGAGATCTTCTTTCATGGCAATCAAAATGTTTGTTATAACACGCGTCTGCCTCTGTAGGACACATCATGGAGTCTAAATATGACACAGGGGCAGAAAATTCTTCTGCCCCTGTTCAAAATCAATCCATTATGAGGGATCCCTACATTCCCATCATTCTCGTCCCCGAGAGAACACTCAAACCGAACATTCCCATGAATACAGACGCCAGCAATCCGCCGATGATCATCCAGAGGACGATCAACGCAACCACAGAGACGACCATATACACTACGACCTTATCCTGCGGGGTCTTCATCGTATGAGACAGCCCCAAATAGATGAGATAAATGCCGTAGAGGCCAAAGAGAGAACCGACCCATCCGATAAACGGTAATATCGCCAACACTCCGCCGACAAACGACGCCGTACTGCCATAGACAATCGTCTGCATTGCTCGTCCCATATCCTTCTGGGATCCGAAACTCGGCGCGAGGGCATTGACGACCATTGCCGTGAGCCACATCGAGATCAACTGCGTGACGACTGCCATGAGTGCAAAGTACATCCCCCAGCTTACGGCCAACGGACCATAATGACCGGCCCCCCAAATGAATGCATGGCCGACGAATGCACAGATCGCATCGATGATGATCCATGGGACGGCGTAGCCCATAAATACTTTCATCGGATCCGCTTCTTCGCTTGCGACGACAGCCCACTCCGTCTTCGGCGACAAGAGCATATTCTTTGTACGATCGATCAATGCCATATCGTGTCCTCCGTTAAATTGTTGAACAATCCGTCTGGTGGTATAGCAAAGATATGTAAATCACACTGAAAAAGCAAATTACCAATCTATAAATCTTACACACAGGCACAACGACCCGACCGGCACCGACACCTCGGGCCGCAGCTAAGGCAATCGCAAGGGTAGGTGGTACGACCTGATCACAACTGATCTGAACAAAGGGAGCCAATGGCTCCCTTTTTTTGGTATCCCTCCAAATTCACACGCCCCGTAGAGACGCGCACATGCGCGTCTCCTGCGTCGGACTTACCCTTGTTTCGGGAAGATTCACACCGCCGAAACATCAGACGCGCATGTGCGCGTCTCTACAGTGTGGTGATAGTATTACCTACCGCTCAATCACCACGCTCGCACCTACAACGCTGCCGCCCGACCTCACGCGGACATAGTACACCCCGTTCGCCAACGATTCGGTCGGGAGTTCGATCTCGTTCGCACCTGCACGCAGAATCTGCGCGCTCGTCTTCACGACTGCGCCGAGGGCATTGACGAGCTCGATCTCCGCCGCGTCGCTCGTCACAGCCTGCACCGAGAGCGTCACCGCACCCGATGACGGATTCGGACGGATGCTCGTGATCCGCACTACTCCCGTTCGCATGTACTGTTGCAACTCACGATTGCCACAGCGATAGAGATACTCGAACGCCGTGTCGCGAGTACTCGCGCTTGCCACGCAGGCTTCGAACTTCGGATCGGCGTTGTTCAAGTGGAAGTTCGTCGCCGTGAGATTCGAGGCAGAGTCTGTCGTCAGATAGACTTGATACTCGAACTGTGCAACACTGCCGTCGCTTGCGATCTGGATGTTCGGGTTGCCCGTGATCGTGAAATGGTTACCAACGACCTTCACGGTGTTCGGCCCCGAGGTGTTCGTCAGTTCAAGCAGGTCGGTGTTGAGAGTGAGGTCATAGTCGATCGTCTGCACGCCAGCAAGCTGCGCCTGATCGCTGACAAGTGCAAAGCGGACCAAGTCGCCCGACGTGCCACTCGGAGCACCCGTGCTTATCATGTGGAAGCTGTATCGCTTCGGTAGGGAGTAGCTTCGAGCGAGGTACACGGGTGCGATCGTGTTATCGGCATCGGTGATGAACGACAGCGTATCGTAGTTCGTCAGTACGCCGCCGGTCGTGTCGAGGAAGGTCTGTACCGGCACTTGAACACTCTGTCCCGGCAGGATCACCAGCGTGTCGGTCGCCGACACGGAGAATCCGTTGCCGTTTAGCTTGTACCCGGTCACATGCAGTGTATCGCAGCCGGAATTCTGCAAGGTCACCACCGAGTCCGGAGAAGCGCAGAGCGTCGTGGTTCCGAAATCCAGCGAATGATCCGCTGAGGAAAGAATGCGCGTCCCATCGGTAACGGTCGTGCTGATCGCGACGGAGTCGGTGTGGGTGCCTTTCACGTCCGTACTCGTGAGGACGAGATACCCCGTTCGCTTGCCTTTGCGCGCAGGGTTGAGATAGACGTGGTAGAATGTCGTATCTCCGGGATGGAGCAGTGCTAAGCGCTGAGTGCTCAGTGCTGAGGTGAAATCAATATCACCGAAGTAGCGAGAGCTGTCGAACGTCATGTCAGCGCAGCCGACGTTCGTCATCCAGCCGCTGGCAGAATCATGCGCACAGATGCTCAGCGACTTGAACGAGAAGACTTGCGGTGAGTAGGCAAAGACGCCGCCTTCTTTGACGCCATTGCCTTCGAGCGTCAGCGTGAGCGTTTGCTTGAGCGTCTGTTGCGAGTCAACGAACGACGGCGTGCAGTTGAAGTACCCTGTGCCGGACGGTGTGAAGCGGAAGGTGACAGTCACCGAGCTATCGGGCGGCAAGACGATCGGCAGCTTCAGCGAGCCGACAAGCGAGAACTCGGGGCGCAGTCCGTTCGGACCGGAGATGATCCGCAGCGTATCGCAACCTTTGTTCGTGAGTGTAACGGTCGTGTCTTGCGTCTGACCGCACGTGGAGAGGGTGTCGAACGTGAGCCTATTGTATTTGGCAGTAAGTTCAGGAGCTACTGGTATAACAGTACTACTTAAGATTAATGTCGTGTCAAACGGTGTCTCCTCACCTTCACTCCCGTATGTTCCTTTAAGATGCAAATCCAATTGAAACTTGCCCAAGCGGTGATGTGGAATCAAGTGCAGAGAGTACGAGTGACTTATTTCCGGCGTAATCGTGTCGGGAAGTGTTGGGGGGTACCAGTAGAACAGGTCACCATCAGCCGAAGACAGCCAAACACTATCAAGATGTACTTCTCCGCACTTCTTTGCGGCCAAAACAAAACCGCCTTTTGCTGAATCGCACCCCCCGATCTCAGGAAATGATAAAACAGAAAATTGTGGTCCAGTCTTCTTCATATAAGGCACCCCTCCCGAATTCAATGTTCTCCATACGTTTCCGAAGGTGTCAACAGCGACAATGATGTCGGAGCTAATCGCGCAGATTAACTTAGAATCACATGCAGTTGGGGGCCCACCTATTGATGTCCATGTTGCACCTGCATCTGTTGACCTAAGTACTCCATCATTGGTAATTGTCCCGGCGAATAATGCATCACGCGTCACGCTTAGACTTCCGGATGAATATGGTAGTCCTCTTGTAAGAGTAGCTTGGGTGGAAAGACCCGCATCCCTCGACACGTACAAATGAGAAAACTGCCGTGACGGAGATCCAACTTGTTCGTTCGCTAAGTACAGGGTTTCCGAGTCGCAGACATCAGTTTGGATATCATAAGTATCATAGTCGGCATAATTAGATACTTTTACCCAAGAATCACCCTGGTCGGGTGACACAAATAGACCCGAGCTATCGGTAACTGACCCAGTAAAAAGGACAGCAAAAAGCGGTCTATTCTTGTGAAAAGGTGTTACGCTGATTGTAGATGTAAATTGGCCACCGTAAGCTATGTGCCATGTGAGTCCGCCGTCATTGCTTATTATAATTCCACCCGACCCGACGCTTGCCGCCGTGAAGGCCAGCATTCGATTTACACTACCCAAGAACTCAATTCTCCCGCCAGCGACACTAATTGGAAGTTCGCGCCAAGTCGTACCGCCGTCAGTAGTGGCAAATGACTTATCCCCATGGAATGAAACTACTCCGTTGTTTCGGTCAAGGAAATCAATTCCACAGATAGCAGATCCCGGTAAATTTGTGGGGAAGCTATATTTGTTCCAACTTTTGCCAGTATCATCCGAGCGAAAAAGCGATGTACTACCGGCCCAAAGAATACCGTCTGAAAAAACCATATACCCGCCTGAGAAGGGTACTTTGCTTGACGGTTTGAAACCCATATCGAGCAGTGCTGGGGCTGTGATCTTCCATTGCGCATGAGCAGAGCCCACAAACAGACATAACAACCCTAAGATAAACTTTGGAGAAAGTTTCATAATCCTCAATATGTCACCAGCTCTGTCCATGTTGGACAGAGCTGGTGAAAAGCAATTAGCGCACAACGATTAGCTGATGGTGTGCAATAACTGTTCCATGTGGGGACATGGCAATGCAACTACAGCTACGGCTGTAGATTCTGCTTTGAGGGTTTTCCTGTTTGCGTACGATGCCCTCAAATTTTTTTATAATGAATGTGACGAATGCACTGCAAAAGCGCACACTTTGTGTCCTCGTCATCCTTGTTCGTGTGATTGCCCTAAAATCGCAGGGCAGATCGATCATGTCATGGCAAGCGTTGTCTTACGTCGTTAGTATTCCGACCACTAACTGACAACGTTGACCGTTTTTTTTATAGGTAAAGTACAAATATAGTGCGACGGGAGACGAGATACAATACCTCTGATGTTTTTTAACAAAAAATAGGTATCTTGACCCAAATTCGACACTTGGTATTACAAGGCACGCACAATAGTGCCTATGGTTGAGGCCTACACCAGCCCCTGCAAATACACATACAACTGGGTGTCGGTCTCGGGCGAGGTCTTTGCTGGCTTTCGTGCCGTCGGAACTTGTTTTGAACGCCACAGAGTTGAGATAAGAGATGATTCTAACGACATACATCGAGCAGGATCCGGAGACGAAGCTCTACATCGGCATCGTTCCGGGCATCCCCGGTGTCCACTCTCAGGGCGAGACCCTCGACGAACTGAAGCGGAACATGCAGGAAGTCCTTGAGCTCTGCTATGCGGAACAGCCGGAGTTGTTCAAAGACGCACCGGTCTTCGTCGGAATTCAACAGCTTGAACTTGCGGCATGAGCCGTCTGCCGATGCTCGACTACAAAACGGTCGAGCGCCTACTCATTCACCTCGGATTCGTCCAGACCCGCCAACGCGGCAGTCACGTTTTCTTCCGGCACCCTGATGGTCGGACTACGACCGTGCCAAATCACAAGGGCCGAGATATTTCACGTCCCCTCTTACGGGAAATTCTGCGCGAGATCGAACTCGACATTGACGGTTTGGAGAATGCGTTGAAGCAACTCTGAGCAGTCGCTTGCCCCTACACCAGCCCCTGCAAATACACATCGAGCTGAGCATCCGTCTCCACGAGAACTTCTCTGGCTTTTGCGCCATCAGCGGGACCGACGATGCCGGTGCGTTCTAATTCGTCGACAATGCGTGCTGCGCGGGAGTAGCCGATCTTCAAACGGCGCTGCAGCATGGAGGTGCTAGCCTGTCCGTGTTGCACGACGCAGCGCGCTGCATCTTCGAACATCGGGTCGAGGTCACCGTCATCCGAACCGCCGCCGGAGCCGCCGCGTTGCTTGACTGACGGCAATCGCCACGGGTGCGAGTACGAATAACCCGGACCACGCTGGTTCGCGATGGCTTCGACAATTCCTTCTACTTCTTCGGTGGAGATGTACGGCGCTTGCAAGCGGATCGGCTTCGGTGTGCCGCTCGGCAAGTAGAGCATGTCGCCGTTACCGAGCAATTGTTCTGCGCCCATCGAATCGAGGATCGTGCGCGAATCGACTTTCGTCGCAACCTGATAGGCGATACGCGCCGGGAAATTTGCTTTGATCACGCCCGTGATGACATCCACCGACGGGCGCTGCGTGGCAAGTATGAGATGAATGCCGACGGCGCGGGCCATCTGCGCCAATCGGCAGATCGGCTCTTCGATGTCGCGGCCGGCGGTGATCATGAGGTCTGCAAGTTCGTCGATCACAACGACGATGTACGGCAGATGATAATGCTGCTCGTCCTGCGTGCTCTTGAGCTTGCCTTGTGCAACTTTGAGATTGTAATCCGCAAGCGAGCGTACAGCGGCTTTCGCAAGTTTATCGTAGCGACGCTCCATCTCGATCACACAGGCTTGCAATGCAAGCACGGCATACGCCGGCGTCGTGACGATCTCCTCGCCCACTTCCGGCGAGACGATCAGGAAGTGATCTTTGAGTGCGCGATAGAGCGAGAGCTCGATCTTCTTCGGATCGACGATGACGAACTTCACATCGCGCGGACTCTTCGCATAGAGAAGCGACGTCAGAATGCCGTTCACACCGACTGACTTACCCGCGCCGGTCGCACCGGCGATGAGCAAGTGCGGCATCTTCGAAAGATCGTCAATATAGACGTCACCCGAGATCGTCTTGCCGAGCGCGAGCGGCAGGTTCATCTTCGAGTTGATGAATGCGGGGCTTTCGAGCACCGAGCGCATGTGCACCATCTTCGGATGGTCATTCGGGATCTCGATACCGATCGTGCCACGTCCGGGCATCGGCGCGATGATGCGAATGCCGCGCGCCTTCATCGCGAGCGCGATGTCGTCGGTGAGGTTGCCGACCGTCGAAACCTTCACGCCTTCTGCGGGAGTAAACTCGTAGAGCGTTACGACAGGACCCGGCGTCACGACGATATTCTCAATCTCGACACCGAACTGTGCGAGCTTATCGCGAAGGATCGTGCCCTTCATCTCGAGCTCTGCTGCATCGGCATCCAACTCATCGCCCGGACGCGATGGCGTCAGGATCTCGATGGAGGGATGACGATACTTTGCCAGACTTTCGTTGTACGGATTCTCGGGGATGATATCCGACGGCACCGAGCCGAAGAGCGTGGTCGCAACTTTCTTCTCCGCAGGGATCACCGGCGCAGCCGCCGCAATCGCTGGGATGTCGGGAATCACTTCGTCGATCGATTTCGAGTGCGGCAACACTTCGTTCGACAATGCTTTTTCATCGCCGATCTCGATTGCCGGCACAACTGCTTCGGGTGCAGGAAGCTGCGACTCAGCCGTTGGTTCTTGTTCCTCGATAGGCTGCACGTGCGGCACCGAAGCGATCGGTGGTGTCGGCTTGGGCGCAGGTGCAAGCGGCTCATCGGCAATATCGCTCGGCAGGATGCGAACTGCTTTGTGTGCAGGGATGCTCGCGCCGCCATTCGACAGGCGCGACATCGCGGCTGCTTTGTCGCCGAGGAGACCGTCGTCCGAGCGGGTGATGCGCGTCGGGTTCGGTCGTGGTGCGGGTACGCCGTTCTTCGGTGCGGGGCGTACTTTCAGGAATGGGGTCTCGTCCGCTTTCGCCGTGGCAGGGGCGTTCTGTCGGATCGTAATGATATCCCGGGCAGGGTTCTCGTGTTGTTCGTCTTCTTCGTGTACCGGCGGTTCGAACTTCGGCTCCGGCGCAATAATGACATTCTTCGGCAACTCTTGCTTTGGTGCCGCACGCTTGATCGTCACTTCCGGCTCGGCTGATTTCTTCGCTTGCGGTGCAGCATGGACGACCGGTGCTTTCGGTTCGGGTGTTGGCGGGACGGGCTCATGAGCTTCGATACTCACATCTTCACCGAGCGGTTCATCGAGATCAATCCCATTCTCTTCGGCATGTTTGCGCGCACGACGCGCTTCGCGCTTGTCCCAAAACTCGATCAGCTTGAGTCGCGTCTTCGCCGTCACGCCCGTGTACCCTTCCTGCAAGCGGCGGAATGTGAGCTCGATATCGAGATCGATCGCAAAGACAAGCATCACGACAAAACTTGTCGCGTAAATGATCAGCGCACCGATCGAACCGATAAGCCGGGTAAACGTTTGCCCGAGGAATTGCCCCACGGCGCCAGACCATTCACGATCGAGATGCGGTAATACCTGAATCAGCTGTGTCGTCCCGATCGTTGCGGAGAACAAGATCGCGCAGATCAGCATGAAGCTCGTTGCAAGCGTCAGGCGTCGGCGCTGCTTGGCGCTGAAGCGGAAGAGCGCAAGCGACCACCATCCCATAAAGAACGGGAAGATGATCGAGGCGTAGCCGATTGTTTTATTGATAAAGAAATTCGCGATCATCGCGCCGACAAGCCCGACCCAGTTATGGACGGTGTCGGCGTTCGCGTTGACGACCGGATCGCTGCGTAAAAAGATCGCGGGAAGATCGCCGATACGCGTTTCAGCCTGCGGCGCATCTTGTGCACTGTAGCTGACGATCGCTAAGAGGATGAAGACCGCCATAACGACAAGGATTACGCCGAGCGACTGGCGCTTCTTGACATTCGTATCCGGCTTCTTCGGTGGTGTCTTGAGCTTCAGTTCGATCTGCTCACCGTCGGTTGCGGCGGTAGCAGCGGCTTTGCTGGAGCGGCGACGGGTTTTAGTCGGTGTGGGTGCTGGCTCCGGATCCGGTTCTTCTGCGGCAACTTCCTCGAGTTCTTCACTCAGTCGCTTCGGCATCGGCCGAGCTCCGCGAGCGCGGCGTGTCCGTGTCGAAGGTTCTACCGAGGGTGGGATATCTAATGGCCGGCGACGAGCAAAGGCAGGTTCTGGATCGTCGAGAGCCGGGTCGTCTATCTCTTGCGGGTAGAGGAATTCGTCTTCTTCCTGGGGGTACAGGGGCGGTGCAGAATATCCGCGTGCGGCACCATTCGAACCGCGGTTCGAACCGTTACCATACGGCGTGTATTGTCGAGCGGATCTGGCTTCCTGTCCCGTCACAAAAAAATCTAATTCCCCACAATATAGAACTTTTCCCCACAAATATAATCACAAATTGCGGGTATTGGTTCTATCGTTGTGAAAAAAGAGGATTAGATCTTCTTTTTAATGACAGTCTGTTCCATGACCGGGACGATCGGGACGCTATCAACTTGGCTGGAGGTGACGATATCGTCGGCAAATCCGATGGAGGTGAGGTACTTCCCGTGGTCGCTCTGCTGCAGGGTGCCGAGAATATCGCGGCCGTATTCTTTTGCAATCGACAGTACCGTGCGTGCGCTGTCGGTGAGTTCGATCTCACGTTGCTTGGAAAGATGATCCACGAGCATACCGGCGCAAGTGGCATCTTCGAGCGAGAAATCGTCTTCGCGGCCGCTGCAGACGATCGTCAGGCCGGTCTCTTCAATATCTGGCAGCGCGAGCAGCGCATTAACCGACGCACTGAGGTTCACAAAACCTGCGACGTAGCAATGACGAGCATACTTCGAGCGGGTGAGCGCGACAGCGCCGTTCGTCGTCGTGAGGATCAACGACTTTCCTTCGACCGCCTCCTTCGTGTACTCCGCGGGCGAGTTACCGAGCTTGAACCCTTCGATGCGCTTCCCCCCTCGTTCGCCACAGAGGATGGTGGACGTACTGAAGAGATTCCCGACGATCTTCATTGCCTGATCGACCGACGCGACCGGAATGATCTCGCGCGCACCGGCAGCCATCGCATACGTGATGGTCGTCGATGCGCGAAGCACGTCGATGACGACGACGGTCTTATCGCGAAGCAATAATTCGTCGATATGCGATGGGCTGAAATATACTCTGACTCGTATCATTCTGGAGCTAATGCGCGTCGGGTCTTATTTTGAAGAGCGCAATACAACGACAATTCCCAGTGGCTGGTTCAGGGGGTAATCCGTATGCATCACATATGCAGTGCAGACGAACCTCGGGCGTGGAACAATTCCTGACGCTTCGTTGATGTTTCGAATGATATTTCCATCGTTCATTGTCCTATGCCCCATTGGTATCATCGTAGCATTGCGTATGCCGTCATCGCACAGATCGTTCTTCTGCTTTCTCTTTCACGTGAACTACGTGCCCAAGTGAGTACGGATACTCCCGATACATCGAAGGCCTATAATCTCGGGCGCGCGGTCAATTCTTCCCGTGATGAATCCTTCCCGTATATCGCAACAGGGAATACGATTTTATACTTTACCTCGCGACGATTGACGAACAGTGATCTCCAGACCGACCGATGCTATTTTTCGACGCGCAATACCGATAGCACGGGCGGAGAATGGAGCGCACCGAAGCTGTTGGAGGCATTCCATTCTGCGCTCTCCGCGAGCGGATCGATCTGTTTCGACGCAAGCGGTCGTGTGTACTTCGCCTCGGCCGAGCGTAACCCCGAACGAAATTATGTTTCGATCTACGAAGGACGATTCGACAGCGCCGGAGAATTACAGATCCGTGACTTGGGCGCACCGGTGAACGGTCATTCATGGAATTCCCAAATGAGCGTCACGAGTGACGGGAATACGATGTATTTCGCATCGGATCGTACTTCCCCCGATGGCGCAAGAAGTGGGATGCGTATTCCGCACATCTGGGTCACACACAGAACCTCCGAATCAACGTGGTCAACGCCAACGATGCTCGGCGAGCATGTCAACCGAACCAATTATACTGCTACCCCGTGGATCTCACCAAACGGGAAAGTACTTTTGTTCGCATCCCAGGGAAATACCGTTCTTCGAACCCTCAGGATATATTACTGCAAGAAGGTCGGCCCGGGAGACGACGACTGGTCCGAGCGAATTGCCCTTCCTGCCCCGATCAATGCAGAGAATAATTCGCTCTGTCCAATGGTCGCGGCAGACGGGCATACGATCTATTTCGCATCCGACCGGAGCGGAGGATACGGCGGTTTGGATTTATACAAAACCCAACTACCGAAGCGGGTGCTCGACGACATCGGCACGGCATTCGCCCGATGATGTGAAAACGAAAAAGCCCGGCATTAGCCGGGCTTTTTGTTTGCGCAAAAAGAAACAAGACTCAGACGAGTTTGCCTTCGGCCGTGATCTCGGCGTTGAGTACGCGCGACACCGGGCAGCCAGCCTTCGCGGTTGCGACGGCTTCCTGGAACTTCGCGGCATCCGCACCCGGGATCTTCGCCGTCGTCGTGAGGTGGATCTTGGTAATCGTCCAGTCGCCCGATGCTTTGTCAATCGTCAGCGCGGCAGACGTATTGAGTTCTTCGGCCGTCATGCTCATCGAATCGAGCACGAAGGCGAGCTTCATCGTGAAGCAGGCTGCGTGTGCGGCGGCGATCAACTCTTCCGGGTTGGTGCCATTCTCATCGCCAAAACGGAACGCAGTGTTATATGCTGCGTCGAGCGTCTTGGTCTGGGTCGAAACATGTCCCTTGCCATCCTTGCCAGCGCCATTCCACTTTGCGTTGCCGGTACGTGTAAATGCTGTTGCCATGATATTTCTGTAGTTTGGGTGAATAAACTCTGTTCGAAGACTAGTATGAACAGTATTCGCGGAAGAACGGATTCCGAGAGCGAACCGGACCATGGAGTGATATTGTGAGGAGAAATTTCGCCCGAACAACGCAATCAGAAATCTCGAAACGTGTGCCACGCTTCGAATGCGTACATTGCTTCGTAGTCAGCTGCGCGAACTCCTCGCAATGACATGTACACCAGTGAGCCCGACTTAGGTCGTCGCCTTATACTGCACCGGCGGCTTCCAACTCTGCGCACCTCGGATTCCTTGTTCGTCGAGGATTTTTTGCAGGATCGGTTCGACCTTTTGCCGCTGTGCTTCGTCCTGGATCCGATGAGTGAGTTCGTCATAGGCCGAGCGTTCCGGGATGTTATGGATCGCGTAGGTCACGACCTCGGATACTTTCTGCACCTTCCGCTTTTGAATGTAGAGCCATGTCGCAACCGCCATCACGACAACGATGCCGGCAACAAGCGACCAGATGATCCAACTGCTCGTACTCTTGACCTCTTTGCTCGTATTGTTGATTCCGTGATTGAGCGTATCGAGCAATGCGTGAATATATGCCTGAGGATAAGTACCGATCAGATGATTGACGAGTGTATCGAGCCGCATCTTGGTCGAATCTCCGATCGCGCGTTCGAGCAAGGCCGCAACATTATCCTGCGTCTTCTTGCCTAACACATCCTGCAGGATAAGCCCCACTTGCAGCCGCGCACTTCGACCGACGGCATTGATAAGCGAGTCGAGCCCGAGCCGGGTCTTTTTGCCCGTCAGAATACTAACGACACCGGAGATCGTCGAGTCGATCTTCGCGCGAGTCTTCGCATCGAGCAACGTGTCCTGTGCGCTTGCGACGAGTGTCGATGCAAGCGAACCGACAAGCGAGTCAAGTTGCTTCGTCGTTTTGGCATTGAGTAGAGAGTCCTTCACGCCGGTAATGAGCCCGCTGCCAACTGCACGAGTGAGCGAATCGATACGGATGAGCTTCAGGTCGTTGAGTGCTTGCGTGACTTCGGGTGTGTGTACGGTTACGCAGCTTCCCACGGCGAATGGAAGCAGTACTGCGAGGAGAACGATGCGAATGCGATGGACGATGCTCATACGGGCGATGGGATATATACTATACGATGCAACTTGTCGTCGATGTCATTGCGAGCGCTGTGTGGAATCCGCAGCGGCAACTCATTTCGGAAGCCACGGTTGTCCCGGTTTCCTCTCTGAGGTCGCAATGACATTGGTGGATCATTTCTTCTTCTTAAACAGACTTGCGATCGCTGCCCGCAACGTATAGATCGGGCTTTGCGGAAACATCAGCAGGAATTGCCCCAGCTTGGTGTTCGTATCGCGGATGACACCGATCGAGGCAAGGATCTCCGTCTTGTCGAAGTAATTCACCTCCTTGATCAGCTTCCCGTTTTCGTCGAACTGATATAAGATGGCTCCTTGATAGGTCAGGGTCTTCCCCGTCGGCGGCAGCCCGGAGAAATCTCCGAGATGTGTGCCGACGAACTTGTATTGCAGGAAGACGTGACGCGACTCCTCGTCTTTGATCATGTGTTCGATCTCGACCTTCATATCCGGCACACCGGCCATCGTATCGTGATAGAACGTGCTGATCGCGTCGCGCGAAGTGAAGGCCTCGTTGTTGGCATATATTTTATAATATGCGCCGTCGGGTCCGATGGTTGCCATCGTCGCTTCGAGGCTATGAATGTTCTCTGCCTCGATATGAGCTTTTGCAAGTGCGATAAGATCCATGTGTGATAATTTATGCGTGATGTGCAAGGATTGACTTGGCCGCAAGCGAGCTCATCGCAAGGATGGTCCACTGCGGATTGACGGTGATCCCCGTCGGAAAGAGCGAGGCATCGGCGACATAGACGTTCGACAATCCGTCGACTTGAAATGCGCCATTAACCACACGCTGCGACTTCAGCGGCGACGAATCACCCGCCATCATATTGCCGCCTTGCGGATGTGCAGTGGCGAAGAAGACATCGGCCATGCGAAGCGGATAATCGTCGAGCGCATCCGAGAAGCGTTCGATGTTCGGCTTCGTGAGGTCGAGGTCGATACCCGGCCGTGTCGGCAGAACGATATTCTTTGCTCCCGAAGCGGCAGCGAGTTCGACGAGGGTCTTGAGCGCATACTTTACCTTCACGACATCCTGATCGCCGAGCGACCAGTCGATCGGGCGACCGGTCAGCAGATCGGCCTTCTCCTGAATGACGCCGCGCGGCTCCGAACCGACAAGCGCACCGTAGTTGACGAGCTTGCGATAGTCGTTCATCGTCCGCTCGCGGCGATCGAATTGAAATGGGAGCGCCAGTGCGAACGACGCCGGCGGATTGAAGTACGTCTCGAACATCGCCGACGCATTCGGCCCGCGAATGCCGAGCGTGATCTGCGTACCGTCCCATGCATCGAGCATCTCGTTGAACGCGATCGTTGCAGGGAATGCGAAGTTGCATGCGACACGCTGACCGACGTTTTTCTTGATATTGCTCTGCATCAGAATGTGGCTCGAACTGATCACACCGCCCGCAAGCACAACTGCTTTGCGAACTTTCACGACTTTTAACGTGCCGGTATTCATACGCAACAGCACGCGATCGACGCGGCCGTTCGTTTGGTAGAGTTGAACTGCCGTCGTGTTCGATACCGTCTTCATTCCTCGTCCTTCTGCCCACGGGATGTACGTATCGAGCATTGAACGCTTGCGCATGTACTTGTTTCCCATGTTCCAGAATCCGTCGCCGAGATCGTTGCGGTAGTTCACCGTCAACTCTTCGAGTACAGGATTACCTTTATCGTCGAGCAGCTTTACATCGTGTGTCGCATTATAATTATCGACGCTCATCTTGAAGCGCTCACGGACTTTTTTGTTGATGCCCTGGTCCTCCGAAAGTAAATGAATATCCAGCTCCTTCGCCGTTTGCGCATACTCTGCGTCGAGGTTGCTGATATCGATCCCATAGGTATTCTGCCATTCAGTGCGCATCTCGGGCGGCATCTGCAGGCAGACCGCATTATTGATCACGGTTGTTCCGCCGACCGCTTCGCCTTGCAGAATCATCATGTCGAACTTCTTCGTCAATTGCAGGCCACCTTCCTTGTAGAGCTTCTGCAGCATCTCCATCTCGTTGTCGTTCATATCCTGCAGCGGCGAGTAGCGATTTCCGCGTTCGACGAGAAGAATCTGCGACGGATCGGTCGCACCCGAACTTGCAAGACGATATGCACACGTTGCCCCGCCGGCGCCAGAACCGAGGACGATGTAATCGACTTCGTCCGGGATGCGCGGTTCGTCGGTTCGCGTCACCACGCGCGGAGCCGTCAGCTTCGTACCGGCGGGTGTATCGGGTTTGAAATTGGCGGGGTCGGTATGATCGACGGGCAGCGGTGCCACACCTGTCGTCGGCGGCAATTCTGTTCGGAGCTCGCCCTGGATCGCGGCGCGCGCTTCGGTCGGGATATAGCCGATCGCCGCACGATTGTTCGGCAGCGAGTAGTACGCATTCGCGACAAGCGAATACGATGCAAGCCCGATCTGTGCCGATAGCTCGGCAAGCTCCGGCACGAATGCTTGTTCGCGCTCGCGCGGTGTGCGCATCAGATATTTCCGCAAGAAGTACCGCTGCTCGTCGGGCGCCATTGCCGAGAACGTCGGATGAAACATGTAGACTGTCGGGAAGATATGCTCGACAATCCAGAACGGAAAATTCAGCAAACCGCGCTTGCGGCCGCGAATGCCGGCGATGTATTTGTCGATCAGTTGCAAGACGCTCGTCTGGTCCTGTGCATCGGCTTTGAAAAACGACTCTGCCAGACTTTCGACATTGCGCGCACTCGACGGATTCATCGCCGTGATCACGTAGTCGATATTATAGGTCATCTTTCGGAAGACGACGATCAGCACTGCACAAAGGCCATCGAGCACGAAGTGCATCACGTAGTACGAAGGCACCGCCACATGCGCACCGCTGCGAGTAAGGATCAGCGGTGTGCCGAAGATGAGCCACGGGATCGTCGTAATGACGGTGAGCGAATATGCGAACAGTAGTGTGCCCATCAGACTATCGCGTAACTGTTCGAACCGCGCCATCATGATTGCAAGCGTCCCCATGGCTGCACACATCGTGAACGTATTGCAGAGCATCGCATCCAGCGAACCGAACACTGCACCGATCCCCGACTCGCCATCGAGGCACAATCGCGCATACAGCGCAATCGCGATGAAGCCGAACATCACGACAGCGAGGGTATAGAAGAAATATTTTGTCAGGGTCAGCGGCACCGAATACACATCGGGCATCTTCACGCGGTAATAATCCCGGCTAGCTTTGTTACGCAGGAGTATCCAGGTAAAGATCGCAACCATCACGCCGTCGACAATCGCCGAAGTCAGCAAAAAGTCATGATATGCAAGTGTCGCAGGCGCGAAGAAGTAGAAACCGAGCGAGCCGGCTGTCGAGACGAGGTGGGCAATAAGCATCACGAGCGTCGAGTACCAGCGAACCTGCTTGTTATATGCCCCGATCCACCCGCACAAGACCATTACCATGATCTTGCTGAACGTGTTGATCAGCAGCGCAGGATTGTCGAATGCCATGACCAACAGCCCCTTCACACTTGCCGGCCAGGGCGAGATACCGAGGAAGCCGACGACGAGCAGCATCACATAGATAAAGTACCCAAGCGCGAGCAAGCGCAATACCCAATACTCGATATCGTGTACCGGCTTGGCGACCGTCTCGTTCGTCCACTCGTCCGGAAAGAGATTTTGTTTCTGCTCCATGGTCGGGTCGGTGCTCTTTTGTCGCCAGATGACGGTTGCTGCGAGGCGGATCACAAAGAGCGTGAACGCCCCGAGGATGAGCCCATCGAACGACCATGCCACGAAAAAGCGCAACGGATAGATCGAGATATTCGAGATGAAATTACCGTCGTTATACATCCACGGTGCGACGCCGCCGGTATCGCGGACATTCGCCTGGAAATACATATCCATCGAGAACCCGATCGTCACGACGACGAGATAGAACACAAGGCTCGACGACTTGCGCAAACTCACCAGTAGCGGCCCCATCACGACTGCCATTGCGACAGAGCCGAGGATGGTGATGTAGTCCTCCCGGAAGTGGATGATCGGGATCGGCCCGCTTTGAATGTAATTGAATACGAGCGCGATCACGAAACTGGTGACAAAGCCAAGCGTTAGCCGCTTTCCACCCGAGATCGAGTCGAGCGGATCGGGGCCCGTGTAGCCACGGAAGTTGAAAATGGAGATCATGTTGTCAAGCGATGAAGTGGGTAAAAAAATCGGCTTACTTGGTCGATGCGTTGCGAAGCCCGATCGTCGTCCAGATTGCCGTCAGAAAATCCGGCACACCGAGCAGCACGAGATTGATCTTCGCGAGATCGAGCACGACCATAATGAAGAGGATGAGCGTGAACGACAGACGGCCGTACACCGACGCTTTGAAGAAGTTCGTATTCTCTTGCTGCGCGGCACGCAGATAAAAGAAGCCGAGCACGGCGACCTCCAGACCGAAGACTCGCAGCCACAGGTCACCCTGCGGATCGAAGCCGATCATCGTGAGTTCGTTCGGATATACCAGAAGGCTCAAGCCTCCGACGAGCGCGTACGTGCCATGCACAAGGGCGCTCCTTGCTGCTGTTGTCATATTCTGTTGTATAGCGATGAAGAAAAACAATGCTCACACACGCGGACTCGAACAATAGGCTTCAATTGCTCATGGCAATCCTGGGGAGAAGCAGTAGTCCGTGTGCTCTATGATGTTTGATAAACGTGTATCCTAAACTCGTTATATGGTGGCAGGCTGGTTGTACTACCGTGCCCGACCGACTTCAGCGGCCGCAGTGGCCGTCATGAAGCAAACTTAGTTATTTCGGTTCTTCAGCTCCGTCGTATCCTATTACGGAGCAATGTCTTGAAATACAAAATGTTCTCTCGGTCCCATGGAAATAAATATACGACAAAGTTGAGGGGAATGCAAGAACAGGACGCGAATTGTGGGTTTGCTACCGGGCGACCACGAAACGGCAGACCCGAGTCTCGTTGCGCATTACCAGTCTGGCTTCATAGACGCCGGCGGGAAGACATGACACATTGACCACGAGCTCATTCCCCTCTCTCTCGACTCCGCAGCCAACCACCGGCCGCGCTGCGACATCAAAGAGCTGGATCCCGATGTCCGGTGCATCACCAACCGGAATGCGAACGACTCGCGTGGAAGGATTCGGGTAGAGTGTCGCGACGAAAGCGGGTGGGCTCTGTTGCACGGATGATGTCCGCACAGCCACGATCTCGGACTTATAGACACCCGAGCTCTTCGTCCCGAGCCAGAAGCGCTCGCCATCAAACGCGAGCGAGGTGACATCCTTGGCATGCAATCCACCGTTCAGACCGTACCACGTCTTGCCGAAGTCGTCTGAGGCATACACTCCTCTGCCATACACAAGAGCGAGGATGCTCGAATCACGAAGTTTGGCCACCGCGCGGCCATCGTTCGCTTCTGGTAGAGACATTGACAAAACACGAGAGCCTTTATCAAATACGCTAATCCCATTGGCGGCGGCGACAAAGGCGAACTCACCGAGGTCAAGCACGTCATTCACTTTGGTCCGGTAAAAACCCGGCACCCATAAGAAGCTTCCGGAAGTTTGCCGCAGCCAAGTCACCCCGCTATCAGGAGCACCGCCAACCAGGCTCCAAGAACTTCCGGAATCAGCCGAGACTTGAAGCTGACTGGCCAAACTACAACAACTCGGGGACATCAAATTACTGAAGGCATATAGCAGAGTGTCGCGAGGTCGTCCGAGAAAGAGGTGATCCACCGACTGACGATAGGCGTTTGGGATACAGCATGGAATAAGGGGAAGAGCGCTCCACGTGGCTCCCGTGTCCCGAGAAATAGCGAGATTTCTTCCCGGGATATTGAGGTACATAAGTGACCCATCTATCAACAGCTCCCGTGCGACGCCGAGATTCAATCCACGAGACATCCAACTTGTTCCGCCGTCGCTGGAAATGCGAACCGACGAAGAGACAGCGTAGATATTGTGGTTGGAATCGACAGTCAGTGCATTGATGGTGTCTAGTAGAGGTGTTTGGTACCAGAACACGGAGTCTGACGCATTATCGATCTCGGCACGCAACGGGACAGTGAAGCGCTGAGTAACCGACGAATCATAGTAATGGATCGGGTAACTGATGTCCGCCGTACCGTTGTAGTCACCTCCAGTCGCATGAATCGCAACACGGACAACTTCCGAATCGGAGACTCGCAGATTCGAAGCGATTTTAAACGGATAGGCAGTGGTAGCGCAGCGAACGGAATCAGAGATGCAGTAGGTGGGGAGATGGAAGGCGAACTGTTGGGTATCGCGAACTCGAGACGCGGCGATAAATCGCAACGCCGGTGGCACGATTGAATCAGGCGCGATCGTTGCGTGGATCAACGTTTGCAGTGTATCCAGATGGGTACTTCCATCGAAGCCTTTGAATGTGTACTGCGCATTTAGTGACGCCTGAAATTCACCCGAAATTCCGGGGCCGCACGCAAGCCGCACAGTGACATCCGTATCAGATCGCGTAACGTTCAAAATCTTGAATGGGAAAGTCAGGCTATCGAATCGGAGCGATAAAACACGTCCATCGATTCTGTATCGAAAAGTCGATGACTTCCTCTCCCCTACAGGTAGGCTGAATCGAATGGAATCCCCCAGTGCTTGTAATCCCAAAGTAGCCAATTGTGGGAATACGAATGTCGGAGCGTTCGCAAACACAGAGTCGATGCCTTTCTGCTGTAGTGTGAGTCCGAGTGATGAGGGATACGAAGTTGTGTTCCGAAACGGCCCCTTATAGGAAACAAACGATATCCAGAGCGGCCACTTTACCGCATGCGGAGGGATGGATGTCACCAAATTGCCGACGGAATCGGTGATAGCGCTCATAACGACACCTGAGACAGAATCGACGGTAAGACGGACACCGTTGAAGACGATTGGCGTCTCAGTGTAGTTAGAGATGAGCAATATACATTTCCCTTCATAGCGGCGTTGTGCCCAGTTAGCCGTCATTGGGATACCCTCTGTATGCGGCCTCAACAGCACCATGGAATCCGGCCGGATGCCGTATCCGGTGAAGCATACGGAGAATCTGCCGGAACTCTGATCGCAATGACTCTGAAATGGAGTGTAGATTACTTCATAGTCTTCACATGCTGTGATTGTGTCTGCTGATCTTGGCCTAAAGTAGATATCATAGGTGCTGGATGGGCCTGCCTGACGATATACCCACTTAAATGCGAATGTATCCTCATACGGCCCATAAAAGTTAATTCCTGCAACTTCGCGACTGTTGCATAATGGATTCCTCTGACGTGCTGTCTCCACGATGTTCACCGTCGCAACCAGATCGGTATCACCTATGAGGGCAGCGTGAACTTGTCCGAATGAGTCGCTAC
Organism: Bacteroidota bacterium; assembly: GCA_018266755.1. NCBI lineage: Bacteria > Pseudomonadati > Bacteroidota > Bacteroidota bacterium. The sequence goes on from JAFDZW010000002.1 coordinate 138,524, forward strand.
CTCCAATAAGGAGAAGAAGGCTCGCGAATACAATATGGCGTGCGGACAGATTCATGATGCCACAATATATGAAATTATTGGGAAAATACAAAGTCAATAGTTGATACCCTAGCCCTCAAAGCATGAGATAGATGCTCACAATTAAGCCTATTGTGGCAGTATCCGCTTCCACTCCTCCGATTCCGCCACTCGTTTGATCACCGCATTTCTCTCTTCGAGGAAGCGCGTCATATAGTTAGTGAGAATGAGTGCATTGAAGAGCTTGCCGAGCGGACCCATCGGCGATTCGAAATCGAAATAGTCGGTCATGAGGCACTTGCCGTTCTGGTCGGCGAAGTGGTGTTCGTGACGCATGGAGCGGAAGGCACCTTTGAGCATCTCATCGCAGAAATAGGTTGGGCGTCGGGTCTCCGATATCAATGTGGTGAGGTTCTGCCAGACGCCGAAATGTTTCGCGCGCCATGTGACGGTCTCGCCTGCGTTCATCACGCCGGCGCGCACGCCGGCGACGATATGCTCGCCCGTGCTCGACGTTGAGAGTTGGTGCAGGTCGACGCTCAGCGAGAGGTCGAAGCAGCGCTCGAGCGGAGCCGCAATCAGTGTCTGCAGAGTAATTCGCGGCATGGGATCGTGGCTATCGTGAGGATTCTATGAATCGGACAAGATCGCCCATCGTACGGCCGGTCGCATCGGCTCCCGGGCCGAGCTCTTCGGCTGGCGAACCGAGGCGGTTCAACCAGTACGTCGGATATCCGAACGCTTTCGCACCTGCGGCATCCCACCCGGCAAATGCGACAAACAGGATCTGGTCTTTGCGGAGCTTCAACACATCGACCCCGAGTTGGTACGCACGTGGTTCGGGTTTGTATGCCTTCACTGTATCGGTGCTGATCACGGCGTCGAACATCGTTGTCAGTCCGGAATTCTTCAACCCGGAGCGAAGGATCCGTTCGGTCGCGTTCGAGAGAAAGCAGATCGTGAGTCCGAGTTCTTTCATCCGTGCCAATGCCGGGGCAACGTCGGGAAATGCCTTGAGGTTGAAATATGCGTTCGGGAGTGTTGTCTTCGCATCAGTCGTGAGTTCGACTCCGGTTGCTTTAGCGGCAAAGACAAGCGCGTCGGCCGTGACCGTTTCAAAATCGGCATACTGCCCTTCCAACGATCTAAGCCACATGTACTCGAACTGCCGGGCTTTCCATACATTGCTCAGGGCTGCGCCTTTACCGGGAAAGAGTTTTTCCACGGTCTCGAAGACGGGACGCGGATCCAGAATAGGAAAGGCATCGAATGCAACAGCCTTGAATCGTCCGGATGTCCGAGTGTCGGCCATTGCAGACGAGGCAAGCAGACCAAGCGCGGCGCTCTGAGTAAGCACAAGAAATTCACGTCGTTTCATCGTAGTTGGGTGGTACCGGATCCTCGACGCTCACAGCGCATGAAGCGCTGCGCCTACAGATGGATCGCCTCTCCCATCGCCACCGAGCTTGCTTCCATGACGGCTTCGCTGAGCGTCGGGTGCGGGTGGATGGTCTTGAGGATGCTCTCGGCCGTTGCGCCGTGCGAGCGGGCGATGGCTAGCTCTTCAAGCAGCTCAGTCGCTTCGGGGCCGATGATGTGCGCGCCGAGCAGCTCGCCGTACTTTTCGTCGAAGATCAACTTCACAAACCCTTCGGTGCGACCGATGGCACGGGCCTTGCCAAGCGCCGAGAACGGGAATTTGCCGACCTTGTATGCAACGCCAGCCTCTTTGAGCGCACGCTCCGTCTTGCCGACAGACGCTACCTGCGGCTGACAGTACGTACAGCCCGGGATGTTGTCGTAGTCAACGGTATGCGCATGGCCGAGCGCGATATGCTCTGCCGCAACCAAGCCTTCCGCGCTCGCAACGTGCGCAAGCCACGGCGGACCCGCGACATCGCCGACCGCGTAGATGCTCGGAATGCTCGAACGCATATACTCGTCGACATCAATGAAGCCCTTCGTCATCTTCACGCCGAGCTTCTCGAGACCGATATTCTCGGTGTTGCCCTGCACGCCGATGGCGATGAGCGTACACTCCGCGTCGATCTTCTCTTTCTTGCCGTCGGCAGTTTCGATCTCGACCGTCGTGCCGTCCTTGCCGACTGCGACGTTACTGACCTTCGTGTTGGTGTAGATCGTCATACCGGCCTTCTTGTACATCTTCTCAAGCTCGGCAGATACTTCCGTGTCTTCGACTGGCAGGATGTTCGGCAGCATTTCGATGATTGTGATCTTCGTGCCGAACGTGTGATAGAAATACGCGAACTCGATGCCGATCGCACCCGAACCGACGATCGTCATCGACGCCGGGATGTGATCCATGTTCATTGCTTCGCTTGCGGTGAGGATGCGCTTGCCGTCGGCTTTCAAGCCGGGCAGCACGCGTGCGCGAGCGCCGGTGGCGACGATGATGCGTGCGGCCGAGATCGTCTTCTTCGTGCCGTCTTTGAGCGTCACTTCGACCGAGTTCGCCGAGGCCAGCGTACCCGTCCCGTTAATGAGCTCGATCTTGTTCTTCTTGAAGAGATACTCGATACCGCGGACGTTCTTATCGACCACGCCGCGGGAGCGCTTGATGATGGCGCCGAAATCGACCTTCAGGTTATCATAGGTAATGCCCCAATCCTTCGGCGCCTCTTTGAACTCGGAATAGATCTCCGCATTCTTCAGCAGCGCCTTGGTCGGAATGCAGCCCCAGTTGGTGCACACGCCGCCGAGGCGATCGCGCTCGACCGTCGCGACGCGCAGGCCAAGCTGCGACGCACGAATGGCCGCCGGCTCACCGCCCGGGCCACCGCCAAGCACGATGAGATCGAAATCGAACGAGTGATTCTTATTAAATGGCGTTGCCGCCCCTGCCGCAGGCGCCGTTGGGCTCAGAAGATTTGACATGAAATTCGGTTGTGCAACAAATCGGCGGGATAACAACCGAAGCGTGGGGAAAAGTCCGACTCGGACCCGGTCGTCCTACCGCACGAACTGTGTCACCGCGAGTCGTTGTCCGAACCGTGTCGCCACCGCGATGTACGCTCCCTGTGACAAGGAGCGAGCATTCAATCGGTAGGTTGATCCCCCACACACTGCTTCGGTGAGCGTTACGAGCCTTCGACCCAGAAGATCAAATATCTCCACCTCCGTACCGTTGAGTTCTGTCTGACCACTCAATGTAAAAGAGAGGTCATCGTCCGAGCCTGAGACAGTTACTGTGCAACTTCCATCAACCAGTGCACGACGAGGGACACTTGCAAACGCTTGGTTGTTCGTCCAGATGCCTTGTCCGTTCGTAGATACGTATAGTTGTCTGCCCGAGGTGAGAAGCAACTGCAGCGGCTGCCCACCGCCCACATCTAACGGCTCTTGATCCCAGGTATCTCCGGTGAGCGAACACGAGTACAACCCAAGATTCGTCGCTGCGTAACAACGCCCGCCGGCGATGGCCAGATCGTGCACGCTGTCGGCGATCAGGCTGAGCCATTGATCCCAGGTCGCCCCACCATCGGTCGAGCGGAACACGCCATCGCCAAGCGTTCCGGCGATGACCGTCGAAGTGCCCGAACATTTGAGCACACTTACGGCTGTATTCCGCAGTCCAGTATTCGCTTTCGTCCAGCTCGAGCCACCGTTGGTCGACTTGTAAATCGACGGTGTGTACCCGATCCAGATCGTGCCAATGGGATCGGTAGCAACGCTCAGCAATTGAGTTCCTGTCTTCGGCGTCGGAACCGCTTCCCACGTAACACCTTGGTCGGAAGTGGCGAGCAGCGGAGTGTTGAGATCTGAGAACAACCCATAGAAGGAATTCCCAAACGAGGCCGAGCCGAAGATCCCACCGACGAGCAATGTCGTTTGTTGCTCGTACGAGAACGGTGTCTGCGCGCCGGCATACCACACTCGTGTCGGTACGTAGGGTGCGTCGAAATAATACACATCGCCGTTGTCGGCGACGAACGGTCTGCCGTACGTTGTCGGCAACAAGTATGGCTTTGACCACGACGCACCACCATCGGAGGAGGTCCACGACGTTGGGACGACATAGTCCAGCGTCGAGCTCAGTGTTGAATCATGGACATAGAGTAGCCCCTTCGCGATCTCCTGCATCAGTGGCACCGCTGCAACGGGCATGCCGATCCCCTTCCATGTGGCGCCAAGATCTGTGGTCGAATAGATCCCAGCAGTCCCCGATCCGCTGTTACCCGGAGCCGTGTTCAGGATGACCGCACCAGCAGAGTCCACCGAAAGATTCGAAGATGTGAGCACAACACCGTCGGGGATCTGCCTAAAGCTTGTCCAGCTTCGGGCGGTATCACGGCTGTACACCAGTTGAATGTTCGGATTGCGCTTGGTCGTGTCGATATCGGCAATGCCATAGAGTGTCCCGTCAGCAGCCACGCAGCACGTCCGGAAACGAGCCGTACTATTATATTGGCCACCGTACACAGCGATCGAATCGCGAAACTCCCACGTGTCGTCCGGTCGCAGAATATAGATCGTATTGGCAAAACACATCAGAATCCCCGCCTCACCCATCGAGACCATCTGCGGGATCTGGGTATAATAGACCGTTTTCATATCCGGGGGAAAAGCAATGGTGGTGCTGGTGCCGGTTTGCGGATCATACCTTACCAACTGTTCAGTATTAGGCGATGTCGAACCAAGTAAGAGACAACGCCCACGGGTATCAATCACCATATCGGAGGTTGACATCGGAATGGAAGCGACGGAGTCCCAGTAACGCCCGTCGTTAGTCGATCGGTACAGCGGATAGCCGGCAGCCGGATAGTACGGAATCCCGACAGAGGCATAGTACTCGTAGGCTGACGTTCTGCACACTTGTGAAACCGGCCTGCTGTGGATCAGCGGCTCCCACGTAACCCCGTCGTCGCTGGAGCGATACAGACCCACACTCGACGCCGAGACGTAAGGACTGGCCGTATAGTAATACCGGTTCGCTCCAAATTTGCTGTAACGCACGGTCCCTTGCCCGATCCATCCGCTCGGGCCCGGCAGATACTTCCACGTCTGATCTAACGCGGAGCGTTCGAACATCCGTCCGTCAGCCAACTGAGTCGTGATCGCGCCGCCTGGATCACATTCCACAAACACCGGATACCCTTCGACCGGACCGGTAAGCTGGTACCACTTCTGTGTCTGAGCAACTACCGATGTCGATAACATCAGCAGCAAGAGAAAGACAGGACGCTTCATTGTGATCTGCAAAAGATGATTCGATGACCCATCAAGAACCCGCAAGGGTATGAAAAGTTACAAGCACGTACACTGGTTGAGGCTCGCAACACTCGAAGAGGAGAATTGGCGACCGACTTAGAGCAACTGCGGAACCCGTAACAACAACAATCTACAAGCAGCCACAACGCCCATAGATTATCGCACCCCCAGATTCCTCCCGTTGGTCGGAATGACAAGACCGAAAGATATGCCATTCCGACGAAGGAGGAATCTATTACAACGAGAATCGACTTCCCGTGACGAGAAGGGGGTTTTTTCCTGTTTGCTTACGCCTATGTAAGGGTTTGTAAAATCTTCAACCTGCGTAAGCAAAGTAGATAATAGGCCCTCACGTTATGGGAGGGTTGGGGAGGGACTTTCGGACACACATATTTTTCAGTAAGCAGGAATGTACGCCACATCCCAATGTATCCAGGCTAACTCACAGTTGTAAAGAGCAGCGCTGCCGAGGAGGTAAGCGCGGCCCTATATCGCATCCTTGCATGCGATAAAGCATCGGATTGAAAACACGAATCTAAAATTCGTGTTTGGCATGTCGTATTTTTGTGCAGTAATGAAGATACAACTGCCGCTTGCCTTTACTCCGAAGCTCGTCACCACCCTACGCTCCGGTTATACAAGACAAGATTTCTATAAAGACCTCGTTGCGGGGCTGATCGTTGGCACCGTTGCGCTGCCGCTTGCCATTGCGTTCGGTATCGCCAGCGGCGTGACGCCGGAAAAAGGACTCATCACGGCGATCGTCGCGGGGTTTATTATCTCTGCACTCGGCGGGAGCCGCATCCAGATCGGCGGGCCCACGGGCGCGTTCATCGTCGTGATCTATGGCGTCGTGCAGAAGTTCGGCGTGGACGGGCTGATGATCGCAACCGTGCTCAGCGGCATCGTCGTGCTCGTGATGGGCCTTGCGAAGCTCGGGGGCGTCATCAAGTTCATCCCTGCGCCGGTGATCACCGGGTTCACGTCCGGCATTGCGATCATCATCTTTTCATCGCAGATCAAAGATCTGCTCGGCTTGCAGATGGGTGCGGTCCCGGCAGAGCTCATCGAGAAATGGAGCGCGTACGCGCAGCATGTGGCCGATATCAACTGGTGGGCCGCAGGCGTGGCGCTGGCGACAATCGCGATCATCGTCTATTGGCCGCGCGTGACGACGAAGATCCCCGGGCCGTTCATTGCACTCATTGTGATCACGGTGCTCGTGCAAGCGCTGAACATTCCGGTCGAGACGATCGGCTCGAAGTTCAAAGTGCTCGGCGGTTCGATCCCCGCGCCGCAAGTACCTCACATGACGTTCGCGGCGGTCAGAGAGTTGATCCCGTCGGTCATTACGATGTCGATCCTGATCGCGATCGAGTCGCTGCTCTCGGCCGTGGTGGCCGACGGCATGCTCGGGACGAAGCACCGTTCGAACATGGAGCTCGTCGCGCAGGGCATTGCGAACATCGCTTCCCCGCTCTTCGGCGGCATCCCGGCCACTGGCGCGATCGCACGCACGGCAACGAACATCAAGAGCGGCGGCCGTACGCCGGTCGCCGGCATCGTGCATGCGCTCTTTCTATTACTCGTGTTGCTCGCGATCGGCAAGTATGCGTCGATGATCCCGATGCCGGTGCTTGCGGCGATCCTCGTGATCGTCAGCTACAACATGAGCGAGTGGCGAACATTCAAGAGCATGCTCAAAGCGCCGAAGAGCGACGTGATGATCCTCGTGACGACATTCGTACTGACGGTGGTGATCGACCTGACGGTGGCGATCGAGGTCGGGATGATCATGGCGGCGTTCCTCTTCATGCGCCGCATGGCGCTCGTGACGAATGTGAGCGTGATTACCAACGAGTTCAAAGACGAAGCCGACCCCGAGATATCGCAGACGCTTCTCAATACGGCGATCCCGAGTGGTGTACAGATCTTTGAAATCAACGGCCCGTTCTTCTTTGGTGCCGCGGAGAAATTTTCCGAGACGATCCGCGACCTCGGCACGCCGCCGAAGGTGATGATCCTGCGCATGCGCAACGTCCCTGCGCTCGATGCGACGGGGATGAAAGCGATCGAAGACATTTGGAAGAAGAGCGCACAGCGCGGAAGCTTGTTCCTCATCGCCGAGATCCACTCGCAGCCGTTCATCGCGCTTGAGCAATCGGGTTTGCTCGCGAAGTTCGGTGAAGACAAAGTGCTCGGCAATCTCGAGCTTGCGCTTGGCGCAGCGAAGCAATGGCTTGGTGAAACGGTATAGGAAGCGGCAGAGAACGGAGCCTCCCTGCGTTCCAGCAAGGGATTCTTCGCTTTGCTCAGAATGACGTTACTGATTGAGGTCTTATACTGAACTACCCCGGAGAAAACGTGGGTACCTTTTCGTTGGTGCGGATTGTTATGTAGCCTGACTCAACAACTGTATCTCGCTATGCGCGACAACGGCATTCATCTTACGGGATTGTCGTCGTCGATCGCGAAGGTCAAATTCGCAACGGCAAAACAGTTGGTAGAGCTTGCCAAGACCCACCCCGAGACACTCTATCCTGCGTTCGATTCGATCGTCCCGATCCTTGACGACCACAACAATATTCTCAAATGGTGCGCGACCGATGCCATCGGCTATCTTGCATGCACCGATGACCGGCACCTGATCGATACACTGCTGCCGCGGCTATTTCGGATGCTGCGCGACGGAAAGCTCATCACGGCCAATCATGCGGTTGCGGCGCTTGGGCGCATCGCAAACGCACGGCCAGAGCTACGGCATGCGATCACCGGCGAGCTGCTCAAAGTGGAGCGCTACACTTTCGAAACGAGCGAGTGCCGCAACATCGTCATCGGCAAGACGCTCGAAGCGTTCTCGGAGTATGCGCACGAGGACCGCGAGAACCCGAAGATCGTCTCCTTCGCTGAACGTCAACTTCGCAACACGCGCCCCGCAACGCGCAAGAAAGCGGAGCGGCTGCTGAAGAAACTTGTCGTCGAAGCATCGTAGATCATTGCTCTTTCGCCAATGTGCTGATCTCGCTCGCGCTCAGGACGCGGTTGTAGATCCTGACGTCGTCGATCGCGCCTTGGAAGAAGCCGGAAACCATATTGTCGGAGGTCGTCCCTGCCCCGATCAGCAGCCCCCGCTGCTGTGTCGTACGTCCAGGATTTCCACTCCAGGTCCCACTGGCGGCAATCGCACCGTCGAAGTACATCGTCACCTTGTTTCCGTCTGCAGTGCATACGATCGAATGCCAGCCGTTATCCAACACACTGGAGCGATCGATTACCGTAAATGCAAACGAGCTTCCCGTTCCGTACAGCCACTCGATATTATTGCTTGTCAACCAGAGAGTATACCCATTGAACGAGTTACCGAGGTACTTGTCAATGATCGAGAAATTACCGTTCGCGCTTGGGTTGGGCGCTTTGATCCAGAGAGAGACTGTGAGGGTCGAACTGTTCATCTCTTCGTCAGGCTGGGCAGTTGCAACCGTTGAACCGCCGTTGCAGAGAAGGGCCTGCTTCTGGCCGGAACGCGAAACCCCAAACGTAGCAGACGTTAAGTCCAGATCACGTCCGTTCCCACTCGCATCATGTCCATCGCCGTCGAACGGGTAATACACGAGGAGTCCGTCCGTCGGAATATCACCAACACCGCTCAGTATAAGAGTGACCGTGCTGGTCTGTCCGATCGCAACCACCGTGCTCTTTGATGATGTCGAGAACCCTGTCTTTGACGCTCGCACACTGTAGCTGCCTGCCTGCACGTTCGAGATCGCAAAGTGTCCGCCCGCATCGGTCTGTACCGCGCTCGTCGCGGGGACGGTCGTTACATCGGCTCCAGCGATTCCCACCCCACCCGTGTCGGTCACGGTTCCAACGAGGATCCCTGTGGTCAATGGAGCAGGATTGAGTCTGATGATCGCCGTTGTCGTCTTCCCTGCTACAACGTTTACCGCCGCACTTCCTGTACCCGTTGGCTCCTTCGACGCAGTGACAGTATAAAAGCCGGGCGTCAGGTCCGGCAGTGTATACGACCCGGTCGCATCCGAAAGCAACTGACTCGACGCCGGCGAACTTGAGATCAATGCACCCGAAACCCCTGTGCCGTTCGAGTCGATGACCGTACCGGAAATCGTGCCCGTTGTCGGCGAGGAAGTAACAACATCCTTCGAACAACCGATGAAGATACTCAGGAATGGAAGGATAATCAGGATGATTTTGGTGCTCAAACGATCGATCGCGTTCATAGTGATATATTATGTAGTACTAATATACCGATTGTCCGAAGTATTGTCACACGATCTGGCGGGCACTTATGAATGCCGATTTTACCTGATACGCCCGATAATCCCGTAAATTTGACCGATTCAATAGATTGATTTCGATTCCAGGATGAAATTTCGCGGACTCTTAAAGGGCCTGTTCTTTTTCTTGCGACTGCACATCATCTTCGAGCCGCTGGCCAAGGTGATGCGCTTTGCCTCGGGCCTCTCTGCGGTCTCGAAGTGGATCAGCCAGCATTCCCCGAACGTCAAGTTCAACGATTTCTACACGTTCAAGCGCGATTACGACAAGCGCTACTCGCTCTATGAGCATGTCTGTACCTCCGAGAATCTGCAAGAGTTCGACTACCTCGAATTCGGCGTAGCCTCCGGTCTGTCGCTGAAATGGTGGACGGCCAACAATAAGAACCCCAATGCGCGGTTCTACGGCTTCGACACGTTTACCGGACTCCCCGAAGATTGGGGCCCATACAAGGCCGGCGACATGAACTTCGGGCCGCCGCCGCAGATCGCCGACGACCGCATCAGCTACCAGACCGGCCTCTTCCAACAGACACTACCCGTATTTATCAAGGAACATCGGCTCGACCGACGGCTGGTGCTGATGATGGACGCCGATCTCTACAGCTCGACGCTGTATGTCCTGACGTCTCTCGCCCCATATCTAAAGAAGGGCGATATCATTTTCTTCGACGAATTCAACGTTCCAGCCCACGAATACCTCGCCTTCACCGATTTTGTTCGGTCGTACTACCTGAAATACGAGGTCATTGGAGCGGTGAGTAATTTCTATCAGGTCGCAATCAAAGTATTATAGCGATTAGGCACCCACAACCTCCTAATTTCTATAGCGATAGAAACTTATCCCCCGAAGGGGAGTACAATCTCCAGTTTTTGGTAGTAAATTAGTAGGGAATATTTAAGGCATTTGCCCGTCTTAACAGCGGTATGAGTAGCTTCGCACTTGATGTCACGCGCAACAAGTCGGATCGGCTGTGGCTTCGCTCTCCACAGTGGGACCTGACGTGGGTGTCGCTTTCGGCAGTTTTGATGATTATCCCGTACGGGACGTACTATCTCGGTCAGGCTATCGGCTTCGACCCGGATTTTGCTCGCAATACGGTCAATACCATCATCGCATTCGCGATCGGCGGGCCGCACATGTATGCGACCTACACCCGCACGATTCTCGAGCCGACATTCCGCAAACGGTACTGGACGATCATTCCGATGGCGTTCATTATTCCCTCGCTGGTGATCTACTCGGCGATCTTCCATTTTACGTATCTGCTGACGTTCTTCTTTTTCTGGGCGAGCCTTCACGTGCTCGACCAGATCGTCTTCATCGTCGATTGCTACACCGACCGCCAGAAGTCCGTGCTGACGCGCTATTCGAAGCCGATCGACTACGCCGTTGTGCTCACGGCGCTCTATCCGATGGCGATGTACCGATTCACGCACAACACGTTCACCGTCGGGCAGAACCTGCTCTACTTCCCGGAAGCGTTGAAAGTGGACGCGGTCTGGATCATTGCAAGCGTCCTGTTCGGCGCGTCGTTCTTGCTCTTTGTCGCAAAGACGATCCGCGAGTTCCAGCTCGGCATCGGCAACATTCCGAAGACGTTGTTGATTGGTGTCACTGTGCTCGCGACGTTCTTCACGCCATTCTTTCATGAGTTGGATGTTGCGTTTCAGGGGCTCAACTCGTGGCACTCTTTCCAGTACCTCGGCCTGACCTGGTACATCAACCGTCTGCGCTACGAGCGCGGCGAGATCACGAACCCGCGCATGAAACGGCTCGCTGAACCCGGCAAATGGTGGAAGTTCTACGGCTTCACCGTCTTCGCAGCGCTCAGTGCGATCTCGGTCATCGGCATCCTCCTGCTCACGCAGCAGTATCACCACCTCAGTTTCGATCAGGCGTACTACATGATCATCCTGTGCTTCCTGCTGACGCACTATTACCACGACTCGATCCTCTTCCGCCACTCCGAGGACATCCGCACCGACGCCAAAGACGTCGGTCTCGTCACGACAGCCCAACCCGCCTACGCCTTCGCCAGAGAGCGGGAGGATTGAGTGACGCACAAAGTGAATTTTAGCAAAGGCTCCGAACGGGGCCTTTTTGTATGTGTAACCATGACGATGTGTGCACGTTATCGATACAGCGCAATTGGATAGAACAAAGCACACATCCAACAACTGGTATACTGCTTGCATCGACCGCTCATGGTTATGGTGGTGGATTGTGAGCTTTGCGGTAGTCAACCTGGCCTTTTCCGACCTCGCGAGCGGGCAATGGAGACAAGTGCACAACTTCGGCAACTTCAATCACTACGTTTCGACGGTTTGTTTTCCCACCGGTGTTGATACAGGCAAATTCGTTTGTCTAGTAGGCACGACGAACTACACGCAGGCGCCGACGAATGCCGAAGTGTGGCGAACAACGGATGGCGGTGCCAATTGGCAGCTGAGTTTTCGGTCCATCTACGGAATTGAGTTTGGAATCTCCGAGATCGTTTTCAAAGATAGTTTGACTGGTTGGTTTGGCATGCGAGCCGGTGGAGCAGCTGGTTTAGGTGGTTGTTACAAAACGACCGATGGCGGTGCAACATGGGAAAAACTAACTCTCGACGCAAATACCTCTGGAAGTGATAATTGCACGGCGGTCTGCTACAACAGGACCAGTGGAATTCTTTTCCTATCGCGTTGGGAAGCTCCCGCGCTTTGCTCACGCGACGAGGGCCTCTCGTGGCTTCCGATCATAAGTGGAGGTCAGCAGACAGGTGGAAATGGATTAGCATTTGACGAAGGGAAGACAGGTATTTTGTCTACGGTAGGAAAGATATCCGGTGGCTCACCTGCATACCTAACCTTTGACGGAGGAAACTCTTGGACAAGGAGCACCATCGATTCCGAGGCATGGCAACCCTGCATGCACCAGGGAAATTTCTTCCTTGCCAGCGAGAACGCCTCATCGGGAAATGAGAGGGGACTTATACTACGCAGCTCGGATGCAGGTAACACTTGGATCGCATCGCAGCCCCTGCCTTTTGTGATCACAGGTACAATCCGTGCGGACTCGGGGAGGCTGTTCGTACAGGCCTCAGACAACACAGTGGTGCCTGGTCACCAGTCAAATGGGTCGGGTGTCTACGTGGTCTCAAATAGTCTAGCTGGTTGGCATTCAATTTGCGGCCCTAGTGCCGATCGTGATATACGGTTTACTGCTCTTAACAACCACGTCTGGGCGAGCGACATGCTGGGCACCTTGTGGTCAAATACGACCGGGATCGGAGGTGACGCAACGCTTCAACTATCCACGGATAGTCTTTCTTGTAATGTTTCCGGTTGTCCGTCGGACGTGGACACCGCCATCGAATTCACATTCTTCGATCCGTGCAACGGCGACCAAGCCACGTTTGTGGGAGCGACCCTCAGCGGTTCGTCCGCATTTTCAATCGTTCATCCTTCGGACAGCGTTAGGACGATTCACCCCTCCGACAGCATTGTACTTCGCTACCACGGTACGGGTGTCTCCGAAGACAGCGCTGCGCTACATCTGCGCCTTCATTTGGGCTTCGTCGATAAAGATACCACTATCTCCCTGCATGGTTCGAGTCGCGTAGCTCCTGCTGTACCCATACTCTCATTTAGCAAACTGTCGTTCGATCACAGCGGGTGTTTGTCAACTGATACGGCCGTTTCAATTACGTATCGCGATACCTGCAGCGGACAGGAGGGAACGCTCGTTCAGGCTAAACTCCAGGGCTCATCGAATTTCATACTCCTCTCACCGACAGACTCGCCTCGCGTACTGACTGCGAATGATTCGATCCGAATCCGCTTTAGCGCAACCCCGGGTGAAACAGACACCGCGCAACTTTTCCTGCGGCTAGAATTGGGTAACACAGAAATCGACACGACGATCTCAATTGTCGGCACGAGTAACAAACAGGTCGTCAGGCCCCAGCTATCGGCAACTACGCTTTCATTTGCTGCGATACGATGCCGAAGTAGTCTCGATTCGGTAATCACGTTTGTATTCATCGATAGCTGTAGCGGCCAATCGGCCGATCTCATCAGCGCCACACTTGTCGGTTCCCAGAGCTTTACATTGCTTTCGCCATGGGATGTGCCACGCACGACACATGCAGGCGATTCCATCGTGATACACTACGCCCCGCAGATGAGTGGCACGGATAATGCTCAACTCCTCCTCAAGTTTCGTCTCGGCACTTCAGAGTATGATACCACGATCACCCTCACCGGCGCAGGGCGGATCCAGAAGGAGAACCTGACGCTGCGTTCCGCGTTCATAACACCATCCGTCGCCACAGGGCAAACCACGAATCTCGTCATCACTCCAGATAAAGCGATTTCATCTCGTGGCTTGTCAAAGATTGAGTTTGATCTACTCTACAACGGCGACTTGCTCGAAAAGACGGCCGAAGCAACGAACGTTGGCGGTGCCACGATAGTGACCACACCCCTAACCCCTTTCCTCGGAAAGGAGAGAGGGGTTCATGTCGTTGTCAATGCTAATGACATGTCTCTCGACCCGACGCTGGCCATAGCACGACTCACGTTCAAAGCATACCTGACAGATACGACCTCAACGACAGTTGCCATCTCCAACCTTCAGCTCAATGACGGCGATCAGGACTTTTCAAACTGTGTCCTCTCGGCGGATACCTCTGCGACAACGTTCACGCTTGCGCTGCAATGCGGAGACAGTATCCTTTCTCGCTTTCTTCGGACGAAGGGGCTCTTCATCGATGCAATCCGTCCGAATCCGTCGTCAGGAGCGGTAAGGCTTTCGGTTCGTTCGGCGGCGGCTGGCGTGGCCGAGATCGAAGTGGTCAACACACTCGGCGAGGTCGTCTGGCAAGAACAGCAGAATATTCCGAATGGCGATGCGATGATCCGGCTCGATCTGGGCGGACTTGCGAACGGGATCTATTATCTACGAGTCCGTACTGGTGAGCGTGCCTGCGGCGGGAGTCTGGTGATCGAGCGGTGATAGGGGGATGCAAGGTGCCATAAGGGTGGCGAGGCTCCGCCGAAGGGATTCTTCCCCTTCGCGTTGCTCAGGGTCAGAATGACAGGTGGTTCAATGTAGAGACGCGCATATGCGCGTCTCATGGTTCGGAAAGTACCAATGATTGATTGAGTGGTTTGCGAAAGCACCACCCCACCCCCTCCTTGTAAAGGAGGGGCGCTCTTATTTGTCTTTGCTTACGCTGAAGTCAAGATACCGCCAGTATCTTCAAGCCGGCGCAAGCAAGGAAAAACAGTTGCCCCTCCTTTACAAGGAGGGGGTGGGGTGGTTGCCTCGGGCGGTGCGAATCTTTCAGAAAGCAAGAACAGGCGGACAGCGGAGACGCGCATATGCGCGTCTCCACAATAGCCCCAGGTGCTCGGAATATTAATTCGTTCATAGGCACCTTGACACTGGTTCTTGAATGATGTATCTTGTTCTTGAAGTGACGGGCACCAGGCGTCACAGATTCAAAATATCCATTGAAATGCAAATCCACATATACTCAGACCGCAAGCTCCCAGTTCTTCCGGTCAGGTACTCAGTTGCCCGGGTGTGTGCACAATTATGTTGTTGATGATTTATGTACTTACAGACCGAATCCCGCAAATTGGCACCTCACTGGTAGAGCAATGCTGAATCTTCGAAAGGCTGCCAAAATTTCATCGTTCGTATTTCCCCAGGCCGCGAGAAGGACGGGACATTTTCGGCTCCGCCGTCGTTCTACTCTCCCCTATCGCAAAGGAAGGACCAAGATGGTATTCGATATCGACGCACACGATACGCCGACCGCAGCAGCTTCGACCGAAGCCCCTGTACCGGCACCTGTAACGGAAGACATCACCACGCATGTTGACGGCCAGTTGTCGCCGACATCCGCTCACTTCGAAGAGCTTCGCAAGCAAAAAGCGACACTCAATGCGAAGGTGCTGAAGTGGGCCCGTAACGGCCTCGAGGTTTCGCTCGAGGATGGCACGGTCGCGTCGATGCCGAACAACCATATCGATCTCGATCCCGATCGCAATATCGCCAAGTACTTCGGCAAGACGTTGCCTGTTCGCGTCCTCGATGTTCGCCATGAGAACGGCGCCGACCATGTGCGCGTCTCGCATCGCATGGTTCTCGAAGAAGAACTTCGCAAGAATGCAAAAGATACGCTCGAGCATCTGAACGTCGGCGACACCGTCGATGTGAAGGTGAAGTCGTTCAACATCAAGGATGTCGTCCTCGATATGGGCCCGGGCGTCGAAGCGGTGATCCTCGGCAAAGACCTTTCGTGGCAGCGGTTCAATCACCCGTATGAGATCTGCAAGCGCGGCGAAACGCTCAAGGCAAAAGTTCTGGAGATCGACAATCGTAAGCGCTTCGTTCGCTTCGGCGTGAAGCAACTGACACCCGACCCGATGGTCGAGAAGTTTGCAGGCATATCCGAAGGCGATGTCGTAAATGCGACGGTCGTTTCGATCGTCGATCAGGGTGCGGAAGTTTCGTTACCGAACGGGATCGTCGCATTCCTGCCGATCTCGGAGATCTCGTGGGATCGTATCCCGACGGTCTCCGACGGCGTATCGATGGGCGAAGAGTTTGAAGTAAAGTTGTTGACCATCGAGCCGAAGCGCCATCGCGTGACCTGCTCGAAAAAGCGGTTGATCGAAAACCCGGCCCGTCAGCGCGAAGAGACGTATCGTCTGAATTCGGATCACAACGCCACGATCAAAGAAGTCACGAAGGGCGGCCTTGTCGTCACGTTCGAAGACGGCAACGAAGGGTTTGTCCCGCGTCGCGAGCTGAGCCACGATCGTATCGAACGTTTGGAAGATGTCTTCCGCAAGGACAAGCCGATCGAAGGACTTCGAGTGATCGAATACGATCGCCGCAATGGGAAGATCGTCCTGTCGCTGATTGCCGCCGAAAAGGAAGCGCAGCGCACGACGCTTCGCCAGTACCGTGCTACATCGAGTGGATCGAGCTTTACGCTCGGCGAACTCGGCTCGCTCAAAGAGAAGCTCGAAGCGGCAGAACGCGGCGAGTAACGATCATTGACACTACGAGTGATACGAAGCGCGGCCACATGGTCGCGCTTCTGATTTTTACGATCCGATGTTGTGTGCTTGGTCGCAACAATCTGTTTGTTGTGCCATTTCTGACATCGATCGTGTTTACTACGCGACTATCACCGTTACTGTAGAAGGCGCTCTGACCCGATCGCAACACATACTCTGTACCGTTCTGCTGACGCTGCTCGGCTCTTCGGCTGTAGTGGCCCAACCGCAGACACTTCGCCTGCCACCGTCGCTGGAGCGCGAATTGAAACTTCGGGGAGCGAACATTCCGCGTGTCATTCGTTTCAGCGATACGGTCAAAGCCGACAAGATCATCGCACAAAGTCTTCGTTCCAATTCTGGGAAAGAGCTGGATTCGACGATGGTCCACGACTCGGCGATCGTCACGATCGACTCCGCCGTATCGCTCTCGAACAAGGAGTGGCTCGACTCGATGATCGCGGAGTTGCCCGAAACGGAGCGAACACCGCAAGGACTCCGCTTTCATTACCCGGACCGTATGATGGTAACGACCGCACGGCGCCAAGTGCCGTTCGATTCGTCGCTGCCGATGCGAATGGATCCTGTGTCGAAAGAAGATCTGCCCCTCTTCGACGAACTTTCGACGCCAAAGCCAGTGATCGCCGCTGCACCACCACGCTATACCCTTCTTGTTGGCGTCGGCACGCCGTATGCCCCGATGATCGAGGCTGGCGCCCATGTGGTGAGTACGGACCGCTCGAGTATCGACGTACACGGATCGTATATCAATCGCATCGCGTCGGAAAGTCCGTTCGCGAACGAATGGAAAGCTGGTGCAACCGGCATCTTCTCGTTCCCCTCCGAGCAAATCCCGCTGCGCGACGCAAGCCCCGTGCTCACGGCACGGCTCGGAGCCAGATCGCTGTCTCGTGATCTCGTTACCGATAGCGGACGTATCGATGCGGCACTCACCCGCTCGGAACTTGGTCTTCGATTCGATGTCGGTTCGACCGAACGACTCCGTGCTTCCGCATCGGCCGACCTCTCGTTCTTCACCGACAATGCCGCGACTGGACTATCGGAGAGGCACGGTGCAGTTGGCATCACGATGGATCATCGTGCGAGCAATTCAACATTGGCGTATACGATACGACTGCGCTACGATGGTGCAAACGCCGCATCATCATTGTCTGGCAGTACGGGCATCGGCGCAGCAACGCTATCGGCCGGCCTGCTTTCGGCATCCGACCAATTCATCGGTTGGACGGCGGGCGCATCGCTGATCCTCGCTGCCGATCCGGTAATGAATACGACGTATCTCTTCCCGTGGCTTCGTGCGTCGACGCAAGTGACACGAGATCTTTCATTCTACGCCGAACTGAAACAGGATGCGACCGCCGGTAGCTACGACGAACTTGCTGCGCGAAATCCGTTCTACGCTCCGATGCAGATCGCACATGATACACTGCTTCGGTCGCTCTTGACAACCGACGATCGGCGAGCAGCGATCGCGAAATATCAGGCGACGCTCGGGGCCAGTTACTTTCTTTCGAGTGACGAGTATTTGCGTTGCACCATCTCGTTCGGCACGACGCACGGTGCTCTGGAATTCGGTTCGATGCAGGATTCCGGTGCGATCACCCGGTATTATGCGCTCCCCACCGATATACATATTGCGATCTTCGAAGCGGACGCAGCGATTGAGTTCTTCCGCAACGACCGGCTCACACTCGATCTGCGCTTCGCGTCGACACGCTCGGTACAGGACGACAAACAGCTCCCGTTCGAGCCGATCGTCAACGCACATGCCAGCTACACGTTCGGCTCTCTGAGCGAGAAACTACGACCGATGCTCGGCGTTGGAATACTTTCACGCACAACGGCAAATTACGTGTTCCTCAACGCCGGAGCAGATTACCGGATCGACGAAAGGTGGTCGCTGGGACTACGTTTAGAGAATCTCCTTGGCAGCGACGGGAGTTTCTGGGTACCGTACAACGAGAATGTCAGACGCGCACGTCTCACCCTCAGCGGCTCGCTATGATCGCGGTTTGAATGCGACACCCCTGAAACAAAGAAGGAGTTTTCCGTGTCTTAACACAGATTTTACCCAGTCGTGGGGTAGGCTCGGCACATCCGAAACCGCAACGTATGAATTCGAGAAGAGACTTTTTGAAACAAGCTCTTGGAGCGACGCTCGTCACTGCAGCCGCACCAATGGTGTGCGCATGTGGGTCGAAGGTATTTGCCATGGGTGGCATTGATAATGGAATACTTGGTACGATCCAGATCAAGAACTTCCTCAGCACCTACCCGGCATTGAAGGCAATAGACGGTTCTGTAATTTACCGTCCACCGACACCGAATAATACCAAACCAATTGTCATTACCTGCACAGGTACCGGACCTTATACATTTAGCATACTGACAGCCATTTGTACGCACCAAGGGTCAACGGTACAAGCATACACGAAGGCTCGTGGCTATATCTATTGTTCGACCCACGGCTCAAGATATGGTATTGATGGAAGCGTATTGAATGGACCTGCCACCCTCCCCCTCTCTTCCTATACCTATGAATACGACGCGGCAAACGACATTCTTTCGATTACCGGCTCGAAGTTGACCGACGGTGTCTCCGAGACCTCTTCGGGCTCGTTGCAGTTGATGCAGAATAGCCCAAACCCGTTTACCGAACGCACAAGTATTCGGTTTACTACTCCGTCCGATGGTCACGTAGTTTTCACGGTGAGCAATGAGACCGGGACAGAGGTCGCAACACTCGTTGAGGGACTCCTTACCGGCGGAGATCATACCGTCGAATTCAATGGCGATGCACTCGCGGCAGGCGTGTACTTCTACCGCCTCTCAACCCCGCATGGAACGCTCGTCAAGCAGATGGTAAAACAATAAGACCCGACGTTGGAATACTACAGAACGGGACCCGGAACGTGGGTCCCATTCTGTATTCAACAAAGTCAAAGCATCCACTGCACTCCGCCAGCGAGCCGGTAGGACTGCCCAAACTGTTCGCCGTTCAGATATTGCCGAACGGGAATTTCGGCACGTGCATCGAACGAGAGTGCATCATTGAAGTGAATGCGCAACCCTGGTGCAACAAAAAATATCGATCCGCCGGAGTCATCGATTGTTGTTCCATCCTGAGTTTCCTTCGCTCGAATCTCCCCGCCGAAAGCGAATGTGAGAAATAATGCCGTCGAAGCAGCTTCGTCCGGCAATAGTCTGAAGCGTGCACCGACATCGGCATTGGCGTAATTGCCATAGCGATGTCCGCGAGCGCCGGTACCGGTGAAACCCGCAAGAGCATTGATCCCGACGGTCCACCGCTCCCTCGACCAGATCGCCCCCACGCCTGCCAACCAATCGGTCGAGCCGCTGCCAGGTTGAAGGTCGATATCCATATACTCGCCGGCGAATTGCCGATCGGTTCGTCCGGTGGGGAGCTTTACACCCGCTGTCGCACTGAGCACGACGAGCGCGTCGTCCCACGACGTCTGATCACTTGCCCGGAGCATGAGACTCAAGTCTCCGAAACCGTTCGCCGACGGGCTGACGATCTTGGTCCCGCCATCTTCAGGGAAGTCGCTTGCCGTTCGGACGACGTACGGCACATTCACGACCGCTGTAAGTGGTGTCTCGGTAAAGCGGTAGAAGAATGTGAACTGGTTCGTCAGATAGGATTCGTGAAGGTTATCGGGGTTCGGAATCGAGTTCGAGCCTTCATATTTCGATCCGAGCAGTAATGACCTGACCTCATATCGAATACCCGATCCTCCTGCTTCGAGCGCCGTCAATCCTTGCGAACATTCGCAATAATCGCACTCCGAAAGCGGTGATGCAGGGAGATGAATATTGCACCATTGTGCGGATACAGAGACAACACTACAAAGTAGGATGCACACAGAAACAATGATTGATTTCATAATAAAAAAGCACATGCCTTTGAACGGTAATACAAGTACGGGCATAGCCTACGCCCGCGTAGATAGTTAGTCCTGGAAGAAACCGTTCAGGCACGAGGAGGGCGAAACGGACTCTCGAGCAGTCCGTGGAGTGTCGGTTTATAAGGATCGAATGATGCCAGATCACGGTGCACGTCAGGAGCTTGCAATACGAACGCAGTGGGGATCGTCGGCTGCGGATCGGCAATCTGAATTCTGCTGCCGGATGAGGGTGACGACTCATCGGCACTACCCGATCGATCGGCGATCTCCTTCACATGACATTGCCCCTTACAACATGGCTTCGTAGGGTTCTCGCAATGTTCGATAAAGAAGTTTTTCGCGACCGTCGAATAGGCGAGCCACACGGCGGTTGCTCCGTTGTAATAGAGCCCCAATACCAGCAAAAGTACGATATGCAGGGTGGTTCGGCGCATCGGCAAATCGTAGAACAGAACCCCCCGGGGATTCGTTTTAATACGTCCTGCTCACCGCGAGGAATTCTTAATTGTCATCTCCGGCGAACAGACCGACTATATATTCGATCACAATGAGCCAAGAAAAGACACAGTCTACTGCGCTGCTCCACGATCACGGAGTTTCGCATTCACGTATTCATTTTAATTTATCTGCCGAAGAACTCTACGCCGAAGCGCTATCGCGAGGCGAGGGCAGACTTGCTTCCAATGAAGCGCTTGTTGTTTCGACCGGCAAGTTCACCGGTCGCAGCCCGAAAGATAAGTTTATCGTTCGCCACCCGTCGAGCGAGAAGCATGTGTGGTGGGGCACGGTCAACCGTGACATTTCCACCGAGCAATTCGATCGCCTCTATGCCAAGATGCAGGCGGCAATGAACGAGAAGGAGCTTTTCGTTGCTGATCTGTATGCCGGCGCAGACCCGACGTACAAGTTGAATGTCCGAATCATTAATGAGTATGCCTGGCATAATCTGTTCTGCCAGAACCTCTTCATCGTTCCGAGCGCATCGGAGATCGCGCAGCACCGTCCGCAGTTCACGGTCATCGACATTCCGTCGGTGAAAGCCGACCCGTCTACCGACGGAACGAACAGCGAGACGTTCATCGTGCTCAATATCGAGAAGGGGCTCATCCTGATCGGCGGTACCGAGTATGCGGGCGAAATGAAGAAGTCGATCTTCACGACGCTCAACTACCTCTTGCCGCTGCAGAATGTGATGCCGATGCACTGCTCGGCGAACATCGGACCGGATGGCGATACCGCCATTTTCTTCGGTCTCTCCGGCACTGGCAAGACCACTCTCTCCGCCGATCCGCTACGCAAGCTCATCGGTGACGACGAGCATGGTTGGAGCGACAAGGGTGTCTTCAATTTCGAGGGCGGTTGCTACGCGAAGTGCATTAAGCTCTCGCAGGAGCACGAGCCACAGATCTGGAGCGCGATCCGACGCGGGTCGGTGCTCGAAAATGTGGCCATTGACGAGAAGGGCGTGCCGGATTACAACGACGGTTCGCGCACAGAGAATACCCGTGCTGCCTATCCGCTCGAGTATATCGACAATGCCGTCATCCCGAGCGTCGGTGGACATCCGAAAAACATCGTGCTCTTGACTGCTGACGCATTCGGCGTACTTCCGCCAATCTCGAAGCTTACCAAAGAGCAAGCGATGTATCACTTCATCAGCGGCTATACAGCAAAGCTCGCCGGTACCGAACGCGGCGTCACCGAACCCGAACCGAACTTCTCGACGTGCTTCGGAGCGCCGTTTATGGTGCATCACCCGAGCGTGTATGCCGAGCTCCTCGGCAAGAAGATCGACGAACACGGTTCGAAGATCTGGTTGGTCAATACCGGATGGACCGGAGGTCCGTACGGTATCGGCAAACGTATGCATCTGCCGTATACCCGAGCGATGGTCAACGCTGCGCTTGAAGGCAAGCTCGACGGCGTCGATACGATGATGGACCCTATCTTCGGGCTGCACATTCCGAAGTCGGTGCCCGGAGTCCCGAACGAGATATTAAACCCGCGCGATACGTGGGAGGACAAGTCTGCCTACGACCGCGATGCAAAAGATCTCGCAGTGAAGTTCGTCGAGAACTTCAAGAAATTCGAAGCCGGTACTCCGGACGAGATCAAGAACGCCGGACCGAGAGCCTAACACAGTTTCGACCGTTACGGTCGTTTCATCGGACAAAACCCGCCCACACGGCGGGTTTTTCTTTGTCCTGAAATTTCGGGAACGAACTTGCAGTAATTTGACTTTATAATTCAAAGTACTTTATACCATCCATCAATTACTATGGAAACCATCAATGCACAAGAAGACCTAGCCTTCATCCGAAAGATGATGACCGATTCCAGTACCATTATGGTCGATGACGGAAAGCCGTCAATCGTATGGGGTATCATCGTTGCCCTCGGAATGATCGTTACCTACATTTCAGCCCTCCTGGAGAAAGACCTCGGAACCGGATGGATGTGGATCGGTCTGTCGATCCTCGGCTGGGCCTACGTGTATTTTTATAAGATCCGGAAGGTCAAGAAGCTCAGGATGCGCACGCTGACAAGCCGCTTGCTGGGCTCAATCTGGGGCGCATGCGGCGTCTGCATCGGCCTGGTCATTACATTGACATTCGTCTCACCGCAAATCTCGGGGGAATACCTAATTCATCCGTTGGCGATCATGTCCATCACGTCGATCATTGCGGGTATGGCGTATTACGTCAGCGGAATCCTATATGACAAAACTTGGGTTCGCAACATTTCCTACGGATGGTGGCTCGGTGCAATCGAGATGATGCTTTGGCCATCTGTGCATTCGCTCGGTGTGTACGCTCTAATGCTCATTGCATTTCAGGTTGTCCCCGGGGTTCTATTATATCGCAGCTCGAAACGAGAACTTTCGACGATCGTAGCACAATCGTGAAGAATTTCGACTACCAGCAGATCGACGAACTCATCCATTCGCGCATCCGGCTCGCGATCATGGCCGTTTTGGCTTCGGTCGACGAGGCAGAGTTTACGTACCTGCGCGAGAAGGTCAACACGACCGACGGGAATCTGAGCGTACATCTGAAGAAGCTTGAGGAAGCGAAGTACATCGCCGTGAAAAAGAGCTTCCAGGATCGTAAACCGATCTCGCACTACAAGATCACCTCAACCGGGAGAAAGGCATTCGAGGCATACATCGACAGCCTCGAGAAGATGATCCGCTGATATTTTTTCGCAGTTTTTTTATCCATTAACTTTATTTTTCAAAGTACTTTATATGGACACCGAATCAAAATCCCATGCCCCAACCTTCCGCTTCAGAAGCGTCTTCTTCCTCATTTGGCTTACCGCCTGTTCAAACGACCCGGTAGCGACCGTGCCCGTCGCGACGAACCATCAGCTCCACGTCGGCGACACCTTCCGGTACGGCGAGTACTCCACCGACGAATCGGGAGTGCGCATTCCCGGGTCCGATACAACGCGTGAAGCGTCCGTCGTGGCAGTTGGACAGCCGCTGTTCGGAAGGTCCAACGTGTCGGTGGTCGCCACAGGTCGTGACACGACGTATTTGGCCGTAGGCGCTGACTCATCGGTGATAATCTGGGAGGAGGAGATCCCGATCCTCAACGGCATTAGCCTACCGGGTCGTTGGTTCGTTTTCCCGCAGACGATCGGTACGTTCGTCGTCTGCGACAGCACGGTCGAAACATCGCTCGCCGGTATGGAGGCAACCGTAGAAATGAAGATGACGTCTGCATTCGTGAGCAAGTCGTCACTGGGTGTCTCGACGAAACAGTATGACGCGATCAACTGCGCGAAACTCGTCACCGTGACCGTGACACTCCCGTCGATCGACCAGAGCTACACAACCGTCGTTCGAGTGGACTACTCATACATTCCGACGATTGGCTACTTCGGCCGAAAGACGGTCAACACCAACAGCAACTCCAGCTACAGCCCGATGCCGAATGGCAGTGTGGTCGATTCGCTTGTCTCGGTCAGTCTTCGGTAACGACGAACGTATTCGTCCCTTACTGCAACACCACCATCTTTGAAAGGCGGCGCTGGCCGTACTCTATCCGGACAATATAACTGCCTGCAGTGTAGTGTTGCATGTCGATCTCAATGCGCGGACCGTCATCCTGGGTGACGGTTCGCGTGACGAGGTCCTTCCCAAGGATGGAGCTAACCGTGATCGTCATGCTTCCTTCGTAGCTTCCGGAGGGTGAAAGATCGAGCGCGATGCGTTCGTGCGCCGGATTCGAAACGATGCGGAAGTCGAGCGGCGACTGAAACTGTGATACCGGAACGGACGATTGTCCCAACACTTGGAACGGAATGATCTCTCGGCCGCCGAAACTTGCGAGATTATTGGATGTCGTTGCATTCCAGATCACGACCTTCTTATCATCGCGTAACGAGTAGCTTCCGAACTTCGCGCCCTGGATGAACCACGGATACAGTCCTTGCGGGATCTCGCTTTCATCATAGATGATGAAGCGGTAGCAACCCGTTGCCAATCGGAATGTGTCCTTCACGCTCTCGCCATCCGCAAAGCCGCCCTGGCTATAGAGGATCTTGTCCGATGCATCGCGCACCTCATAACGGATGCCATTGTCAATGCCCGCAGAGGACATGTCATCGACTTTCAATGCCAGTGCGATCACGCTCGAATAGATCTTCGGCATGAAATAGACCGAGCTGCCCGTATTGTTGTTCGTGTACTCGTCGGCCGTGCCGTTGGGCTGGTCCAGCACGACATTGAACGTGTTGGTGTCGGTGCCGAGATTTATGCCCGGCAGGGTGATGACACCGGTCTGGTAATACTTCAACAGACCGGTCCACTGAAACGTATGATCGGTCGCGCCGTTGATGCCGTAGCGGATCGTAAGCGATGTCAGATCCGACTTCCCGTTGTTTCGAATATCGATGATCGGCGCCATCTGAGAGCAGATCGGGTTCGTACGCTTGAACTGGGGTTCGTTCGTCGGAGCCTCGATCGCCATGATGGCCACATCGGTATTGTATTTCGGTCCTTTCGAATAGATCGCCTGCGCCTGCACAGCGTAACCGCCACCGGACACATTGTAATCTTCGAACCGGTAATCGACATTGATCGAATCTCCCTTTTTGCCGTAGGCCGTCAGATCGTAATCCCACGGATCTACTTTGTCGCCGGGACACCAACCGGCGCGGCTGAGTGTCCACGTACCGGTCTGCGGATAGGCCGGGTTGAACATGCAGTCGGTGCGCCAGAGGTGTTGCTCATAGCGTTTCGTCCCGTCGAGCCAGATCTCATGCGTCCGCTCCAAGAACTCTGCCGCGGCCGAAGGTCCGGCGTTGCCATGACCGGTCGTAAACGTACGGAATGTCACGAAGTCAGCATTGGGGTCCATGTACACGTTCACCGGTTTGACGTAGTTCGAGATCGGGTCGTTGACGTTACCGTACGGATAATAGCCATCGTAGAGGCGGTCCACACGATACGTCTCGCGTGCCGGCGAGCCTTCGATCATGTCGAACGACAACGAGTACAGCGAGCCTTGCGTGTAGCCGTCGTAGGTGGACAAGAACTCGACACTGTCGTGCATCAGGAATGCGTAGTCGGTCACATCCATCGTCCACACATAGGTCCAATTCGTCGGGAAACCCTGTCCGTACGGAGTGATGTAGCGGGCGACCTCATAATCGAACGTCCGCTCATACGGCCAGTACGCCTTGACCGTCTTCAGATGGTACACGCTATCAGGACGGACATAGAACGAATCGACTTTCGCACCAGTGTTATCATATAAAAAATTCCAGTAACCGGCAGGCCATACGGTGACAGAATCGATCGGCTTCCATGGGTTGACAAAATTCTGATAGAGCATGATCTGCACCGAGGCAGAAGCTGCGGTATCCGTCTTCTTCTTTGTGGAGTTATATGACGTCGTGATCGTCGGCGAATGGCTGAACTGGAAGGAGTCCTGCATTCCGCCGTTGACGGTGAAGTTCGGCGCATCTTTCAGTACCGAATCGATGATGCCGGTATGCTGGCGGAGGATGACCTTCGTCGTGTAATCCCATTGGCCGCAGCTTGGCTTCGGACATGTCAACCGGTAACGCAGCAACACTTTTTCGTAATGTCCTCCGGCCGCAGGAAAGACGCCCCAATTATGGATCGTCCCGGGGAATTGGTCCCAGAGGTGCTTATCAACGACAACGACGTGGGTCGTGTCGCCTACTTTTGCCTGAAGATCGGTAATACCGATGAGCACCAGCAATGCGGCGCAAAGTACAACGAGGGGATTCTTCATAGTGTGCTGTGATGCAATTGAGCGACTTACAGAATGCCGACGACGAAGGAATCGTTCGTATATCCAAACTCGGTCTGTAACCTCCTTATTTTTCATCCGAACATCGCTACACACGCGCACAACCTCCCCTAACGAAAACGTCCGCCGAAGCGGACGTTTTGCGAAACCTGATGGTGCCCATTGTTGGGTTTTTTCCATGGATACAATATAATAGGTCAAGGTGCCTGTGGAAGATTTAATATTACGCGCACCTGTGGGAATGAAGGTGTAGGGTGTTGTAGAGACGCGCACATGCGCGTCTCCTCTTCCGTCATGTCCTTGCTTCTCGGAGACACGCACAGCCGAGTGTTAATTTAGGCGACTAAGTCTCTATTTTTATACGATTCAATCCGAGTGATTGCAGTTCTTTACGGGTCTTTATCGGTTTCGGTGCCTTACTATTCCTGCAATTGAACATCCTTGCTTGCGCCGGCTTGAGGATACTGACACCATTTTGAATTCAGCGTAAGCAAAGACACTAAGAGAGCCCCTCCTCGACGAGGAGGGGTTGGGGTGGTTCTTTCGTACACCGCCCAACTAACTATGGACACTATCCGAACGATGAGACGCGCATGTGCGCGTCTCTACGATACATTGGTATTGTCCGCCTTAATTCTTCATCCGCATCACGCCGGTTTCGGCGAGGACTTTGGCGGCGCCGTGGGTGCGTTCGCCGATCTGTTGGCGCCACATGGCAAAGTAGAGTCCCTTCTCGGCGAGGAGGTCGTGGTGTTTACCGGCTTCGACGATCTCGCCGCGTTCGAGCACGTAGATACGATCGGCATGCATGATCGTCGAAAGGCGGTGCGCGATCATGATCGTCACCAAATCCGACCCTGAGCTAACGTCGCGGATCGTCTCGTTGATCTCTTCTTCGGTCAGCGAGTCCAGTGCGGACGTCGCTTCGTCGAACACGAGCAGGTCGGGTTTGCGCAGGAGCGCGCGCGCGATCGAAAGGCGCTGCTTCTCGCCACCGGATACCTTCACGCCGCCTTCACCGATCACGGTATCGAGGCCATCAGATGCGCGCGCAAGCAACCCTTGACACGATGCTTTGTTGAGCACGTCCATACATTCTTCATCCGTCGCGCCCGGTCGCACGAACTGTAAGTTCTCTCGGATCGTCCCGCTAAAGAGCTGCGTATCCTGCGTGACAAACCCGATGCGCTCGCGGAGTTCGTCGAGATCGATCTGCGAACCCGAGATGCCGTTATAAAGTACGTCGCCTTCCTGCGGACGGTAGAGCCCGACGAGCATCTTCACGAGCGTGGTCTTCCCTGCCCCCGACGGCCCGACAAAGGCAATCGTCTCGCCCCGATTAACGGTGAACGAGATATGCTGCAAGGCCGGATACTTCGCCGACTGATGTTGAAACGAGACGCCTTTGAATTCGAACTCCTTGAGCATCCCGATCGCCTTCGGATGCGCCGGTTTTTCTTCCGGCTTCGCGCTCATGATGTCCGAGAAATTCTGCAGCGACGCTTCTGCCTCGCGATACATTGCAATGATGTTGCCGATTTCCTGCAACGGACCGAAAATGAAGAACGAATAGACCCACAACGAAAAGAACTGGCCCGGCGCGATCGCACGGGTGAAGATCAAATAGAGCATCAATAGCAGCAGCGACAAACGCAAGAAGTTGATCGTCGTGCCTTGCAAAAAGCTCAGCTTGCGTACATACTTTACCTTCTTGAGTTCGAGCGCCAGAATCTTATCGGTCGTCGAGTTCAATCGGTCGATCTCCTGATGTGTCAGCCCGAGGCTTTTTACAAGCTCGATATTCCGGAGCGATTCGGTCGTCGAGCCCGCCAGCGCGGTCGTCTGGGCAACGATCGTCTTTTGGATGTTCTTGATACGACGCGAGAGTGTGAGGCTCAGGAACCCGATCAGCGGAGCGATCATGAAATACACCACGGCGATCGCCCAATGCAAGTACAGTGCATACACCGTGACAAAGATGATGCCGATCACGGAGGTGAACACGACGTTGATCGTCGATGCGATCAGGCGTTCGATATCCGTTCTGACCTTCTGCAGCTTGCCGAGCGTCTCGCCGCTTCGCTGGTCTTCGAACATCGAGTACGGCAACTCGAGCGAGTGGCGCACGCCGTCGGTGTAGATGCGCGCACCGAGTCGGTTGGTGATTACATTGATATAATAATCCTGGAAATTCTTTGCCACACGCGAGACGAACGCCGTTCCGGCCGAGAGCAAGAGCATAAAGCCGACACCCGTAAAGAACTGCTGGGTCGTGTAGGACGAGAACTTCAACGCGTAAGTATCGACAATACGACCGAAGATGTAGGGGTCGAGCAGCGAAAAGATCTGGTTGACGGCAGCAAGTCCCAACGCCAACGCGACGAGCGGGCGATAGTACTTCAGGTACGATATTAATATCTTCATGGGTGGTCTGCGTGGGGCAGTAAGAATGAGCGTATCCGCGTCTCTACGCAGGAACAGGCGCCGGGTAACAGACGATCTTACTCGAGATCGTCGAGATCGACATCCTCGCCGCTCCCTTTATCCTTCGTCAGCCCGAACTTGCGCATTTTCGTATAGAGGTGCGAACGCTGGATGTTCATTGCTTCGGCGGTGCGGCTGATATTCCAGTTGAATTCGCGCAGTCGTTCTTCGATATAAATCTTCTCGGCGCGGTCTTTGAAATCCTGGAATGTGCCGGCAGCCAGCGCTTCTTCGAACGGATGAATTCCCGCCCCCGCGTATGCCTCGACTTCGGCCGCTTTGATACGCGCCATATCGGCGGGGGTCAGGATGACGCTCTTTGCCAGTTCGTCGTCTACACTCGCCGGGCTCGCGGCGGCCCCAGCAGACGGAGCCACGGAAGGTTGGGCCGGGCTTGCGCCAGGCATCATACTGAATGCAACACCAAGGCGTTCGACGTCTTCGCGGTGCACCGTCTCTGCGCCGGTAAGGATCACGATGCGCTCGATGACGTTACGAAGCTCGCGGATGTTGCCGCTGTACGGAAGCGAGACGAGCAAATGGATCGCCCCTTCGTCGAACTTCGGCGCGCGACGCTTCGCTTCGGCAGCGAACTCCTCGGCAAACGCACGCACGAGCATCGGGATGTCCTCGCGCCGTTCGCGCAGCGGCGGAACAAAGATCGGAATGACGTTCAGGCGGTGATAGAGATCTTCGCGGAACCGTCCGCCGCGGATCTCCTCCGGCAAATTCTTATTGGTTGCGGCGATCAGTCGCACATCGACTTTGATCGGCTTGCCGCTCGACGAACCAACGCGCTCGATCCATCCTTCGTCGATCACCTTCAATACTTTTGCTTGCGCTTCGAGCGACATATCGCCGATCTCGTCGAGGAAGAGCGTGCCGCCGTCGGCTTGCTCGAACTTCCCGATGCGCTGTGCCTGTGCGCCGGTGAACGAGCCTTTTTCGTGGCCGAAGAGTTCGCTCTCGATCAGATCGCGCGGAATCGCAGCACAGTTCACTTCGATGAACGGCATCTCGGCTCGGCGCGAGCCTTTGTGAATGCCGCGGGCGACGAGCTCCTTGCCCGATCCGTTCTCGCCGGTAATAAGTACCCGTGCTTCCGTCGGAGCGACACGTTCGATCATGGATCGGATGTTGCGCATCGCAGCCGAATTGCCGAGCATATTCTCGCGTCCTTGCAGGCGCTCGCGCATGATGCGAACCTGCGTTTCGAGATGCTTCTTCTCGGTAGCGTTACGAACGATGAGCAATAACTTTTCCCGATCCGGCGGCTTCTCGACAAAATCGAACGCGCCGAGCTTCGTCGCTTCGACCGCGGTTTCGATCGTTCCGTGACCGCTGATCATGATCACCGGCACATCGGAGCGTATCTCGCGAATGCGCTGCAACGTTTCGAGACCGTCCATGCCCGGCATCTTGACATCGAGGATGATGCAA
Source organism: Bacteroidota bacterium (assembly GCA_018266755.1). Classification (NCBI taxonomy): domain Bacteria; kingdom Pseudomonadati; phylum Bacteroidota; species Bacteroidota bacterium. Next base: position 169,286 of record JAFDZW010000002.1, read on the forward strand.
TCGACCGGTGTCCCATCGTTGATAATCTTGAGGCCGTCCGAACCCGACTCGGCGGTCAGCACCGAGTGTTTTTCGTATTCGAAGATCCACGCAAGTGTATCGCGGATCCCCGCTTCGTCATCGATAATGAGGATGTGCGCCATGTAGGAAGATGTGTCGTAGCGAACCCTTACTACAATGCTGAGGACTGTTTAGTTTTCTATACAGCGAAATAGGCTAATATCGCTTATAAGGGGTTGATATATAGCGCGATGCGTCGGCATGCGAGCCGGAGACATCTTTCATTTGCATTACCCGGTTATACATCATCAATGCATTTTTCCGATCGCCGCGAACGTCGTACGCCTCCCCCATCAAGAGCTCCGACTTCGCAATCCACCACGTCACTTCGTCCGGGGTAACTTTGCGAGACAACAAATTGCTATTATAGAGATAATACAACGCCGAATCAATGTTTCCGCCCGAGCGATACAAGAATCCTTGTCCGATGAAGTACATCGCTTCGCGAGCCTGCTTGATCCCGTAGCCTTCGCGTTGTTCGCGCGCCCGTGAGAGCATCACCCGATACGTTGAATCGTACTGCGGCAACTGACCGAGACTCACCTGGCAGAACCCCAGATAATGCAGGAAGGTCGAGTTATTCGGATACTTCGCGGCGAGGATTTGCGCGTACTTCATCGCGTTGTAGTAGTCGCGCTGATAGACATAATAGATCTTCAGCAGTTCGTACATCGCTTCGGTTCGGGAGTACGTCGCATTCTGCGCAGCGTACTCAAGCATCTGTATGCCGATGCTCTTGCTGCCGGTCGCGAACATGCTGATGATCGGCGCGAGCGCCGGGTAGTCTTCCTTCTCGGCCTCAACGTAAAAGTTATACAGCCCACGGCCGAACATCACATCGCCATTCGACGGGATATGTTCTTCCAGCCGGTTGAGGTACTCGACGCCCTGCTTTGCATCGCTCAGCAGTAGATCAATCGCGTCTTCCCACTTCGGGCGAATCGCAAAAATGCGCGCATGCATGCCGAGCGCAGCGCCTTTGTAAAACAATCCGGCCAAGTCGAACTCATTGGAATCGAGCAGCGCCGTAGCGCGCGCGAGCGACTGGTACAATTGCTCGGTGTATGCTTTGTCGTAATTCGTATTGTCAGGATTGGTGACAGCACGCCAGAAGTTCACCATTGCCTTGTAGAAGAACCCCGACGGATGCTGCGGTGCTTCGGAAATCACGGAGTCGAACGTCCGGTCCGCAGCGTCGTACTCCATGTTATAAGTCAGTTCGATCCCTCGGTGAATCTGCTGGTCGATAAGTCCCGATTGAAGGATCCACTGCGACGACGCCGTCTGTACGACGGTCAAGACGAGTGCTGCCGAAATGCCGAACCTCAGGAATGTACGTCTGCTCATAGATAATAGAGTTCAACGGGACACTACGCAAAAGCCGTTCCAGAGTTCTCGGGGATACATGCGGAGCCGCTATTCAACGTCGGGTTTCGATGCTACACCCACACCTGAACTCAATAGCGTACAGAAATGAGAACCGATTAACCGAGGAAATGCACTTTGACGATATTGGTACTTGAGATCTGGAAGATGGGGTGCCCCGCCGTAAGCACGACATACCCTGTCTGCGGAATCAGATCGTGTTGCTGCGCCGACTCCACCATATAGTTCAGCGTATCGTCGAAACTCTGCACGCGTTCGAGCTTGAGGGGGATCACGCCACGATAGAATGCCATGCGACGCAATGATGCATCTTCGGTGCTCATGCCGATGATTGGTTTGGAAAACCGATACTTCGAGACAAACCGAACGCTTCGGCCAGAGAGCGTCGCGCAGATAATAGCATGCGAGGACACTTCCTCTGCCAGGACACAGGCAGCTCTGGCAACCGAATCGACCGCCTCAAGCGAGATATCCGACGCGGGCGCATACGTACTGCGCTTGCGCACGAAGCCGGAGCGTTCGGCCTGCAATGCAATCTCGCGCATCGTACGAACGACTTCGATCGGGAATGCCCCCACGCTCGTCTCGGCCGAGAGCATCACGCAATCCGAACCGTCGAACACCGCATTTGCAACGTCACTCGCTTCGGCACGGGTCGGGCGCGGATGATTGATCATCGACTCGAGCATCTGCGTAGCCGTGATGACCGGGATACCACGTTCGTTGGCCAGATCAATGATCCGCTTCTGTACCGGCGGTACTTGTTCGAGCGGCATCTCGACGCCGAGATCGCCACGTGCGACCATAATCATATCCGCAACATCGAGAATCGTCTCGATATGATCGACCGCCTCCGGCTTTTCGATCTTCGCAATGATCGGAATATCCGAACGTCGCAGTTCCGTCTGGAGCATGTGCTTGAGCTGTAGCACATCCCCCGCTCTGCGAACAAACGAAAGAGCGAGGGCGTCGACGCCGATCTCGCTGACGGCATAGCGCGCGAGTTCGCGGTCATGGTCAGTCAGCGCCGGAATACGAAGCTTCGTTCGCGGGAAGTTGATCCCTTTATGGCTTTTGAGAATACCGCCGTTTTTCACTCGCGTGCGGATCTCCGTCTTCGAGATGATCTCGTCGACGTATAAAATGATTGCGCCGTCATCGAGCAAGATCGGATCGTTAACAGACGTATCCTCGCCGAGATGCGGATAGCTTGTGGTGATCGTCTCCGATGTCGTCTTCCCTTCCGGGTCGAATGTAAGGACGGGGTGCGAGTCCGCAGTGATCTCCACGCCGTCTGCTTGTGCAGTTTCTCCAGTTCTGAGTTTCGGACCGGGCAGATCGCCGAGGATGGCGATATGCTCGCCAAGTCTGGCGCTAACCGCTCTGATCTTCTTTGCCGTTTCAAGATGCTCTTCCGGAGTCGAATGGGAAAAATTGAGCCGGGCGATGTTCATTCCGGCCCGGATTAGCTGCTCGATTGTTTCCTCGGAGTTGACGGCTGGGCCGAATGTGGCAATGATCTTCGTTTTCGGGCGTTCCTGCATAGGGCAAAAATACGGCCAACAGTGCGCTCAATCAGGCAAAATCGAGGAATTTTGCGACTTACGAAAAAAAAATGTGTACGTAGTGAAACAGCGAAGCCTCACCCCGTGTCGCTCAAGAAAGGATATTTGTGATAACACGCTTTAGAGCAGACAGGCGGATATCTCATTTCCCTTTGTAACCAGAGGAAGACACCGTTACAGCTTGCTACCCTAATTATGGGGAAATAACAGCCGTTCACTAATCGATTAATCATTATGAACACATCGTACTCATCCCGGACACTTCGAACCCTTCTGCTCGCAGTGATCGTATTCACCACTACCGAAGCGTTCGCAAGTCATGCACTCTTTGGCAGGTACTCATCGTATCGCCCACTGCGCTCGATCGCGCTGAGCTATACACCCAAGACCGACCTGCTCTTTTCCGGCACCGAACTCACTCCGGTCACCATCACGACACCAACGTTCAATGTCCCAGAGCTGATGACGCCGCTGTTCTCCGTTCAATCGGGCGGACATGATGACGGCAACGACTCGTCGCATGGCGGCGGGGGCGACGACTCATCTCACGGCGGTGGCGGTCATGACGGTGGAAGCGGCGGCTCGAACGATTCGAGCGGCGGCCATGGAGGACATGACAACGACAGCACCGGTCACGACGGTGGTAACGACTCGACCGGACATCACGGTGACAATGACAGCACCGGACATGATGGTGGTACCGATTCTACGGGTCATCACGGTAATGACGATAGCACCGGACACCACGATGACGACAGCACGGGCCACGATGGAGGCAACGATTCAACCGGTCATCACGGTAGTGACGACAGCACGCATTCACACTCTGACACGCTCGATTGCGGCGGACACGGCGAGCACCACCATGGTAACAACGGTCATGATAGCGTCGAGGTCAACGACTCGACCGAGCGCGCAATGTTCGGCAATCAGCACCAATCGATTGTGATCAAGTCCGACGGCTCGACGGCCATCGTCACCCTGCAATTCACTAACGATCTCACTCAAGCGATCGACGTGACGGGCCTGACACTGCAAACCGGTGCGAACTTCCATATCGCAGGCGAGGTACCCACCTCGACCAAACCGGTCTCGCTGCCCGCCGGAGGCAAACTGCCGATCACGATCGTCTTCGATGCAGCCGACGTCGCGGCGCACACCGACCAGCTCAATATCACGACGAATGCGCAACAGGCGACAGTTTCGCTCGAAGGGGTGCAGGTTGTTGCTGCCGGCGTGACATCAAGCGCAGATAACGGTGTGACGATTTCAATCTCCCCGAACCCCGCATCGAACGTCATCAAAGCAGGTGTGCACGGCTTGACGAACGTACGCATCGGCGTGTACACATCGAACGGAACAGAAGTATATGCTGCTTCATCGCTCGGCGAAACCTGGAGTTGGACACCGGATGTGCGCATCGCAAACGGACAATACCTCGTCCGCATCGACGGCATAACGTCAGATGGCCACACCTACAGCACGACACGTTCTGTAATACTTGCACGCTGAGAGTTTGATTGAACGAAACTCTTCGGACCCCGATACTTCATTCGTGAGTATCGGGGTCTGCTGTTTGTTGCGAGTTCAAACTCCTCCACCCTTCCTGCGAGACCATAACGTTTGCATAATACAGTGCTAATCGTTTGATATCGGAGCATGCGTTCGCCGAGCGCGTTTGTAGTACGTGTTTGAACCATCACGTACTACTTCGGCAACCATTATGCCCCGAGACGGATACCGGCACTCTCATTCGGCAGGGTCCGAACATCGACCGAAGATCCTCTTCATCTGCGGCTCGCTCAACCAGACGACGCAGATGCACCAGATCGCTGCGGCATTGCCGGAATGCGATGCCTACTTTACCCCGTATTATGCCGACGGCTTCATCGAAGGTCTTCGCAAGCGCGGCATGGCCGAGTTCACAATTCTCGGCGGAAAGCACTTCGCCCGGACGGTAGAATACTTGCGCGATCAACAATTCGACATTGATTATCGCGGTGAGCGGTTCGAGTACGATCTCGTCGTTCGATGTGCCGACCTCGTCGTCCCGCGCAATACACGCGGGACGCGCAGCATCCTTGTACAAGAAGGTATGACCGATCCTCGTAATCTGCGGTTTTACCTTATCAAGTATTTCGGGCTGCTCCCACGTTGGGCTGCGAGCACGGCAACCTTCGGCCTCAGCGATGAGTATGACCGGTTCTGTGTCGCAAGCGACGGATATCGCGAACACTTCATCGAAAACGGCATTCTGGCCGAAAAGCTTACGGTGACCGGTATTCCAAACTTCGACAACTGCGCGCGATTCCTCCGCAACGGCTTCCCGCACAGAGGCTATGTGCTCGTGTGCACCTCCGACATGCGTGAAACGCTGCGGTATGAGAATCGCCCGAAGTTTATTCAGAAATGCGTCGAGATCGCGGCAGGCCGTCAACTGATCTTCAAGCTTCATCCGAACGAGAACGTCGCTCGTGCGACGACAGAGATTAACACATTCGCTCCCGGTGCATTGGTCTATGCGACCGGCAAAGCGGAAGAAATGGTTGCCAATTGCGAGGTGCTCGTCACCCGATACTCGACGGTGATCTTCTATGCCGCGGCACTCGGCAAAGAGATACACTGCGACCTTGATAATGCCGAGATCAAGGCGCTCACGCCGGTTCAGAACGGACGTGCAGCGCTCAATATTGCCGATGTCTGCCGCGACGTACTCTCGGAGGATACGAACACACTTCCCCGCGGGAATGCCAAGATCCTTCGAAAGCACGCACGGAAAAACGACATCCGGCAATTACTCGGCTCTGACAAACGCAGATCGTTTCGATACGGTATATGAGAACAGTCATCGTCATCCAAGCTCGAACGGGCTCGTCTCGCTTGCCGGGGAAAGTGCTATTACCGTTGGCCGGCAAGACGCTGCTTGAACGAATGATCGAACGCGTGAGCGCGTCGTCGCTTGCCGACGAGATCGTCATCGCGACTACTATCGAACCACAGGACGATCCGATCGAGTCGCTCTGTGCAAGCACCGGGGTTCGCGTCTTTCGCGGCCACCCTACCGACTTACTCGACCGTCATCATGCAGCGGGGAAACTGCACGGCGCGGATATTGTCGTCAAGATCCCTTCCGATTGTCCGCTTATCGATCCTGCGGTGATCGACCGCGTCATCGGAACGTACCTCGAGGCACCGGATGCGTATGACTTCGTGAGTAACCTCCACCCTGCGACCTATCCCGATGGGAATGACGTCGAAGTACTGCCGATGCACATCCTGCATACTGCGTGGCTCGAAGCCTGCCGGGATTACGAACGAGAACACACTACTCCGTTCATCTGGGAACATCCTGAGCGCTTTCGTATCGGGAATGTCCGATGGGAGAGTGGGCTCGATTACTCGATGTCGCATCGCGTTACGATCGACTATATCGAGGACTATCAGTGCATTTGTCGCATCTTCGAAGATCTGTACACAAACGAGAATCCGATCTTCTCGCTCGCACAAATCGTCGAGTTGCTTGAATCTAAACCTCACATTGCGAAGATCAACAACCAGTTCGCGGGCGTGAATTGGTACCGAGATCATCTCGACGAACTTCGCACTATCACCCATGTGCAAACCCGCATTGCGCCGAATCAACTGTTCGCATGAGTCTCGGAGCCGAACGAATCCAACATCTTGAGTCGCTTGCACTGCGCGTGCGCGAGCATATCATTCGCATGGCCACCGACGGCGGCTGTTTTATCGGGGCGTCGCTCAGTTGTGCCGACCTGCTCGTGTACATGTATTCTGAAGTATTGAACATCTCGCCCAGCACGACCGCCGATCCGCAACGCGATTACTTCTTGCTCTCGAAGGGTCATGACGTTCCGGCGCTCTATGGCACGCTTGCAGAGCTCGGTTTCATCGATACGTCGCGTCTTACGAATCATCTCAAGACGAACGATTCGATCTATTGGCATCCGAACCGTGCCGTTGCCGGCGTGGAGTTTCACTCCGGTTCGCTCGGTCATCTGCTCTCGGTTGCGATCGGTATCGCGATGGATATCAAGCTCCGAGGCGGCTCGAACCGCGTCTTTGTCATTCTCGGGGATGGAGAATTGAACGAAGGGACGATCTGGGAGGGAGCTCTTGTCGCGGCCGCGAAGCATCTCGATAATCTCATCGCTATCGTTGACCGAAACGGCTTCCAGGCTAATATCCGTACCGAAGAATTACTTCCGCTCGAACCGATCGAGAACAAGTTCGCAGCCTTCGGATGGTCAGCGGCTCGTACCGATGGGCATGATTTTCTTGCGATGTCCGAGACCTTTGCCACGATTCCCTTCGCCGAAGGAGCGCCGACCGTGATCATTGCCGACACCGTACGAGGCAAAGGACTGCCCAGCATCGAAGCACGTGCAGACCGATGGTTCGTCAACTTCACGCATGATGAAGTGCGTCAGTTGCTCGGCGAACTGCACGGCCTCTCGGTCAGTACGCTTACGTCAACACCGCTCATGGTACGCTAACCGATCGGAACACCGATGAACTACGAACAGCAACTACTCGCCATCGCACAAGCCGACGAACGCATCGTCGTGATGACCGCCGAAAACCGAGCCGCGATCCGCAACCTTCCGGCAAAACTGGGTAACCGTTTCATCGATGTCGGCATTGCGGAACAGACGATGATCGCAGCCGCGGCGGGGCTTGCACTTCGGGGCCGCATCCCGGTCGTGCATGCGCTCGCGACATTCCTCACACTCCGAGCATTTGAGTTTATTCGCACCGACATCGGGATCGGCAGACTGCCAGTCGTCATTGTCGGCGGTGTACCCGGATTTCTCTCGGAGGCAAATGGACCCACACATCAGGCCATCGAGGACATCGCGTTGATGCGCGGCATCCCCGGGATGGGGGTGTTCTGTCCGTCGGATTCCGAAGAGCTTGTCGCTGCACTGCCGCAGATCGTAGCAAGCGCGCAGCCATACTATATCCGCTACTACAGCGGAGAACCGGTCGTGATGCATTCCGCATTTGCGCTTGGCAAGGCCGAGGTCTTCTGGTCATGTTACGGGGCAGGCGCAGCAGACGATGTGGCCATACTCACCTACGGATTCCTGCTCGAACAGGCACTTGAAGCGCAACAGATCTTACAATCGAACGGTCTGAGCGTCCGGGTCGTGAATCTGCGTACGCTCTCGCCGATCGATCGTGCGGCAATCGTCGATGCGGCGACATCCGTCGAACTCCTCGTCACCCTCGAAGACCATTTTGTCATTGGCGGCCTTTTCTCGATCGTTAGCGAGTTGCTCGTTCGCGAACGTATCCTTCCGAATGTGCTCCCCATCGCTCTCGAACAGCGCTGGTTCAAACCCGCGCTGCTACAGGATGTATTGGAATACGAGGGCTTCACCTCGGAAGCAATCGCCCGAAGAATCGCCGGACGTCTCGAAGCGGCAGATGCAACCGCAGACGTCCTAACCATCAGCTACTAACCGCAACTACTATGCCGAATATCGTTTCTCTCGATCAGGATTACCCGATCACGCTGAACTCGGAAGCGCTCTATGCCCGCAGCGAGGGGCTGATACCTGCCCATACGCAAACATTAGCCAAAGGACCGCGTCAATATGTCGGCGGTTCGCCAAAGTATCTCGATCATGGGAAAGGCTCGCATATATGGGATGTGGACGGTAACGAATTCATCGACTTTCAGATGGGCATCGGACCGCTCTCGCTCGGATATTGCTACAGTGTCGTCGATGAAGCGATCACGTCACAACTGGAGAAGGGCATCACATTCTCGCTCATGAGTCCGCTGGAAGTGGAAGTAGCGGAGCTGATCCGCTCCGTCGTCCCGAATGCGGAGATGGTGCGTTTCTCGAAGACGGGCTGCGATGTGACCACCGCTGCCATTCGCCTCGCGAGGGCCTATACCGGACGCGAGAAAGTGCTCTGTTGCGGCTATCACGGCTGGCATGACTGGTATATCGGTGTCACCGATCGCAGCAACGGCATCCCGCAGGCCGTTCAAGACCTTTCGTTCACATTCAACTACAACGACATCGAGTCCGTCCTCGCGTCCATCGACGAGAATACGGCCTGTGTGATCCTCGAACCGATCGTCTTCGAAGCGCCCCGAAATAATTTTCTGCAGGAGCTCAGCGACGTCTGCAAACGCTTCGGTGCGCTGCTTATCTTCGACGAAATGTGGACGGGTTTTCGCCTCGCACTCGGCGGCGCGCAGGAATACTTCGGCGTGAAAGCGGATCTCGCCTGCTTCTCGAAGGCTGTGGCGAACGGTATGCCGATCAGCATTCTCAGCGGCCGAGCCGAGATCATGCAGTTGTGCGAAAAAGACATCTTCTTCTTCACTACGTTCGGCGGCGAAGCGCTTTCGCTCGCCGCGACAAAAGCGACGATCACCGAGCTTCGCAAGAAGAATGTGCCACAACAACTGGCAGCGCAGGGCAGGAAGCTTCGCGAAGGCTATAACCGGATCGCCGAAGAACTCGAGATTTCGCACTACACCAAGTGCTCAGGCTTCGACTGTCGTACGATCGTCACATTCGATTCATCGGCAGGGAATCCGCTTGAACTGAAATCCTTAGTACAGCAGGAAATGATCAAGCGCGGCGTACTCTGGGGCGGGTTCCACAACATGAGCTTCTCGCATACCGACGCCGACATCGCGCACACGCTCGCTGCGTACCGGGAGGCGCTTGCGATTCTCAAAGTAGCTGTGGATACGGACACCGTTTCCAGTCGTCTCCGAGGTGAGCCCGTCGAACCGGTCTTCCGCCGAACGAGCAACTTCAATATGAAGCCGACGAAGGTTGTGAAGCAGAAATTAGTATCTTCATCTTGTAGTAACATAGTGTAAGGCATCGTCATTCTGAGCGAAGCGAAGAATCCTTCTGGCGGAACTTCACTGCGTTTCATCAAGGGATTCTTCGCTTCGCTCAGAATGACGTCTGCTTATAGAGAGCAAGCAAAGCCACTACATTCTATCACTTTTATGAACGATCTGTTTTCGCTTCGCGGCAAGGTTGCCATCGTCACCGGAGCGGTCGGGTTAATCGGCAAAGAACATTGTCGCGCACTCTGCGAGGCCGGTGCTGCGGTTGTCGTCGCGGATCTCAACGAAGAACACGCGCAGGCGTTTGCAGCGACATTACCGAATGCAATCGGTGCGCAATTGGATGTGACGAGTGCTGCATCCATCGTCGCATTGCGAGATAGACTGCTTCTAACATATGGCCACATTAACGTGCTGATCAACAACGCGGCGATCAACGATATGTTCGAGAGGCCGGAGCAAGCAGGCGAACTATCGAAATTCGAGAATTACCCTCTCTCGGCATGGCAGAAATCGCTCGATGTCAACCTTACCGGTACATTTCTGTGCTCGCAACTCTTCGGTACGGAAATGGCCAAGGCCGGCAGCGGCAGCATCATCAATGTGGCGAGTACCTATGGGATCGTCGCGCCGGACCAATCGCTCTACCGAATGCCGGACGGCTCGCAGGAATTTTATAAGTCGCCCTCCTACCCGGCTACGAAGGGAGCGGTGATCTCCTTTACCCGATTTCTGGCTGCATACTGGGGACATTGCGGCGTCCGCGTGAACACGCTCTCGCCGGGCGGTGTAGAAAATAGTCAGGATCCGCACTTTATTCAAAACTATTCTGCCAGAACTCCGCTTGGCAGGATGGCCGCGCCGAGTGATTACAAAGGCGCCATCGTCTTTCTTGCAAGCGACGCATCCAGATACATGACCGGAGCGAACCTTGTCGTCGATGGCGGATGGACGGCGTGGTAACGACGTGTGACGGATTAAACCTGAATTCTGACCGTGGCAGCAAAAAAACTTTCCGCAGCAGAGATCAAGCGTCGAGCTCGCAAGATCAAGCTCGTGCTCACCGATGTCGATGGTGTGCTCACCGATACCGGAGTGTATTATTCCGAAAACGGTGAAGTGATGAAACGCTTCTCGATCCGAGACGGCATGGGAGTCGAGCTGATGCGCGACCGGGGTATCGAAACAGCAATCATTACCCGTGAGAAATCGCCGTCGGTCAAGAAACGCGGCCAAAAACTCAAGATGCCCTGGATCTTCCTCGGGATCTGGAGCAAGGTCGAGTTCATCCCGACAATCCTGCAGAAGACAGGGCTACAAATGGACGAACTCGCCTATATCGGCGACGACGTCAACGATCTCGAGATCATTCAAGAGATCGCCAAGCACGGCCTGACCGCAACGCCCGGCGACGGCATGCCCGTGATTAAGCGCGAAGTACATTATATCGCACAGGCAAACGCCGGGTACGGAGCGTTTCGCGACTTCGCGGATTGGTTGCTCGCGATGCGCGAATGATTTCACAATAACATCGTAACGCTTCGGTAACCAGATCGGAATGAGTATTTGTGTTGTGGTGGTGTCTTGGGATTCACTAAAAAACCAGAGACCACATGACAACTCAAGCAGTCACTTCGATCGGTTCTCGCCTTGTCGGCGACGGCCACGAGACCTACGTTATCGCCGAGATCGGTATCAATCATAACGGTTCGCTCGAGCTTGCGAAGCTCCTCATCGACGGCGCAGTCCGTGCCGGTTGCGATGCCGTCAAATTCCAGAAACGTACTCCCGAGCTTTGCGTCCCTCGCGATCAATGGTATATCGAACGCGATACTCCGTGGGGCCGCATGACCTATATCGACTACCGGCACTATGTCGAGTTCGGCCACAAAGAATACACCGAGATCGATAAGCACTGCAAGGCGAAAGGCATTCAGTGGTTCGTCTCGTGCTGGGATTCCCCTTCGGTCGACTTCATTGAGCAGTTCAACCCTCCGGCGTACAAACTTCCGTCGGCAGCGCTCACTGACGTAGAACTCCTGGAGAAGAAGCGATCGACCGGCAAACCGCTCATCATCTCAACCGGCATGTCCACGATGCAAGAGATCGAAGCGGCTGTAGGCATCGTTGGTACGGAGAATCTCTTAATCGCGCATGCAACATCGACCTACCCGTGTCCGCTCGAGGAATTGAACCTCAAGATGATCAAGACGCTGAAGACGAAGTACCCGAACGTTCCGATCGGTTATAGCGGCCATGAAACGGGATTAGCCCCGACCGCAGCAGCTGTGGCAATGGGTGCGACGTTCGTCGAGCGTCACATTACCCTCGATCGTGCGATGTGGGGCTCCGATCAGGCTGCGTCGGTCGAAGTCGGGGGGCTTTCTCGGTTGGTCGAGATGATCCGCGATATCGAAAAAGCTTCCGGCGACGGTATCAAGCGTGTCTATGACAGCGAACTCGGGCCGAAGAAAAAGCTCCGCAAGTACCAGGAAATGCCAGTGTTCGCATAAGACAACCTCGTATTCGTTCTGAGCGCAGCGCTACCCTACCCCGCTGCGCTCAGAGGCGGAGTATATATTCGTTCATCTCCCCCCACTCGGACCGATGCTCGACCTTCGCATCCTCTCCCTTATCGTTATTTCCAGTTCGGCAATCGCTCTTATCGCATTAGAACGCCTGTTTCCGTACGACCCGAGACAACGATTCCTTCGCGAGCAGTTCTTCAACGACCTGCTCCTTTATACGATTGTCCAGAGTTATGTCCTCGGTGTGGGGATTGCATATCTGATCGGCTGGCTCGACTCCGCGAACAGTGTCGCAAGGCTTCACATCGTTTCCTCATGGGGAATCGGCTGGCAATTCGTGTTCTTTCTTGTGCTGCACGATCTCTATATCTATTGGTTTCACCGCTGGCAGCATCACTCCACCTATCTCTGGCGCATTCATGAGGCGCATCATTCCACTCATCACGTCGACTGGCTCTCCGGCAGCCGTTCGCATGCACTGGAGATCCTCATCAATCAATCGATTGAATTCGGCGTGATTGCACTGCTTGGGGGTGCACCGGAGGTCGCGATCTGGAAAGCGACGATCGACGCCGTCTGGGGGATGTACATCCACTCGAATCTGAATGTTCGCAGCGGTTGGCTGCAGCGGATTATTAACGGACCCGAAATGCACCGTTGGCATCATGCCACAGACGCCGATGCGCACAATAGTAATTTTTCAACCAAAATTGCCGCGTGGGACTGGCTCTTCGGGACGGCGTTCCTCCCTCTTGATCGCAAACCGCATGGATATGGGCTCGGGGACATTCACTTCCCCTCCACATATATCAAACAGCTCGTGTTTGCGTTTCGCCGCGAACACTCGAACTGAGCACTGACAAGCAATTCTGACTATTTCCTCTCGGTGGCAACAATACGATCGATCACGTCATGCAGTCGTCTTAATTCCGAACGGCCCCGGTTATTCTTCCCGAGCGTGCAGATCGTCACGATTACCATATCGAGGTCAGGGATGACACATAGCAATTGTCCGCCATACCCGCTGGCGAAATATACCTGATGTCCGTGCGACTGGCGACGCCACCAATAATACCCGTATCCATTCACGTGCGGCGCGACGTCCCAGTGCGCAAGTTCGGCGTGTTTTTGCCATGACTCATCGATCCACTCGGAGGGGAGAAGTTGCCGGCCACCGGCGACACCGTGATGAAGATATAATTCGCCGAGCCTCAGGGCGTCCGTCGCCGTACACCACAATTCGGATCCACCCAGCGATCGTCCTTCTGGGTCGGTTGCCCAGCGCACGACATGAATTCCGGCGGGGATGAACAACGCGGTATCGGCAAACGTCCGGATATCCGTCTTCACGCATCGTGAAAGAGCGACACCGAACATGTGCGCTGCGCCGGTACAATAGTTGAATGTATCACCCGGTTCGGTCTCGAACGGAAGATCAATCATGAATCGTACGGGATCGCTCGCTGAGCAATACTCGTCGATGATCGGACCGAACTCATGGTAGCGAAACCCTGCCTGCATTTGCATTAATTGGCGAAGGCTGAGCAGCTTGCGCAACGAATCGTCTTCACGAAGATCGGCGAGCGCTTCGGAGTCTTCGGGCGATTCGTGAAACCACACATTCTTTGCCAAACGATCGGGTATGCCGTACTCCGGCATAATCGTTAGAAACGGAGTATCAAGATCGGGGAGCAACCCACGAAGCCTCGCTGCGCCGGCGATCGACGAAACGAAGGTCTTCGTCATCGATTTCACATTGAATGGTGTCTGAGATGTCGCTCCATGAAAATACTCCTGGCACCGAACGGAGTCATGACGTTCGACAATGAACGCGGCAAGCGACGGGATCTGCTTCCCGGCTTCACGAACCAGGCGATCCGTTGGTGTTTGTCCGTTCGCTGGATGAGTGCTGCCGAGCAGCAGGAGTACGATCAGACCGACAACCCGTTGCATTCGTCCCATTGGTAGAAACGCACTATTGATAATAGAAGAACATCGGCGGGTACAAACGACAAACGCCGAAGGCGTTGCCTCCGGCGTTCTGAAATTCGGCATGTACCGTTCGGAATTCGAACTGGTGGGCAATACAGGATTCGAACCTGTGACCTTTTCCATGTCAAGGAAACGCGCTAACCAACTGCGCCAATTGCCCGAGTCGGGACGCCTTCAACAGCCCCGTCGCAAAGCAGGTTCCGAGCCGGAGTTATCCGATGCGCTTGGTAAGTGTACGGATCGTCTGTCGATCTTCGAGGCAGTCGCTAATGGCGATCACGAGTTCGCGGGTGTGCTCGTCGTAGTTATCTTCGAGGTTATCGAAGCTCTCGTTGTTGAAGCACTCATAGACCTCGACAAAGGCGTTGGCCTTCTCGTCGGAGGCGTAGACCGATACCTCGATCCCGCTCTGGGTTTCGTTGACCGCCCGGACAAACTGCTCGACAAGGTGCTGATACTGCACGATCTTGTCCAGCTTCACCGGATAGGAAATCGTTACAATGACGGTTGCTGACATTCTTCGTAATTAAGATAATCCGTGCAAAGTTACGTCAGAAATTTGCGCGGCCCACGAAGTCCGGCTGTTCGGGATGACGGGCGATCACCATCGAAATAACCCGTCGCGAACTTACTCGTTGGGTAAACGCTTCCACTATGCGCGAGACCATGATCTACCATTCCGTGCTTCGTCGCCAACTCCCCGGCATCGTGCTCGCTACGATGGCCGATGTCGCGCTCATCGCCTTAGGCAGCCCGCTGTTTCGGACGCTCGGATTTGAATATTCGGCACTGTCGGCACTCGTGCTGAGCATGATCGTCCCGTTCGCAGCGGCCACAGAGATCGATCACGATCGCCTGACCGATCGGCATGCATGGCAAGCACTCGGCGCCGTTGCAGTGTTGTATTCGCTGCTCCCATTATTGGTTTCGCTTGTGTCGCTTGTTGCCATTGCGAACTGCGCGTTTACCGATGGTCTGTTGTTCTATCTCGAGATCGTCCCCTTGACAGTGCTCGTCGGCATGCTTATCGGCATACTCTGCGCCGTATACATCGCACGGTTGTGGCTACGGCGACTCGCCATCGTACTTATCTGGGTTGTCACACTTGGATTGGGATTCGTCCCAGGATACCGAACATCACAGATATATTCGCTGAGTTGGCAGTATGGCTTCTTCCCCGGTTTTGTTTGGGACGAATACATCCGCATTCGTCCGCAATACTGGGCGACACGAATACACGATCTGGTGTATCCCATTTTCTTTCTGTTGCTCGCTCTACGGGCACAATCGAAACACTGGTGGCCCATGGCAGTACTGGCGGTGGTCGTTGCTCTCTTCGTCATGGTTGGGAATACAAGCACCCCGAGCGCAAACATTGCGGTAGTCAGGGAAGACGGGAAGCGGACCGCACCGCTCACTCACACAGAAACCATTGGGAATGTACGAGTCCATTATTCGGCCTCTGCATTTACCGACGACGAGGCAGAGTATTTGCGTGCCGAAATCAGACATGCGCAAGAGGAGATCGAAGCATATCTGCACCTGCCACACCCATCGACACCACTCGATATCTATATCTATGACTCCGTCGACGATATGGATGAATATGTCGGGACTCGTTCGGCGAGCATCTCGAAACCGTGGCAAGCTACACTATACATCGCACGGGAAAATCTGCGTTCGCTCAAGCACGAGCTTACCCATGTGATGCTCGCATCGTACGGGAGATTTCCGTTCGATGTGAGTTATAGTACCGGACTCACGGAAGGTGTCGCCGAAGCGACTGCACCGGAGTTCGATGGCATCCACTCGCTCGACGAACTCGCCGCCTCGATCCTCGAGATGCATTATGGCGACGGCGTTACCGGAATTATGGCCTTTACGGGTTTCGCATCCAATGCCTCGAGCAATAGTTATGTGCTCGCAGGGTCGTTCTCGTCCTATCTCATCCGCCGCTACGGGCCGCAGAAGTATCTCGATTGCTACACGACCCGCGACTTCGAACGATGTTTCGGCAAATCGCTCGAAGCGCTCGATGCCGAATGGAAGAACGACATCCTGAAGCAGCCGCAAACGTTCAGCCCGTTCGATAGTGTGCGCCTTCGCTACTACTTCGATCGTCGCTCCATCATTGCCGATCCATGTTTGCGACGAATCGGCACGCTGATGCACAACGCCCGGCTCGCATCGTCGGCAGATCGGTATCACGAGGCCGACAGCATCTATGCTGCAGTGTTGCACAAAGCTGACCGCTCCGATGCACTTTCTGGAAGAGTATATTCGTTGATGCGGCTCGGCGACTTTGCTGCAGCACTCGCCGTGCTCGATACTACCAACCCTGGCTCGCACGACCGTATGCTTGTACCCCAGCATGTCCTGCGCGGCGACTTAGTATTCATTACAACGCGCGATACCGCTGCTGCTATGCGCGAATGGAGAATCGCCGCAGCATTACAACTCGGCAGCGACCAATTTCTGAACGCAATGGCGCGTTTGTGGTGCATAGGCGGTGCCCGCGATCTCGATTCAGTTATCTCTCGTTTGAAAGAAGCATATCGCGACGGTCACCCATTCTCTGTTGGTGGCAAGAGAGGGCTCTTGCTGCCGAGAAACGACAGCGACACACTGTTTCTGATTGGGAGGTCGTATCTGCGATCGCGACAGTTTGCCTCGGAGGGCCGATTACGCCATCAGGCGAGCGAGCTCTTTCGATGTGTTGTATTGCTCGGGGAGTATAGACGATCGCATCAAAGTGCTGAACTCGAACTGTTCACACGGTTGACAACCGAACTATCGAATCGGCTCGATGCTGTCTTTCATACTTCGCTCTCGGCATCAACTTCAGAGATCAAGACGGTGCCATAGAACGCAGCCTCGAGATCCGCTTTGAATGACGACGCAATTCCTTTACGGACCGACACGCGAACGGTGATGTTCTCGCCGAACTCCGCAGATCGCGCAGCGATCTCATATTTGGCGAGGAATCGTTCAAGTGCGGAGTGCAGATCGTACGAGCACACGATCTCAAACTGCCGAAGGAGCAGAATTTCCGTTCGCTGCGAATGGGCAACCGCCGACGACGCCGCCTCGCTATATGAGCGAACCAGCCCGCCGGTGCCGAGTTTCGTCCCGCCGAAATAACGCGTCACAACACATAGAATATTCGTGAGCCCTGCACCCGCAAGCACCTGCAGAATG
The DNA here is from genome assembly GCA_018266755.1 of Bacteroidota bacterium. Taxonomy (NCBI): domain Bacteria; kingdom Pseudomonadati; phylum Bacteroidota; species Bacteroidota bacterium. The sequence continues at coordinate 186,862 of JAFDZW010000002.1, forward strand.
GGTTTTCCAGCGGTGCCGGAAGGCTCACCGTCGTCGGCCGCACGTGTAAGCTCGCCGCGAATCCCGAGGCGATACGCGTAACAGTGGTGCGTGGCATCGTAGAACTCCTTGCGGATACGCTCGAGATGGTCGTCTGCTTCTTCTTTGGACGAAACGGGGATCAGATCGGCAATGAATCGGGACGAACGTTCTTTGAGCTCGCGCGCACGCAGCGGTGCGGCGATGGTGACGTAGGAGTCGGTCTCGTTCGGGTTCATCGAAGGATGCAAACAAGATTATGCGTACTTTTGACCGCGAAGATTGTTAAACACCCGAACGTATTGTTATTGCGGCTATGAACATTGGCATCACATGTTATCCGACCTACGGCGGCTCCGGCATTGTGGCAACGGAGCTCGGCAAATCGCTTGCACAACGAGGGCATAAAGTACACTTCATCACGTATGCACTGCCGATGCGCCTGACTGGTATCGGTACCGTCGGCGACGCAGCATATATCGATAACATTTTCTACCACGAGGTGGAAATGTCCACCTATCCCCTCTTCGAGTTTCCGATGTACGAACTCGCGCTTGCGAGCAAGATGGTCGAAGTAGCTCGCTATGAGAAGCTCGACCTGATCCATGCACACTACGCTATCCCGCACGCAACGAGCGCGTATCTGGCGAAACAAATCCTCGGCGGCGACCTCAAGATCGTCACTACGCTGCACGGCACTGACATCACGCTCGTCGGGCAGGAACCGAGCTTCGAACCGTTGATGAAATTCTCGATCGAAGCATCCGACATCGTGACATCGGTCTCCGAATTTCTCAAACGCGAGACGATCGAGAATTACGGCATCCGCAAAGACGTCATTGCCATCCCGAACTTCGTCGATACCGAAATCTTCCGCCCGATCCCGACCGCGAAGAACCTGCGTCGCATGCTCGCACCGAACGCCGAGAAAGTATTGGTTCATGTGTCGAATTTCCGTGCGGTCAAACGTGTCAGCGATGCCATCAAGGCGTTCAAGCTGGTGCTCGACCGTGGTGTGAAAGCCAAGTTCTTGCTCGTTGGCGACGGGCCGGACCGCGCCGAGTGCGAATCGCTCGCCCGCCAGCTCGGCATCTGGAATCACACCCGATTCCTCGGTAAGCAGGCAGAGCTTGCATCGATCCTTTCGGCAAGCGATATTTTTCTTATCCCTTCGGGCAACGAAAGCTTCGGTCTGGCGGCGCTCGAGGCGATGGCATGCGGTTTGCCGGTTATCTCCAGCGATATCGGCGGGCTTCCCGAAGTGAACGTCGATGGGAAAACCGGATACATCGTCCCGATGGGCAATGTCGAGGCACTGGCCGACCGCACATACTCGCTATTGACTAACGAGCCGTTGCGCCAACAGATGGGCAAAGCGGCGCTCGACCATGCAACCGGCAACTTCACGAAAGAGCAGATCGTCCCGATCTACGAGCAAGCGTACGAACAAGCGATGAAATGAACGTCGCCCGCGCTCTGCTGTTGTAGTATCCCAGTATGAAATTCGTTATCGTCGGCACGGCCTACCCGCTCCGTGGCGGCATCGCTCAATACGTCGGGCTCCTGTACAAGGCATTGCGCGAACGCGGCCACGAGGCCGAGATCGTCACGTTCAGCCGCCAATATCCGAAAATCCTCTTTCCGGGGAAATTCCAAGAGGAAAAGGGCGATCCGGGAGTAGCGGTCGATAGCATTCAGGTCATCGACTCCGTCAATCCGCTAAGCTGGCGTAAGGCCGGCAAGATCGTCGCATCGTTCGAACCCGACGCAGTCATCTTCAAATTTTGGCTTCCGTTCTTTGCTCCGGCATACGGCGTGATCGCGCGTACCGTGAAGAAGCTCATGCGGCGCAAGCGAAGGAACACGAAGATCATCTTCATTGCCGATAACGTCATCCCGCATGAAAAACGCCCTGGGGACCGTGCGCTGACGAACTATGCATTCAGCGTCGTCGATCACTTCATCGTCCAATCGAAGGCGGTCGAACGCGACCTGCAGATCGTCAAACCCGACGCATCGTACCTGCGGCTGGAGCACCCCGTCTTCGAATCGTTCGGCGCACCCATCGATCGTGCAGCCGCACGCGAGAAACTCGGTATCGAAGCGGATGCCGAGGTATTATTATACTTTGGCTTCATCCGCAAATACAAAGGGATCGATATTGCCATTCGGGCAGTGGCCGATGTTGCCCAGTTGCGTCCGAATATCCTGCTCCTGGTTGCAGGCGAACGCTATAACGGCGAAGAAGACTATCGCGCACTCGCCGCATCGCTCGGCCTGACGGAGAAGAACATCCGATTCTTCGATCATTATATTTCGAACGACGACGTGCCGGTCTTTTTCAGCGCATCGAACGCGTCGCTGCTTCCCTATCGGAGTGCGACACAATCCGGCGTCGTCCAGATCGCCTACAATTACGACCAGCCCGTGATCGCCACCGCAGTCGGCGGCTTACCGGAGATCGTCATCGACGGCAAGAGCGGCCTCATCGCACCGGAGCCGACACCCGAAGCGGTCGCCTCGTCCATCGAGCGATTCTTTGCCGGGGGATTGGAACCGTCGCTTCGCGAGGGCGTCCGGGCCGAAAAGCCCAAATATCTCTGGAGCACATTCGTGGAAGGAATCGAACGGCTCGTGCGTTCATAACCCCCTATGGCAAGACTATCGGCCGAGACCACCGCTCTGCTCGCACCGCTCGAGTCGCGCAGCGACCTCAACCCCTACGAACGCTATTATTTCGGCTACCAGTACGGGTTAGGCCGCGAATATATCGCGCCGTACCTGAAGTCGAACGGTGTGAAGCTCGCCGGTGCGAACATCTGCGAGATCGGCTGCGGTGAAAGCGGCGTCTTGGCGGCGCTCGCACAGGAAGGCCCTGCCGAAGTACTGGGGATCGATATTCGCGACCTCGCGATCGCATCGTCGCAAAAAGCGTTCGATGCCTTTGGTCTCAACGCAGAATTCGCGATCCACAATATCACCGACGACCCGACCCCCGAGCGCTGGAAGGAGCATTTCGATTTTGTAACGCTCCGCGATGTCATCGAGCACCTCAACGATACCGAGACCTCGCTTCGCAACGTGATGGAGTTCGTCAAACCCGGCGGTTGGCTCTTCATCGTCTTCCCGCCATATTATTCTCCATTCGGCGCACATCAGCACTTGCTCGACAATACGATGGGCAAGATGCCATATATTCAGGGACTGCCGGATGCAATCTTTAACCGCGCATATAAGAATGCACGATTGCAGATCGACGTCGAGGAAGTTTCGCGCCTGCGTACAATTCGCCTAACCATTGCGAAGATGCGCAGTGCAATCAAAAATGCCCGACTCGAACTCGTGCGCGAAGAATTGTACTTTATTCGCCCAGTGTTCAAAATGAAGTTCGGGCTGCCTCCGATCAAAGCCAACGCGTTGAAGTTCATCCCTGGCGTTCGCGAACTCGTGGCACTCGAAGCGTCGTACTTACTTCGAAAACCACAATAAAAAAATCCAGCCAGATGGCTGGATTTTGAACTCTCCTCGAACAATGTATTTTGTATTTACTGTGGTCGACCGAACACGTGGAAATTGAACCGGTAGTCCCACGCGTCGCATGTTACTCCATTACATAAGTGTGTAGCGTTCCAAGTATAGTTACGTTGTGTCACTACAATGTTAAATTTGTTTGCAATAACTGGAGTCACACTGATAAAGGCGTCACATGTTGTATTGACCAGCGTAGCCGTCGCCGCCAGCCCGAGCCAACTGTTGAGGCGGTTGCATTGCTGATCGGTGGTGTGGAGGTACACCGTAAATGTCCCAGGTGCAGTTTCTCGCACACTATCAACGCCAAAGTCTGTGATATTCGTCACTCCTCGGGGATAGTTAATTGGGGCAAGCGGAGCCGCATTCCCAAGGTTTGTCGGGGTAACATCGCCCCACGCATAGCAAACATTATCCGTATAGGTACCTCCCTTGATCGCACCGCGAACCGCACCGGTATTATTCACATCGTATACTACGGAATGACCATTGTACGATACGTAGAAAGCATTACTCCGGACATCATTTACTCCATCGACGAGATGTCCATTCCCAACGATGAACAGCTTCCCATTGTAGTCGTCTGAATTTGTTTGCCAGGGCGCATCGATTCCAGTGAACTGTGTCGCACCTGTGGGTACGCGAATATCGTCCCAATATGCGACGACAGCTTGTCCATAGGAATTAGTTTGGTTATTATTTCCACCGAGAATTGACGAGGAGAAAGCATCGGTTACATTTTGTGCTCCACCACTGATCGTCGCAAAGCGGTGAGTTGCTCCTCCTTTTGTATGGTTCAGATACCCACCGGCAATCACGCTACTCGATGTTTCGATGGTATCGTAAAAGCCACCACCTATTGCCGAATAAGTGTTGTCCGTGGATCCGGTATCACGATAGTTGATAGAATTCCACGCCCCACCACTAATTGTTGCCGCGAAGGAGTTCCCTTGTATGGAGTTGTAATAACCACCCCCGATTACAGTAGCACTTGCTTGGGTACCAGAAATTAGGTTATGAGATCCACCACCGATAGCACTATGATCGAGGGTATTTACGGTTGTGGTTTGGATGCTGTTGGCTTCCCCCCCTGTGATCACACCATGATGAGCAAAGGTGGAGTTGTTCTCACCTCCTCCTATAAAGGAATGATGTGCATTTGTGTCGATATCATTTGATTTACCACCACCGATCGTTCCATGGTCAGAGCCGGTGGCCACGGTATTCAATTCCCCGCCCGTAATCGCGCTTAGGTTTGAGACAACGTGATTCTGTGCGCCCCCTCCAATTGCCGAATTAGTCCCGGAAGCTGAATTGTTGGCAGTTTCAGGACCATCAATTGCCCCACCCCCAATGAACGCTCCGAAACCTGAGGCCGTATTGTTTCCACCTCCGCAAATAGCTGCTTCTTCGGCGGTCACTTGATTATTTTCTCCGCCCGCTATAACAGATTCTTCTCCCGAAGCTAAATTCATGAATCCGCCACCGATTGTAGAAAGATTACCTTGAGCGAAATTAGTATCACCTCCACCCACAGTACTACGGTGACCGAACGCTCGGTTGTCCTGACCGCCCCCGATCGTGGCAAAAATGGGAGCACCTGCACCGTTCACTGTCGTATTGCCACATCCTCCTGAGATGGTATTGGTAGTCTCCCCATTATCGTCATTCTGATCGGTTGTACATCCTTGATGTGCTATCCACTGCGGTGTATTGTTCCCGAGTCCGTTGAGAACATTCAGAGAAAGACTCCCTGTTTTAGAATCATAGGTAAAATACGTATTTTGTCCATCCTGAAGATTCAAGACCGATGCTTTACCCGTGATCTGCTTCCCATTTACAGAAATTGCTCCTACAAAATCCGTTTGCATTTTTTCCGCTGTAACCGATTGATCCGGAATGGATAATGCATACGGAGAGCTTGACAAAGGAGTTAGTGGCTTCATCTCCGGACTATGGTCGATACTGACGCCTAACCAGAGCTGTTTACTGAAGTCTAGTCCACTGGAGAACGGGTAAATACCGCTACCAAGCTGGAGACTGAAGATACCGTTAACAACAGTTGTGAGATACTGGCCACTCCAAGCAATTTGTCTGCCTTCAGGATCAAAATACAGTGTCGTCTGCACTTGATGCACGCCCGTTGCCGGCGAACCTGCATCGGCAGTAATGGAACCTTGGTATGTGATTACTCTCGGTGCTCGCGTTGTATTTGTCGATTGACAGTACACCACTTGTGTAGCCGCACACGAGAAAATAAGCAAAACGGCTACAGCAACTCCAAGAAGTTGCTGACGGAACGTTCCCCACGGGGATTGATTTCGAGTTTTCATTTCGATAGTTGAACTAGTAACTGAAATAATTACTCGAGTCAGTATGTTGACCTTTAGTATTGGGCAAGCAGGTTCAACACACCGCTCAAGCGGCAGTGTATCTGCCATTACACAGGGAGGCGGAGTTAGCGCTTCGCTTCCCAAAATTTTTGTTTGGTAGTGCTATACTATTGATAGATGCCAGACTTTAAGGCATTACTGTCGTTGGTAGTAAACCAGATAGATGAAATGATAAAACATACTTCAAATGAGACGAATGTGATAAATATGAACAGAATGTATCGACCACAACTATGTATCTCGTCTTGAAGTTGTTGACAACCCTAACTGTCACAAATATAAGCACCAAATTTTTAGAATGCAATAGTAAGAGACTGTTTTTTTAATTTTTTAATTCAACCCCATATCGCAATCGGTTGGATAGTTGAAGATTGCTGTTCCTTCACCATAGACACGATCGATACCCCGTCAAGCGAAATTTTGCACACGAACTAGGTGTTCTGCAACCCAGAACTTGGCAAATACCTCTGTCTCAAACCAACTGTGCCGATTCCTAACGAACGATACGTACTCTTCATCTCCTACTACTTTCCACCGGCCGGAGGGCCAGGGGTGCAGCGCGTCACGAAATTCGTCCGGTATTTGCGTGAGTTCGGCTGGACGCCGATCGTACTCGTCCCGGAAAATCCGCAGTATCAGGCACTCGACCCTTCGCTTGCAGCCGAGATCCCCGAGGGAACGATCATTCGGCGTTCGCCTATTTTCGAGCCACATAACCTGTATAAGAAATTCGTCGGGATGGACAAAAGCGCTCCGCTCGATGTGAACGTCAATGAGCGTGGGAAGGGCGGGTCGTCAGTCAAGAAATCGCTCGCGAATTTCATCCGTTCTACATTTTTCATTCCGGACGCACGTATTGGCTGGAAGCGTGCTGCCGTGCGCGAAGGGTTGAAACTCTGCAAAGAGTATCCGATCTCGGCGATCTATACATCGTCACCACCATACACCGTTTCGCTCATCGGACGATCAATTGCGAAGAAGACCGGATTACCGTTCGTTGCGGGGTTCCGCGACCCATGGTCAGGCTTCGAGAGCTCGACACCGAACCGGTGGCTCATCCCAAAGATGATCGACCAATCGCTCGAACACAGCGTTTTTCGCGATGCGACGAGGATCGATGTCGCATGGGAAGGGATCATTGCCGATGCACTCGGCAAGTATCCCGAGTTGCCACGCGAGAAGTTCGTGCACATCCCGAACGGCTTCGATAGCGCCGATTTCCCCGAAGAAAATATTACCACACGCGCTCATCGTGAGCACGGACCGAAGTTCGTTCTGACCTACAGCGGTTCGCTCTACGGCCCGCGCAATCCGGCGAGTCTCTTTGCCGCGCTCGAACTGCTGCTTTCGCGAGGAGAGATCGACCCGTCGAAGATCATACTCCGATTCGTCGGACGCTTCGGTGACGACATTCATGCGATGATGGACGCGCCGAACATCAAACCGATGATCGAGAAACACGGGTACGTCGCTCACTCGAAAGCGGTGGAGTTCGTCAGCGACAGCGATGCATTACTATTGATCGTCGACGATACACCGACGGTTGCGGCTATTGTGCCAGGCAAAGTGTATGAGTATCTGGGCTCAATGCGCCCGATGCTTGCCATCGCTCCGCCCGATGGTGCGATTGGCGGCTTACTCCGACAGACTGGCGGTGGCGAAACCGCCGCTGCAAAGGACATCGAAGGACAAGCCGCTGCATTCAAGCGAATGTATGATCGCTGGCTCCGAGGCGAAGAAGCATCGTCCGGAATGCTCGTCGATGAGATCATTCGGTTCGAGCGTCGCGAAAGCACACGTGTGCTTGCTACTGTGTTCGATTCGTTAACACGATGAGCACCTGGGCGGAGTTGATCGCTGACGGAGCTGCCGCGCTCGAGTCACACGGGCTCGGCGAAGCCGAGATCACGGCCGAATATCTTGCCGCGCATATCCTCGGTGTATGGGACCGATCGGACTTGCGACCGTTGCGCCTCTCGCCCGCGACCGAAACTCAGCATCTTCAATTTGATAATCTGCTCCGCCGACGTCTGGCCCACGAACCTGTCCAGTACATTATCGGAGAGACGGAATTCTACGGGCTGCGCCTGTATTGCACTCCTGCCGCGCTGATCCCTCGCGCCGAAACAGAAATACTCGTTGAAGAAGCAATCAAGGAGATTCGCGAACGGGGCGGCGCTTGCAGTGTCCTTGATATCGGTACCGGAAGCGGCGCGATTGCGCTTGCAATTGCAACGCATTGTCCGTCATCGAATGTCGTCGGGATCGATATTTCAACCGACGCCATCTCGCTGGCAAAACAGAATGCGAAACGATTAGCCATTACAAACATCGAACTTCGGCAACTTCGATTTCCTCAGATGCTCAACGACCTCGACCGACGCTTCGATCTGCTCGTTTCGAACCCGCCGTACATCCCTGCGCACGAAATGGAGCTCATTGCCGACGAGGTCCGCTCGTTCGAACCCCACATGGCGCTGACCGATAATGCAAATGGGTTTTCGTTCTACGAGGCAATCGCAGAACATGCGGCCGAACTATTACATCCGAACGGAGTGATCGTGGTCGAAACCGAATACAAAGGGGCGCCGCATGTGCGGGAAATGTTCGCCGGCCATGGATTGCATATCGTTCGTAGTGTGAATGACTTGCTCGGGCACGAACGCGTTGTCGTAGCCAATCGTCCATAATCAACCTCCGATGCGCCTACTAGTCCAACGTGTTTCGAGAGCAACGGTCACTGTAGAGGGACAGGTATGTGGTGCGATTGGGGCAGGCTTACTAGTATTCCTGGGTATCGCCGCCGAAGACACCCGCTCGAACGTGGACGAACTGACCTCGAAGCTCGTCAAATTGCGAATCTTCGAGGACGAGGCAGGCAAAATGAATCTTGACGTACAGCAGACTGGGGGGAGTATCCTCGTCGTCAGCCAATTTACCCTCTACGCCGATACCCGAAAAGGCAACCGCCCGAATTTTATGGCGGCAGCCAGGCCGGAAGTGGCCGAACCCCTCTACCGATATTTCGTCGAATCGCTTACGGATATTCTTGGGCCGAACCGCGTCGCAGAGGGACGGTTTGCAGCCATGATGGACGTTGAATTGGTCAACGACGGACCGGTCACGATTTGGATGGATTCCGCCCAGCAATAGGCATATTTGCTGGCGGACGCCGTTTCGTGAGATTGCGCTCATACGAACTGGTTTTTGTAACAAATTGGCATCCGTATTGTTGTTATTATCGCTTAGAGAACACGACCATTTGGCTCTGGGCGGCGTAGGTTTTCCCCGAACCGACGGTGTGTGTTTTCGCCATGAATTAGACTATAGATACTTCATCATACAATAGAACGGTCAAATGAACACACACATGAATATCCGTCAGCTTGCCCTCGTGATCGTGGTAAGCCTTCTGTTTGGTTCGCTCGACTTGGTAGCACATGCCCAGGAAAAATCGAACTGCGGGGGCGGTGTCGATGCAGTAAATACCAATAGCGGCCGTGACTTCCTGCTGATTTTCATGGCAAATGAAGAAGCGGACTACGAGACAGGGGCTCCCTCAAACTACCAAGACGTATACATTGCCAGCCTCGACGATTCTGCAACGGTAACCGTTTCGTGCCCCGGGACCGGGTTCTCGAAAGTGTTGAATCTCCCCATCCGTACCGGGGTCACAGTACGGGTGGATTCGACCCCTGCACTCGACTGTGTGGTCAACAGCGATGAGGTCGTCGATAACATGGTCGTGAGTGTGGTGTCCGACAACCCGATCATTTGTTATGGGATGAATCATAAGTCGGAAACTGCCGACGCGTTTCTTGTCCTGCCCAAGCAAGTCGCCGGGACAGCCTACATGGTTATGTCCTACACGAACTGTTCGAGCACGGAGATATTCGGGACGGACATCCACAACCTCAAACCGAGCGAATTTGCATTCGGTGCATTCGATAACGGAACGACCGTCACCTTCACACCCACTGCCATGACCGAAAACGGTTCACCCGCCGGTGTTCCGATCACCGTATCGCTCGACAAGGGTAAGTGCTATCAGGTCAGGGCAAGCCTCTCCGCCGATCCCCTTGCAGACCTCACCGGTACCGTGATCACAAGCAACAACCCGATCGCAGTGTTTGGCGGACACCGCAGAGCCGAGGTCCCTCACGATTATGTCTTTTATGAAGGAAGTGGCGCACCACGCTCCAGTCGCGATCATCTTGCAGAGCAGATGCCGCCGATCGCTACCTGGGGAACCGCCTTTATTGCACGAAATTTCTTACCCAGAACCATTGGCGACCTCATGCGCGTCATGTCGTCAGCCGATGGGAATGTCGTCACGATCAACGGGGTGCCCTGGGGGAAGCCGATGAAAGCAGGCGAATTCCGCGATACAATGATCGTTTATAAGAATGCGCCTGTCGACAATGTGTATTGCGTGCAGACATCGATGCCATCACTCGTTGGCATGTATGCACATACTGCCGATTCTTCCAATGGCACAGGCGATCCATTCTTTGCGATTGTACCGCCGCTCGATCAAGCATACCCCGACCTGACGTATTTCATGAGTTCCGACCCCGTGTACAGCTTGAACAGCTTGATCGTCACGACCGAGCAGCAGAATGTGGGGACGCTGAAGAGTAACGTGTTCATCAACAATATCGCGATCCCTTCGGCGTCATTCCTCAGCCTGCCGACCACCTTGAGCCCGGACGGTCACACGGCGAAATCGTATGCGATCGCAACGATCGCTCAGTCGCCCGGTATGAGCAGGATTACTGTTCCGAATACGGGCAGCGGCGGTGGCGTGACGATCCTGGGCTACGGATTCGGCGTAGTAGATTCATACGGATACACTGCGGGCGGACTGTTCAAACCCAAGACCGGTATCTGGAAAGAGATCGACGCCCAGAACCTCCCGTTTCCCGGACCACCGATGCAGCCTACGTTCACCATCCGAAACATCCTCGGCGATGAAACGGTCTGGCTCGATAGTATTGTGATCGAATACACATCGAATCCCGAAGGGATCGCTGTTCGATCGGTGAACGTCCCGATGAAGAACTTCGGGATCCTGCCGGTTGCGGGCAAACAGCGGATCACGCTCGCTCCAGAGACGACCCCTTCACGTCGTATCACGGGTATTGCGCGGCTCTACCATCACACCGGCCTTTGGTTCGATCTGTATCCGCTGGCCGTCGACTTTACCATCGAACCGGGCACGACATCGGGGGTACACACCTCGACGACAGATGCCGAAGCGTATGCGATCGCATTCCCGAACCCCGTGACCGGAAGTAATACAACCCTCGAATATTCGCTGCCGCATTCGGCTCATGCTTCTGTTCGGATTTTCGATGCACTTGGCCGCCAGATGCTTACCGCATTCGATGGGCAGCAGGAAGCAGGCCGCAATAGTGTTCATATCGATGCACGTGCGTTGACGACAGGCACGTATGTGTATGAAATATCCGCCCCAGAAGCCGGCATCTCGGCTCGCGGACATTTCTCGATCGTTCACTGACATTGTCGAATCGTTTTTCTTTGCGGCTACGGTGCACTCGCTCGTGCCGTAGCCGCAGTATTTTTTATATCGAAGAGATGGACTATTGATGCGGCAACGCATCGCATATCGCGTTTACCCGTTGTCTTGGTGCCGGCAACTCATCGTGACATTGAGCGTGCTGGTACTCTCGTGTTTGGAAGTGACCGGTGCATCAGCCCAGCAGCGCCAAGCTGCCGAGGTACACCCTCCTCGGCTCGCCCGTATCCCACGGGCACTGGAGGTGAGAGAAGTCACAACCGGGTTTGTCGCACGACCGCAAGCGCAGCAGCCGGTGTATAAAACATCCGGAACAGATTTCTTCCTCGCATTCCCGTCTGCGTTGGGATCCGACAGTCCCAAGGAAATCCCGTATAAGCGAGTCTATATCTCTTCCCGTTCGCAAGTTCGCGGTGTCATTCGTCTGGTAGGCGGAGGATGGCAACAATCGTTCGTGACCAACCCAACTGCCGCCGTCGCGATCGATCTGCCGGCTTGGGCCGGACTCGAACGCAGCGAGACCGAACAGGCATACAAACGAGTCTTCGAGATTCAGGCGCAGGATGAGATTGCCGTCTACGCATTATCGCATCACCACCTTTCGAGCGACGGGTTTCTCGTGCTGCCAACCGAGGCGCTTGGAATGAAGTATGCGATATCGAGTGCACGGAATTCGCTTAACTATTTTGGCGGACGTGCACGACCGATCAATCCGTTCACGCTCGATACTGTCCCGCGTAGCGAGTGTCTGATCGTCGGCACACAAGATGCAACGACGATCACCTTCACACCGTCGTGCGACTCGCATTCCGGAAAATTTATCCAGGGGAAGACCTACACCTTCACCTTGAACAGCGGCGAAGTCATGGAAGTCTGCGCGCGAGACACCGGTATCACATCCGTCTTCAACGGTATCCTGAGCTGGACCGGAAAACTTTCGAACACCGATTGTGACCTGACGGGAAGCCTGATCTCCTCGGACAAACCCATCGCTGTCTTCAGCGGCAACGAACGTGCGTCGATTCCCGATTCGATGGAGTTCGCGTATGTCAAGCATCCGATCGTCTCGCGAGATCACATCGTCGACCAAATGCCCCCGATCGAAAGCTGGGGGAAGACGTTTGCATTTATCCCCTCGTCGGTCGGCGCGCGCCGATCACGCCCCGCAAGCGGCGATCTCGTGCGGCTCATCGCAGCATCGAACAATACGACGGTATCATTTAACGGTTCGGTTGTCGCACAACTCTCCAGCGGCGCATTCAAACAGTTTGCATTGAACAAGGCGACGCTCATCACGTCGACCCAGCCGTTGCTTGTGGTAAAGTATCTCCAATCTGCGATCGATCCGGATACGGTAGGCGACCCTGATATGACGGTGTTGCCCCCGATCGAGAACATGAGTACATACTATACGTTGCCGACCATCTCGAGCAACGGATCCTTCACCGAGCACTATGTGGCAATCCTCTGCGATTCCGCTGCACGCTCCGCGACAACGCTCAACGGCTATCTACTGGTCCAATCCACACTGAAGCCATTCCCCGGTACTCGATATTACTACGGCGTCATTGGTGTCGGCGCAGGAATACAGCGCATCGAAAGCAGTCTTCCCTGCTATGCCGAAGCATACGGGTATGGCAACCTCGATTCGTATACATTCACTGGCGGGGGCAGCTTCCCATACTTGCATGCGCTTCGCGCTGTCGATCTGGATTTCGGACGTATCGCACCGAACACCGCAAAGGATTCTTTCACAAACATTCTCGCTGACCCGGCGCCGCTTCCGCTCGGAGAGCAATCGGAAGTCTACCAATATTCGTGGGAATCCGGGGATACGTCTGCCTTTTCGGTGCTCGATACGCTTCGCGCGACTGCGTCAATTGCACCCGGTGGTCAGTTGGGCGTGGCATTCCGATTCAAACCGACGCGAGAAGGGTGGTTCCATGCTGTACTCCGCGTCTGGAGTAACAATCGCACACCAGTGCTGATCACGGTGAGCGGAATCGCATCGAACGACAGCAGCAGCACGTTGCTTGTCTCCCCGCTCGACTTCGGCCGGGTCAGGGTCGGCGACACCGCGGTCGGAACATATATCCTGCGTAATACCGGCCCGGCGACGATTGCGATCAAGACCCCCAACCCCCCGATCGTCGATAAGCCGGAGCTGTTTCAAATATCGAGAATCGTCACAGCGGACGGAATCGGAAATAACATCATTCGATACCCGATCCCGGGTATGGCAGTAGACACGGTGCGATATACACCGATTGCGCGTAGCTTCGATTCGGTATCGGCGTATATCTATAGTGACGCGATCGACACACCGATTGCAATGATTAGCGGTCGCGGTGTGGATTACGAGATCCCGACAACGACGATCGATTTCGGCACGGTGCGCGTGCGCGAATCGTCACGATGGGCTTCGACTGCATTCATTGACTCCAATTGGTCGACACGGACCCTTACAAACTTCGGAGACGATACGGTCGGCATTACATCGATCGCACTCGCCGGAGGTGATGTCAACGATTTTGAGATCGATTATTCCAGCCCAAAGAGTAATGCGCCGCCACCGATCTCCGGTCGCTGGTTGCTCGATACCGTCGGAAGCATCGGAAATACGAATAGCTATCGAATCAGATTTTCACCGAAGTTCGATCCTGCTTCGGGCAAGGTCGATACCGCGCTCCATCTGGCATACGTCAAGATCGAGACGGAAGATGATCGCGCAGCGCGGCGGGTCCGGTACGATACGGTGTTCGGCGTCGGCGTCGAGCCATATCTGAAGATCACGAACCCCGTTCTCGACTTCGGCACGTTTGTCAACCCGACAAGCACGGTTGTGACCATGCTCGATACCCTGCTGAACGTCGGCTCGACCTGGGGGATCGTCGACTCGCTCCGACATTCCAATCCAGACTTTGAGATCACGACACAAACGCTCCCCGTGCCCGACGGGATGAACGTTGCGGCGGGCGCAAGCATCGAACTCCGGGTTGACTTTCACATCCGCAGTGTCGGTATTTATAACGATACCGTCTACATCAATAACGATTCTCGCAACCGGCCGTTATTCGTATTGAAAGCGAACGTCCGTGCCGATCTAAGCCATCAGTCACCTCTGACGATCGACAGCGTCTCATCCTGCGATCCGATTGATCTTGCATACGATCTGCACAATACTGCGCAGGTTTCGATCGTGATCGACACCATCACCTTTGCCGGAGACTCGGGCGGGTTCTCATTCACAGACGTTCCGAACCTCCGTTTCCCCATTGCGATTGCGGGAGATAGCATCTTCACGTTGCATCTGCGTTACCTGTTCCCCATCGACTCGCTCAACGGTACGCAGGTCGCAAAAATGGTGCTGCATCGTCCGTCCTTCCGTACGTTGGCAAGCTACGAATACGATACGATCACGATCACGTTGACGCGCACGATCAATCAACTCCAGTTTCTTTCTGCATTACCGCCGTACAAGCCGAGTGCGGGGGATGCTCCGTTCCGGTTGCCGATCTATCTAAAGGGGAAGCGTGAGGGGCTGACGAATCTCGATTTCGATACTGTAAAGGTTCGTTTCGACAATGATATGATCCAACCTGTCGGCATCGATCGTTCAGGTTCGTTGACCGACGAGAGCCTTGCCGGCATTCCGGCACAACCCGTCCCGTTTTGGGATTCGGCAGCTCGGACGTATTGCGTCCCTCTTCTGGCTGCAAATCTATCGCATAATACGTCTAAGAACGATCTGCTGTTTACACTCTTGTGTAAGACCTACATTACGGTGGATACGACAACGTTCGCGACCGTATCCGTCGCCTACTCGGCAAAGCCATGTGGGTTTCGCGTCGCACCACATTCGACACAGATCGACTACGCCAATGAGTGCGGAAATCAGACGATCCGCGAACTCATGCGCTTCGGCAACTCGGCGATCATTTCGATCTCGAGTCCATACCCCGATCCTGTGAATCTCTCGAACCATAGCTCGGTCACCGTTGGGTTCGAGGCGTCGATCGACGGCTCCATCTCTTGGCAACTTGTTGACACCAAAGGAAATATTATCACTCGTTCCGGTACCGAAGCCCTAAAAAAAGGCACTGGCTCCCTTGAAATCTCTGCCTCAGGGCTCCCTACAAGCGGGCTATATTTCCTACAGATCACGGCGTCGGACAACACCGGCCAAATTAGCCGAACAATAACAACCAAATTTTCCGTTATTCACTGAGAAACGATTCGTCCGTTCGTGTGTCTATTATCAGGGGCAACGGCCCCTATTCCCCAGAAGAGTGTGTAACTAATAGCGGCCTAACCTGTTTCTATTTGTAGTCGTACAGAATCACGCATGAAAGCCCCCTTGTCGTCCTTCATCGCTAG
Source organism: Bacteroidota bacterium (assembly GCA_018266755.1). Taxonomy (NCBI): domain Bacteria; kingdom Pseudomonadati; phylum Bacteroidota; species Bacteroidota bacterium. The sequence continues at coordinate 202,717 of JAFDZW010000002.1, forward strand.
CGTTATCGTTGCGCTTGTGTGCCTCCTTCCGAGGGCGACCGTCTTCGCCCAACCCAAAGATAACTTTGGCAAGGAATTCTATATTGCATTCGGTGAGAATCAGGGCGGTACGGAAGACGAAAATTCCATGCAGCTCTATATCACAAGCCAGACAAATACCAAAGGTCATGTCGAGGTCCCTGCTCTTGGATTTTCTCGCGATTTTACGGCATCACCCGGTCAGATCACAACGATCGATCTCCCGTCGGGCGATGCCACGTTCGGACAGCCGACGGTAGAGATCACACAAGACGAAGAATTGCTGCACGGGATGGCGGTGCATGTTACCGCCGACGATCGTATCGCCGTGTACGGCATGAACCATAAACAGTGGTCGAGCGATGCCTTTCTCGCGTTTCCGGTCGATGTCGTGGGTACGGAATACCTCACGATGAACTATCAGTCGATTGTATATATGGGGGGTGGTTCCACACCCGGCGAATTCTGGGTGGTGGCGGTCAATGATTCTACGAATGTCACGATCACTCCCAATGCCCGTACCTCGAAAGGGATCCCGGCCAAAGGCACGATTCAGTTGCTCATGAATAAAGGCGACGTCTATATGGTGCAAGGCGTTCGAAGCGATTCGAAAAACGATCTGACCGGATCGTTAATCGAATCCGACGAACCGATCGCTGTCTTCTCGGGGCATGTGCGTGCGGCGATTCCGTACAATGCGAAAAATCAGGGGAGTAGTACGGGAAGCCGAGATCATCTGGTCGAACAGCTCCCGCCGACAAGCGCATGGGGCGATTCGGCTCTTGTGGTTCGCTATGCTTCCTCGTCGTTGGCCGACCTCGTCAGGGTGGTCTCAGCCGAAGATGACAATGTGATTACCGTCAATGGCACGACGGTTGCAACCCTGCAGAAGGGCCAGTTCTATGAGATCACGCAGCTTAACGGCCCGGTCTCGATCCAGGGTACCAGCCCGATCCTCGTGGGCCAGTTTATGCATACGAGTTTGTACGGCACACAAGGCAACGGACAGCCGTATGGCGATCCGGCGCTTTCGTTGGTCTATCCGGTCGAGCAGTTCGGGAATGCATATACGTTCGTCAGCGTCATCAACGATGCATTCACGGGTAATTATGTCAATGTGATTACCGACGCCACCGGCATATCGGGAGTTGCACTCGACGGGACGGCCATCCCCAGCTCGAAATTCTCGCAGATTCCAAACTCGAATTTTTATGCTGCCCAACTTAATTTAGGCGACAAGACGATCACCCCGATTCCCGGACAAGGCACACATAATATTACGGGCGCACGACCGATCGGTATTACCGTCTATGGTCTCGGTCCGGTCGATAGCTATTCGTATCCGGGTGGGACACTGATGAAGACGATCACACCGTTCAAGACGATCGCACTCGTGATTGATTTCGGTGACCGCTTACTCAAAAGGCCTATCAGCGGCACAACACCGCAGCTATACTCCGATTATTATGACTCGGTCGTCTCACTTCAAAATGTGTCCAGCGATCCGCTGACGATCACCGGTTGGAATGTGCGAGGCGATACGAATTTTGCAGTGCCTTCACCGCTGAATGCAGTCGTCGAAGCAGCCAAATCGGTACCGATGAGAATTCGGTTTACCCCCGGCATCCCGAATGTCCGGCAGCATGCTGTGCTTCGTGCCAAAACGGAACATTTGACTGCATACGTCGTCGATGTCTATGGCCGCGGTATCATTGACAATATGCAGGTCTTCAGCGATTCGAGCGCCCGCATTCCAGTCGATACCCTCGACTTTGGTATCTTTCAGAACTCCGATCTGCCAAAAGATTCTTCGATTTTCCTGAGCAACAAGGGCGAAGCGGTCGTGACCGTGACCAATGCAACGATCAGTGGTGACCCCGTAGATTTTACAATGATCTCAACCGATATTGCCGGCGTCAATCAGACGATCCCGTACGATATTCAGGTCTCCGGCACACCTGCTCATCAGGTGCTCCGTTTCACGCCGAACGCAACGATGCCGAACGGCACCTACCAGGCATTACTTGAACTCACGCCCATCTCCGGTGCATCGCACAAGGTCGTTCTGCTCGCACATATTCTTACGATCAATCCGGAAACATTTTCCGCGAAGCCGTTCGATTCGATGTTGCTCTGCACCGATCAGGATAAAGCGGTCACTGTTACCAATCCGAACGATTTCGAGGTTACGATCACCGATGCATCGCTTTCTGGCCCCGATGCATCCGAGTTCACGATTCTGGGTACCGCACCGTTCAAGATCGCACCGCACTCCAGTTTGAATGTATTGGTGCGATGTTCGCCCAGCGCTCCGGGGACGTTCTCCGCACAACTCAATCTTGCGTTCGATCTTCCGAAAGGCTTTTCCATATCACAACCACTATCGGTCGTCACCTCGCAGCTGAAGGCAACGTTCTGGGCATCGGGCAATGCGCATATGCTGGCCAATGAGGAGATGCTCTACCCCATTTATGCAAAAACGCCGATGGAGATGTTCCAGTCGTCGAGCTTCAAACTAACCCTATCGTACGACCCCACGCATCTCGAAGATATTGATTACGTTCAGGACAATACTCATACGTCACTCTGCGGGTATCTTGTCACCGGCGACTCTGCCGGATATCGGGAGTACGACGCCTATACGCTCGACGGCTCGGTGATTAGCGGCGGAGGCCCGAACGATACGATTCCAATTATATATATCAAATTTAGGTCCCATTTGAACGACGGCGAAGACCAGTTCAGTACGACGCAAGCCATCCCGATCAACTATACGATCAATTTCGATCGAGGGCCGTTCCCTTCTGCATGCATTTTGCAAAGCGCCACGAATGGGATGATCACGCTCGATACCACATGCTCGAACGTCTCGCTGCACCGCGACCCCGCGATACCGCTCGAAGCCGATATTGCGTTTATCTCCCCGAACCCCATCACCCAACGATCGACCGACGTTACGTTCTACACGCCTGCCGAGGGCGATACCAAGCTTGTGGTCATCGACCGACTCGGCAATGTCGTCAAGACTCTCGTCAATGACGTGAAGAAACCCGGTGCATATACCGTCAACTGGAATGTCGACGATATGCCCGCAGGCATGTACTTCCTCAGGTTGCAGACCGCTGGCGTCGTCAAGAACCGTGCCGCCATCGTCGTGCATTAAGACTCACACATCGTTGTAATCTGCTTAGCGAGCACTTCCATCCCCAATGGGAGTGCTCGTGTGCATGTGCTGTGTTGGAATCGTGTTCGTTCTGTCTTATCTTTGTATGGTATCTGTCGTTTCGCAGCTCCGTTCATTAGATGAGCCTATTGCCGAATACTACACGTCCGACCACACGACCGGCGTTCGTTGTCCTGGTGGCAATGATCGTTGGTATTGTCTTCGCGAACAGCATGTCTTCGCTTCGTCCGGAGATTCTTCCGGTCGTGGTTGCCGCATTGGGAGTGTTGTTGCTCGGCGCCATTCTCCTGCGCCGACATACACAATTGCAGTTGCTGCTCGTATGCACACTCTCGTGTGGGCTCGGGTTCGCGTCTCGGAGTTTTCAGCGTATTAGCTCGGAGCAGTCGATACTCACAACACTCTCCACAGGAGCAGAACGAAGCAGCGTTCTCTTCGGCACGGTCTTGCGGCAGGTACCCTCCGGGCCACGATCCGACCGGCTCGTCATCGGGCTCGATTCGATACGGTGCGATTCTGCAGTATTCACCACACCGAGCAAGATACTGCTCGCCGTACGACATCTGCCCGACTCGATCGGTATTCCGATACCACGACGCGGAGAATATATCAAAGCATTTGCGGTGATCGAGAATGACACACGAATTCGCAACCCGTACGAATCACCCCGATTCTCACAGATTCGACGTCAGTATGGTGTGGAGGCCGCCGCATTTGCCACAAGTCCGTTCGATGTTTATATAGTCGGCGGGATACCGCATCGCTCCATTACTGAGCAACTGACGGATGCGTTCGATAGTGTGCGAGCGTCGATCGCTAACCGACTCGGAGCACTCTTTCCCGACACAGTGACGCGTGGTATTGTGCTCGCAGTTGTATTGGGCGACAAACGTTGGATCGACGAATCTACTACTACACAATTTCGTCAGGCCGGTCTCTCGCATATCCTCGTCGTGAGCGGCTTTAATGTCGGTATCGTTGCGTTACTCGTATACTACCTGCTTCGCTTCATCGGCCTGAGCCGACTACGACTGCGTATTCTCTGCTCGATGATCGTTGTCGCACTCTATGCGCTGACGATCGGCCTCGAACCGAGCGTCATTCGGGCACTCTCTACGGTTGAACTTGTCTTCCTTGCGCTGCTGCTTGAACGCAAACCGGACATCGGCAACATCACAGCGGCAACAGCGAGTATTGCGCTCGTCCTCGATCCGTCGCTCCTGTTCGATACGAGTTTCCAGCTTACGTACGGCGCGGTATTTGCATTGGTGTTGATCGCACCACGTCTCGATGCGATCTGTATTAGCGACGACGTTCGTGAGAACCGAAGCTGGCGCGGGAGAATACGCTACTACATCTATGCAACCCTGGTCTCATCGACCGCCGTGACGCTCGGTCTGCTTCCGATCATGGTGTATGCATTTCATCGCGTAAGCGCTGTCGCGATTGTGACAAACCTCGTCGGGATTCCACTCGCAGGGCTGCTCACGTCGCTGAGCTTTCTGTTGATTCCGCTCTCGTTTCTTCCGCCGATTGCTTCGGTGTACGCGGAGCTGACCGGGGCGCTTGCATATTGTTTGAGGACACTCGCCTCTGTATCGGGCTCGCTTCATTGGTCATCATTTCCGATCGAGCAGCCGCATCGTGTCTATGTCGTTCTCTATGTTGTTGGATTGTGGTACTTGATCCACAGTGACTCGTTCAAACGATTTGCCGCTCGCACCATTGTCATCGCATGCGCAGCAGCACTGCTCCTCATTGCCGACGTGCCGTTCGCGGCAACCGTCGTCGCTCGCGATGGCGTACTCTCCGTTCTCTTTGCGGATGTCGGACAAGGCGACGCAATCCTTGTGCATACACCGCACGGGAAGAATATTATGATCGACTTCGGCGGGCTCGATCACAATGATGACGCAATCGTGACACAGACGATCGTCCCTCTGCTCGAAGCCGAGGGCATGACGATTATTGATCATGGATTTCTGACGCACATGCATGTCGATCACTATGGCGGTGCGGCTGCGATGATGGAACGATATCCGCTTCACTCGCTGGTAACGAGCGGCGAACGCTCGTCGGCCGCCAGCGCACTTGCTCTCGATCGTGCGACCCGGGCAATGCATATTCCAGTGATGCGAACACGTCGAGGCTGTATGTATGACCTTGGGGACAGCATCAAACTTTACGTTCTGAATCCGACGAGCAGCGAAGCCGTTGCCCGCACAGACATGAACCACCATTCACTCGTGCTGAAGTTGTGTTACGGAACGACCTCCCTCCTCTTTCTCGGAGATATCGAAGCCTCGGATGAGTCTCGTCTCGTGAACGATTACGGGACGTTTCTTCGATCCGATGTCGTAAAGGTTGCGCATCACGGGAGCCGCTACAGCTCCGATCCCGCGTTCGCCGAACTGGTGAAGCCTGCGATCGCCGTAGTGTCAGTCGGAGAACATAACTCGTTCGGTCATCCTGCTCGTCGTGCGCTATCGGTTTGGACTCGCAGCGGAGCGCAGGTGTATCGTACGGATCGTGACGGAGCGGTTCTTATTCACTCGGACGGCAATACGATCCGACGTGACGATTGGCGTCGATAGCACATATTATGGTTTGAGCCAGTGCCACTTGACAATGGGCGAGACCTGCACCGCTGGGAGTGGGATTCTGTAGTGGCTGAGGATTTCTGCGATGATCCTCCATGTATCTCCCTCGATCGGGAGTTGCCGCAGATCGAGATCGACGCCAAGATACACAAGCGATTTCGGTGTCAGCCCCTGCCGTGATGGGAGGAATGCGGAACTGGTGAGGTTTTCGACACCGTACCCGATCGCCGGTCGCAGCCATGCCGGATATGCGCCGCCGATATAATCATGAATATCCATCGAAAGCCAAAAGAACTGCGATTCGTCGTCATCGAGCAATCCGCGGAATGCACCTTCGTGATATGCCTGCGAGGGCCAGACGCCGATCTTATAATCGAAACGTTTCAGATACGGCACATACTCCTTGGCCAGCGAAAAGCTCGCACCCATGATGTCGCCGAATTCATCGCCCGGCGAGAAGCCGTAGTACGGTTCGTTCCCATGGAAGCCGTCGCCGATCTCGACCATCGTTTGTGCAAGAAACGAGGATGCAAACCCTAACCAAGCAGACGTTGTACGATCGACTCCCGCCTCGCTATAGCAGAGCTTGACGACATCGGCACAGATATAGGAATACATCGCATGGCCGAGTTTATCGGCATGCAAGGCATAGGGCGGATCGTTCGAAAAATAGAACGGGACTTTATTGCTATTGCGCCAGAAGTCATAGTAGTTCTGGCCGATCGCGATGCCGAGCACAGCTGCCGGTGCGAGCGATGCGGCGACGATGCCGAGCGTGGTCGGTTTGGCTGCCGAATCCAATTGTTGCGCAACGACAATCCTGCAGCACAATGCCGAGAGAAGCAGAACGACGCCGAGGTACCGCAAGCGTGTCAAATTGCTGTGAAAGTGTTACATTACTTGATGACGCCAAGCGTCGTGCCGATCTTCGTGAATGCGGCGATCGCTTTATTGAGATGTTCCTTCTCGTGTGCTGCCGAAATCTGCACACGAATACGTGCCTGGCCTTTCGGCACGACCGGATAAAAGAAGCCGATCACGTAGATGCCTTCGTCAAGCAACGACTTCGCGAACTGCTGTGCGAGCGGTGCATCGTAGAGCATGATCGGGCAGATGGGATGCACACCAGGTTTGATATCGAAGCCGGCGGCGGTCATCTGCTCGCGGAAGTAAGTGGTGTTCCACTCGAGCTTGTCGCGAAGCGCTGTCGTCTCCGAGATCATCTTCACGACCTCTAATGCAGCACCGGCGATCGGCGGCGGAACGGAGTTCGAGAAAAGGTACGGCCGCGAACGCTGGCGGAGCATATCGATAATCTCCTTGCGACCCGACGTGAAACCGCCTGCCGCACCACCGAGCGCTTTACCGAGCGTCGAGGTAATGATATCGACGCGACCCATGACATTCTTGTACTCGATCGATCCGCGGCCGGTCTTGCCGACAAAACCGGTGGCGTGGCTGTCGTCCACCATCACCAGCGCGTCGTATTTCTCGGCAAGGTCGCAGATCTCATCGAGCTTCGCGATGAAGCCGTCCATCGAGAATACGCCGTCGGTGACAACGACCCGACGGCGTGCGCCTTTCGCTTCGATGAGGCAGCGTTCGAGGTCTGCCATATCGCAGTTCTTGTAGCGGTAGCGAGCGGCCTTCGAGAGTCTGATGCCGTCGATGATCGACGCGTGGTTCAGCTCGTCGCTGATGATTGCGTCTTGCTCGCCGAAAAGCGGTTCAAACACACCGCCATTCGCATCGAAGCATGCCATGTAAAGAATGGTGTCCTCGGTGTGGAGAAAGGTCGAGATCTCGCGTTCGAGCTGTTTGTGCAGATCTTCGGTACCGCAGATAAATCGGACGCTCGACATGCCATACCCATGCGTATCGAGCGCATGATGCGCCGCCTTGATAACTCGCGGATGCGACGAAAGACCGAGATAATTATTCGCACAGAAATTCAGAAACGACCCGGCACGGCCTTCGACCTCGATCTCGACACCTTGCGGAGAAGTGATGATACGCTCGTCTTTGTATAGACCCGATGATTTAATTTCGGCGAGTTCGGCCTGTAGTTGTTCTTTCGTTGCTCCGTACATGATAGTAGCCAGTAGTCAGTAGTCAGTAGTCAGGGTTAACGAATTCATGCTATGACAGCATTCCCCGAATAATACCTCGAGAATAGTGTGCCGCGATGTACTCGACGAACTGCGGAAAATCGATGACGGCCGAATGATCGGCCTTATCACTGATCGCGCGGATCACGACGAATGGAATGCCGTGTTCGTAACAGACTTGCGCGACGGCCGCGCCTTCCATCTCGATGCACTGTAGTCCCGGCAATGCGTCGCGAAGCTCCGCGGTCTTGTTGGGATCGGCAATAAAGAGATCGCCGCTTGCAATGAGGCCGCTCGTGACTCGCGGAGTAGTAATACGATACGTATCGAGGTGCTTTGTTTCAATGTCGGATGTAATACCCGATGCATACTCGGCGGCAGCCTGTACCGCTTGTCTGAGCAGTGTAGCATCGGACGCAAAATGCGATATGCCGAGCAGCGGGATCTCGAACCGCTTCATCAGCGGAACGGCGCTGGCATCGACGTCGTGCTGGACGAGTTCAGTCGAGATAACGATGTCGCCAATTTCAAGGCTTGGATCAACTCCTCCTGCGACACCAGTAAAGATTACCTTCGAGACGCCGAACGTGTTGATGAGCGTCGTTGCCGTTTGCGCTGCAGCAACTTTGCCCCATCTCGACAGGGCCAAGACTACGTCGTGTCCGTAAAGCGTACCGCGAAGGTATCGTCGCCCGGCGATAGTCGTTTCGTCACGTCGCTCGAGGTCGCCAATCAGCAGGCGGATCTCGTCGTCCATTGCAGAGAGGATGCCGATCATCCTAAGATCCCCTTAGCTCGAAGCTCGGTCAACACCTCCGCGAGTCGTTCGTACTCAGAAAGTTCGTTGTAGATCTGAACCGAGAAACGGAGCAGCAGTTCGCCATTGACCTTCAATGCCGGGACTTCTATCTGATAGTTGTCAAAGATCGTATCGTGTAGACGCAGTACCGATTCATCCGTCGCTGCAGGATTCCCTGGAAGCGGCATCGTGCAGAGGGAGGTCAGCATGGATGTCGGGGCTCCGAACGGCACTCCGAGAGCCTTAGTAACAACCTCTCGTGCTTTGAGGGTGACTTCGGCATTATAGGATCGAACCTCGCCAATGCCGTGCTCCTCGAGGAAATCCATTCCGGCGCCAATCGAAAGCAGCGCCGTTAGGTCGCGGGTCCCGACCCAACCGAACTCGAGTTGATAATTCTTTCCGTAATGCTCGGAGATCACAACGGGATGGATCTTCGGCTGCAGCGTCCGTTTCGTCCACAAGAATGCTGCGCCTTTCGGAGCGAAAAGCCATTTGTGGCAGTTGCCGCTGTAGTAATCGACGTCGAGAGCTGCAATGTCGATGTCGAGCATTCCCGGAGCGTGGGCCCCGTCGATCATCACAGTGATGCCGCGTTCCTTCAGGATCGGGATGATCCGTTCAATCGGGAACACGATGCCGGTCGAGCTGGTAACATGATCGATCAATGCGAACTTCGTCCGAGCCGTAATCTTCGAAACGATGGCGTCGATCACCTGCTGAGGGTCGTCGATCGGAAACGGGACATAGGCTTCGACGACCGTTGCTCCGCTAGTATCGGCAACGTAATCCAACGTCTTGCGAACCGCTCCATAGACGTGGGATGTGGTCAGCAGTTCGTCGCCCGGAGAAAACTCCGGTATCAATGATCGAAGAACGGCGTTGATCCCCATCGTCGCATTTTCGACGAAGACGATGTCCTGGGAATCGGCCTTAATGAAGGATGCCAGTCGTTCGCGGATCGGCTCAATAGCCTCGGGGAAGTCGCGTTTGAAGAACCGGATCGGTTCCGATTCGAGCCGTTCCTGCCAGTCGCGTTGAACGTCCAGTACGACCTTCGGCGTCGCGCCGAAGGAGCCGTGGTTGAGGAACGTGATGTTCGGGTCCAGGAGCCATTCGCGGTGTATCGCCTTGCCAAATCGCATCGGGTGCCGTCTAAAAAGAAAGTAGGAACATCCACCGAATGTCGTCAGTTACAGTCCGTGCAACAATGGAGGGCTCGCATAATGGTATTGCAGCAGTCTTGAAAACTGCCGGCCGCAAGGCTATGAGAGTTCGAATCCCTCGCCCTCCGCACCTTCCAAAGATGCGAAAAGCCTCCGAGATCGGAGGCTTTTTTCATATCGGTTGTCAACTTCCGAATTACGGATTTGTCGTCGTCGCCTCGGGTGTCGAAGTCGGCAATGTCGGCGCTACGACCGGTGCGTCCATCGCCTTTGCGGCTTCGTGGATCGGTGCGGATGCAGCGATGACCTGGTTCTCAAAGTTGGTCTTCGCTACCGCCAGCGCCTCCATCGGCTCTTTGATCGCCGTCTTGACCTGCTCTTCCAACCCATCCTTCGCCTCGCGGAATTTTCTGAGGCCTTTACCCAGGCTTGAAGCCAGTTCGGGGATCTTCTTCGGCCCGAAGAAGATCAGCACCACGAGGAATATCAGGAGCAATTCGCCCCCGCCAAGATTTTCGAACATACGATGTTCTCCTTCTATGCGGTGGACTTACTGAGCCTTCTTTTCAGCTTCGTCGTCATGGCTTTCGCCTGCCGAAGCCTTCTTAAACTCGTGCATTCCCTTGCCAAGCCCGCGCATCAATTCCGGGATCTTCTTGCCGCCGAAAAACAGCATGATGATCGCCACGATGACGAGAAGCTCGAATGCTCCCAGATTCTTAAACATTAGCTATCTTCCTCTTTTTAGTATTGTGATGGGTGGGTACGAATTCCGCCCAAATGCCAAACTCCGCCTTCGGGGGATAGGTTCGCCGGATGGAATGTAACCGCCGTCTTTGCGACCGAAGGGGAAATCCGGGCCTGCTGACGGCCAGGCGTTTGCTGGCAATCCTTCAGAGCGCTGCCTCCCCAGATTCCTCATTGCAGCAACGGCTGCATTCGGAATGACGACAACGCTCAATGCTGCTCGAACCACGACGTCTGGTATTTCCCTTTGCGGCCGCCGCGAACGTTCTTCAAAAAACCGAGGATCGTCACCACGAGTGCGAGGCCCCCGATCGCAAACACAACCAGTTCGAGTATGCTGCCTGCTGTCATTGTGAGAGTCCGAAAACTTCGTATGGATTAACTACGCTCCGATACCAGTACCCCGCCGGAACGAACGTTCGACACGACCGTATCGAAGTGCTTCTTCAGCGAGCGGAATACCCCAAGCCCGTCGGCACTGCCAAGCGCCACGTCGCAGGCCCGCTCCGGATGCGGCATCATCCCGAGCACATTACCCGTCTTGTTGACGATACCCGCGATGTTGTTGATCGAGCCGTTCGGATTCGCTTGGTCGGTGATGTTGCCCGGCTCATCCGAATACCGGAACACAACCTGATTGTTCGCTTCGAGCTCTGCGATCACTTCAGGGTCGGCAAGGTAATTACCTTCGCCGTGCGCGATCGGGACCTTGATCACTTGTCCGTTGCCGTACTCGCTCGTGAAGCGCGTCGAGGTATTCTCGGTGCGCAGCGTGAGAAACTTGCAGCGAAACTTGAGTTGGTTGTTTCGCACGAGTACTCCGGGCAACAGACCGCTTTCGCAGAGCACCTGAAACCCGTTGCAGATACCAATGACCGTACCGCCGTCGTTTGCGAAACGGATGACATCCTTCATCACCGGCGAGAACCGTGCGATAGCCCCGGTTCGGAGATAGTCGCCGAACGAGAAGCCGCCGGGAAGGATCACGAGATCGACGTTCTTGCCGATCGAGTCGTCTTTATGCCAAACGAACTCGGTATCCGGTTCGCCGAGAATATTCTTGACGGCGTAGATCGCGTCGTGGTCGCAGTTCGAGCCCGGGAATTGGACGATGCGTGTCCTCATGCGCCCGCCACCTCCCGCACCTCGACGATGCGGAATGTCTCCATGATCGGATTGGCAAGCAGTTCGTGGCTCGACTTCTCGGCGACCTTGATCGCCTCCTGTTTCGATGCTGCATTCACATCGAGGCGGATGAACTTTCCGATCCGGACGTCACCAACCTCTTTCATGCCAAGCGATTCGAGCGCATGATGCGTCGCCTTCCCCTGCGGATCGAGAATCGCCTCTTTCCGCTCCGTTGCTACATAGACTTGGTAGTGCATAGGCATAGATAACAAACCTCGCGTCGGCTTAGTGCGAATCCCCTCTGTGAGGTAGTGGCTCAGTTTGAAACGGTGTAAAGCTCCGTCATTCTGAGCAACGCGAAGAATCCCTTGCTGAAACCCTGCATGGCTCCGCCACAGGGATTCTTCACGTTGCTCAGAATGACGTGCTATTCTAGAGTCAAAATGCGCCGCTGCGCCGTCCGACTCTATCGTTCAGAAGTCTCACCACTCGGGCACACACCTGGAAGGAGGCTTCGCTTACGCCGCTTCGGCAATTACCTCTGCAACCTGTGTATTTTCAACAACTTCATTTTGCACAACCACGCCTGCCGGCTTACGGTGTTGGTCGAGGTAATTCTCGAGCTTGACCCGCACGAGCGGTGCGGTTTCGTAGGGTACCGGGCTTGGGAAGTCGTAGTCGCTGACATAGACAATCGCCGTTCGGTGGAAGACGTCCTTGTCGATGATCCGCTCTTCGATGATCGTGGTGGTCTTCGTATTTCCCGGCGGATTACTGAAATAAATCTTTCGTGCGCCGCGCGGTATTCCGATGCGATCCCATCGCTGTACTACTTCGTCGTTCTCTTCGAGGTCAAAGACCGCATCGAGATAGATCTCTTTGTGACCGTGGGTATTGATCACGGTCTTTGCCGGACCGTTGAGATTCATGTCGCTGACATCGGCGTCTTCCGACCACGCAGCCATTTCGGCGGGGGTGATGATTTCAGTGTCCGAGCTTGCTGCACTCTTCGGCGTCACAATGAGATCAGGCTCCTCGTCGGTGTACGCTTTATGGATCACATCGGCAACACCTGCCAAGCGGCCGAACCCGCCGCGCTGTCCGTACCCGGGCTTCGGCATCGCTGTCGATCTCTGTGCGTAGATCAGCACCGATACGCCGAACTCCTCGAGCCAGCGCATAATCATAAATTGGAGCTTCTCGCGGGTTCGGTAATCGCGCGCCGCAAGCTCCCAGCAGTTGATAATCACGGTCCGAACCTGACGGTGCTCGAAGTATTCGCGAACGATGTCGTCGCTATCGACGAGATTGCCCATCGCAAGCGATCGGAAAAAGAGCCCGTCGGGCCCGGCTTCGATATCGTATCCTTCGGGCAGCGCAGCATGCACCGTCTTCGCATATTTCTTGCGTCGCTGCACTGTGTTGATTGTCAGAATACCTCCGTGCAGACCGCTGCGCCCGAGTTCGAGCGCCAACTTGACGCTCTCGACACAGTTTTCACCGATACATTCCCCGACTATGAGCACCAAGTCGTTCGGGTTGAAATTTAAGGACTTATGTTCTTTTTGTGTATTCATAGCGATAAAAAGTATGTTTAATAGCACTAAAAAGAACAATAATATCACCAAAATTATTCGACCGATTCTCTGTCACTCATCGAGAACACAACCCGGAAACGATGTGCGGCGCCGATGGTAGCATAGTGCCCAAGGATGAATCCGCCAAACGAAAGTGAACTTAGAAGTTCAGAAACAGTGAACGTGGCAAATGATCGAAATACGGATCCCGCTGAGCGAGGGTGACTTTCAATTACTCAAAGCACAGGCCTCACATCTGAGTGTTGAGGAATACTCGAGCCTGTAGCTGCACAACTCCATTGCCAAATAATCGGACCAATACGAGAAGATCGTGGAGCATGCGACGAAGAAGCACTCAGAGTTGATCGGCAGGCTTGCATGAGCCCAGAATAGGTTTGGCATCGGAAAAAGGAAATTAGAACCGCTCTCCTAACCTCCGGAACATCTCAATCGGATTGATGTATTGTGCGCCGCAGGACACGCATGCTTCCGATATCTTGATCTTCTTTCGATTGTTTGGGTCGCTCACCTCGTAGGTCACAATGATCCGTTCGTTGGGCTCGACAAGAGAAAACGCAACGAGCCATGCATCAGCCTCGTCAGCGTCAAGGAACTCTAATAGAGCGCTTGGTTTGTAATGGGTAGCCATTGAACTAGCCCACCGAATCACCTCCGCATATTTGGCTAGGGAGTCACCGCTGTCGCGAAAGAAACCTGGGTCAAGGTTCTGCTCGCACCAGTCCTTCAGTGCATCCTCTTTCTTGAAAATCTCATGCTTAACCTTATCGATGGAGAGAATTGTCCCTTGATCGGCCAGTTGCTTCACCTTTGCCCAGAAGCCCGTCGCAACATCTAAAGGATAACTCCTTCGATGGGCCTCAATGAAGAAATTGCTGTCGACCACATATACACTCATGCGGATCAAAAATACTTCGAGACAAATGTTTGATAAGTGGCTCCCGTCAGGTTAGTCAGCTTGTAAGCATCTCGATACAGAAGTTGACCGGAACGCACGGCACGATTTACATGAGCCGCGAAGGATAGGCTCAATCGGACTTTAGTTGTCCGAAAGAAGTCCCCACCACCGCTCTCTCGCTTCTTGAACTCACGACCGATATACTCCTCGTAGAAATCGAAGAACTGCTTTTTTGTGAACACGCCCAAATCAAGCGCTCTTCGGGCAACTACGATCTCACTGACTTTGAAATGTCTTGCGGCTGCGCGAAGACCACCCTCCGGGGACCATATCTTCAAAAAATGAGCAGCCGGGACTAGAAATTCAGCCGCAACCTTATCACACAGAATTTCCGTAGCATTATCAGCTGGTTGCAGCCGCCGAAAATCGAAACCTGCACTTTGACCGACCCAGATGTGTGCTAGTTCATGCACCAACGTAAACAATTGGGCAGACTTGCTATCCGAGTTATTGATGAACATGAAGGGCGCGAGATCGTCTACCAAGACAAAACCGCGGCACTCTTCGACGCTGATTGGACGCGTGGTATTATTCCCAACTACACCATTGAATACTACAACAATCCGTTGGTCTTCAATCTTCTCTGTCAGCCGAGTCAAGGCCTCTTCCCATGTTCGAAAACCACTTGCCCATTCCTCGGGCAAACCAAGCGTCGTCCGAATATCCTGGGCTATCTCCGCATAATTGCGACTGCTCCGGAATTTCCCGACAAAGCCAACAGGTTCGAACTCGTTGTCTTTGAAGTAGTCTCGGAGCCAATCCTGCCGCTGCTGTAGCTGCAAGATTGTGTCATAAACGTTCACACTTACCTTCTCAGTAGTGCCTTTCCCAGTACGAAAGAACGGAATTGGCAATTGTTCCTCGGGAGGGGCCGGGAGCATCAAGTAACCGAAGGGGACATGCACCTTCTTGGAGAATTTTTCCAATTGGATGAGCGTAGGCTTCTTGCCACTCATCCAGTCGAGGATCATCGGGAAGTCGGCCGCGAACTCCGGCAGCGTGAATCCAGCCCGGGTTACGGCCCAGCTAAGCAGTTCGGGATTAACATCGACTCGCTGACTCATATCAACTGAACAGAACGAGATCGAACTCGAAAACAGTCCACGAGCAGCACCTCCTATCCGTTCGGAGATATCTTATTTCCCGACCACCAACTTCCGTACCTCGCTGCGTCCCTTCTCGCTCACGAGCGAATAGAAATACGTACCCGAGGAGAGTTCGCCAGGGCTGATAAGGATGTCGTTGAATGCGCTGCCGACGCGGTAGCGCTTACACTCTTTTCCCAAGACGTCGGAGATGACGAGGTCAGCGGTCGTTGCTCCAGCAGGAAGCGTGTACACGATGCGGACTTCTTTGCTTGCGGGATTTGGAAAGGCTGCGGCCGAGCCACTACCATTCTCAGCCGTGGATGTAACACCGCTCTGTGCCCGGAACGCCTGCATCGCACCCGGCAAGTTGCCGGGCAACGAATACACCTCTTGGTAGCCGACGGGTTTTGTGACGAACGTCATCAACATCTTGGAACCGGAAGTCGTGGATACGATGGCGTCGTGATTCCGCGGACCAGAGGTCCATTCACTGTAGCTCGGCTGACAGGAATCGCATGAAAAAACGGTTTTGCCCGATTCGTTGAAGATGTATGTCGATGGCGACAGCTCAGAACCCGTATAGACCAGATACTCGTACTGATCGTCGAGATCGAAGAGTCGACGAGCGAAGTACTCGAGCCGCAATCCCGGATAGCCGGGACCGGCGAACTTCGGCGGAGTCAGAGGAATTGGGATAACCTTTTCGAGTTGGTGCGCAAGGGTGTACACAGAGATGGTGTCGGCATTCGACGTGCCGGTCAGATACACATAGCGCCAATCGGCCGAGTCCACCTCGAGCAGCCACAATTTTCCAATGTTCAGCGAATCGGCATGATATTTGTGCTCTGAGGTGATTTGTGCCCGTCCGACACCGAACGCTATACAGAGTGCGCATATGGCACAGAGGACGATAGGAGTAATTTTCATTGCCTGTAAGATGTGAAGTACACGAATGACACGATCGGGCGATCATTTGTGACATATGGGTGACGATATTCCTGCACGCCGCACTTTGTATCAATGCATGTGTGCGGGCGTGGTTACATGGCGCCGGATAACTCCACTGTGTACCTTCTGAAGTCACACCGGAACCTCCGGTTCGACCAGTCAGTTGGCGTGGACAGATTCAGCTACAATCATCACACCACCCATATGACCGTCCAGGCACAGATCAACGCATTCATTACAAGCCAACCGGAAGGGAAACGAAGCGACATTCAAGCACTGCATACGCTGACACTCGCGGCGATGCCGAAGTGCAAGCTCTGGTTCTCCGACGGAACCGACGAGACGGGAAAGACCGTCAGCAACCCGACGATCGGCTATGGCTTGCAGACGATCACGTATGCCAACGGGAAGACCAAAGACTTCTTCCAGATCGGACTCAGTGCAAACAAGACCGGCATCTCCGTCTATATCCTCGGCATCGCCGACAAAACGTATTTGGCAAAGACGTTCGGAAAGAAGCTCGGCAAAGCGAGCGTCACGGGATACTGCATCAAGTTCAAAGCGCTGAAGGATATTGACTCAGACGTTCTCGTCGCAGCAATCCGCTACGGGGCCTACGAAGCGCCGAAGCAAGCGAAGAAGAAATAGCTCGGTCCGATCGCAGTGCTCCAGCAACACGGGTCACATCCCAAGCATCGAGCGGTCTTCTTCCTCGAGTTCGTCTTCGTCGAAGAGGGCGGTGGCGTTGCGTTCTTTGAGGTAGCGGCGTACACGGACGATCATCGAGCGCACAGCGCCGAAGATCGCGAATGCGAAAAAGAATGGGAAGATCGCCGAGCCTTTTGTGACGATCGCCGCGACGATGGCGACGAGCACGACGATAAATTTCCACGGCTCCTTCTTGATCGCCGCGCCGGAGAATTTCGGCATCGTCTCGTACTTCACGGTGCTCACCATCAACGCCGAGGCGCCAATTGTCACGAAGAACATCAATGCGTCGAACGTTTGGGGTGCGATGAACTCAGGCGAGTGGCGATTGAAGTGGAAGACGACGAACGAAACAATAAAGAGCGCGGCTGACGGAATCGGCAGGCCACGGAAGTAATCCTTATCGAAGCCGACAAGTTGCACGTTGAAGCGCGCAAGCCGAAGCGCACCGCAGATCGCAGGTAGTGCGGCGACGAGCATCCCGACGCCGGCGTATTGATAGAAGAAGAGCTTGTAGATGATGGCGCTCGGTGCGACGCCGAACGTGACGACGTCGGCAAGCGAATCGAGCTCGACGCCGAACTCCGATGCCGAGTGCGTTAGGCGCGCCATGAGGCCGTCGAGCGTATCGAAGATCGCGCCGAGGACGATGAACCACGCGGCTTTTTCGTAGTTGCCATCCATCATCGCACACTTGATCGCGATGAACCCGCTGAAGAGGTTCATCGACGTAAAGAGCGACGGAATAACCGAACGCGTGCGCTGTATTAATGGGCGGCCTGCCACCGTGCGATTGGGGTTTCTCCGGAACGCGTCACGTCGCCTTCTTTCACCAAGAGCGGTGTGCCTGCCGGCAGATAGACGTCGACGCGCGACCCGAACTTGATCATACCGAAGCGTTCGCCGCTTGTTACAGTCTGTCCTTGCTTGAGCGTACACACGATGCGACGCGCGACATACCCCGTCACCTGATTGAAGAGGATCTTGCGGCCGCCGGCATTCATGCCGATGCACTGCCGCTCGTTCTGGCTGACGGCCTCAGGTTCGCTCGCGACAAGGAATTTGCCGGGGATGTACTTGAGATATTCCACCGTCCCGCTTGCGGGCATGCGGTTGACATGAACGTCGAGTGGCGACATGAAGATCGAGACCATCGTCGCGCGGCCGCCGATGTAATCTGGTTCGTCCACTTCCTTGATGAGCACGACCTTACCGTCGGCAGGCGAAATGACGAAATCGTCGACGGGCTTGCCGCCGGTGTTGGCGGTGCGGTCGGGATCGCGAAAGAAGTTCGCGGTGAAGAGAACGAGGAACGCCGCCACCGCGAAGCAGACGATGCGCACCCAGCGCTCGTCGCTCCAGAGTGCCAGCGCGACAATAATGGCGACCGTCACCAGGACGCCGATAATCACATCAGTACCGTAGCGGGTAAACAAATCAGACGGTTACGGATAAAAAAAGAAAAACCTCCGTTGCGGTGGGTAACGATTTCTTTGGGTCTTCCGTTTGCCAACAATCACATCTGCGCGTCCGGGGGTCCGCCGTGCAGCTACATTTGTCCAGGACAGAGCACTATGAACACATTCCGACATGCTTCGATCTGCGTCGTCGCAGCACTCCTTTCATTGTGTGCCACCTCCGCGCATTCGCAGGACCAGGCGATGTGGGGCCGCGATTTCTACACGACGTTTCCCGCAAACGAGCTAGCGGACTATGAAACGAGTGCTTCATTGACCTTCGAGTTACTTATCAGCGCATCGATCCAAACCCATGTGTCGATCACACAGGGACAGACGAAGTTTGCGCTCGATACGATCATTGCCGCAAACACCACGGCCCGCGTTCTACTTCCGTCGGGCGTCGAGTGCCAGTCGACGGAGGTAGTGGAATCGAACAAAGCGATACATATCACTACCGATGCGGCCGTTCAGGTGGTGGCGATCAGTAGTAAGCCGATGACGAGCGATGCTTGGGTCGTGTACCCGACGAATATCCTCGGGACATCATACCGACCACTGTGTTTTAATGCGTCGGTCAATCCTATGATGTTTGGTACTGGTCTGGACCATCCGAGTGAGTTTACCGTGACCGCAACCGAGAATAACACCCAAGTAACGATCACACCTCGCACGATGACGATGGCGGGAACCGTGGGACCGCTGACATATACGCTCAATGCAGGTGATGTCGTACAGATTTGGGGTTCGACGGCCGATTCGTCGATGGACCTGACCGGATCGCTCATCAGCTCGGATAAACCGATCGCCGTCTTAAGCGGACACCGCCGCACCGAATGCCCGAGCTACTATACGTTCACCGATAATTCCGGTGCCCTTCGTACCAGCCGCGATTTTCTGTGCGAGCAAATGCCACCGATTACGGCATGGGCAAAACAGGCGCTCGTGATTCCGCTGACGGCAAATGAACCGCAAACGCTTGTGAGAGTGCTCAGTGCTTCCGACAGCAATGTCATTTCTGTTGACGGAGTGAACATTGGTGTGATCCAGGCAGGCCAGTTCGTGCAGATCGATAGTATCGGCCGCTCTCTGATCGAGGGTACGGGGCCGATCCTTGTCGGTGAATATCTGCACACAGCGAGCGGGGTGAATGCGCAGGCCGATCCCTCGCTCTCGATCGCCGACCGTCCGCCGGTCGTCGGCGGGATACATCATCTCACTGCGATCACGAACCCGACGGGCTTTACGTTTATCTTTAGCACGATCATCGCGAAGCAATCGGATGTCGGCTCCATCATGATCGACGGCGCTCCGATCAATCCGGCGGCCGCAAACCCCATCGGTGCGACCGGCTATTCGTTCGTTCGGTTTTCGCTCAGCGCCGGCGATCATATCGTGAGCGCCACCGCCCCCTACACAGTGAGCATCTGCGGTTTCGGTCAGGTCAGCAGCTATGCATACACATTCCCAACATCGCTCTTTGCGGATCCGAAGCTCAGCGTACCGACCGAATCTGCTGTAATCGATCGCTTCCGTATCGACCGCATTGCGCCGAACCCCGTCAATAGCGGCAACTCGATTCAGGCGCATGTTCAGTCCCCGGCCGGAACCCAATTACAATGGGCACTCTACGACGCGGCAGGCAGGAATGTATCCGGTGGCTCAACCGTCACCCACGGTGATGGCGTACTGAGTGTCGTCTTGGATGCACAACTACAAAACGGAATTTATCTGCTCCGAGTGAATGCGTTCGGTTCGTCCGGTGCCGTACTGCATTCGTCAGCAGAGAAGATTATACTCGCACGGTAGCGTGCGCACCGAGCAAGCGTTCGGAGAGTTACCTCGGTGCTGCTCATGCTGTCGCTGAGCTTCATCCTCTGCGTGCGACATTATCAGAGGTAGTGGTTATCTATACACAACCGACACCCCCACTCTATGAAACGATCGATCCCAATCGCAGTGATAGTGCCAACGCTCATGCTTGTCTACATTGCCTTGGTTGATACGGCACGTGCACAGTTGTCTCAATACGAGTATGTCACTGCGTTCATGCAAAATCAGGGCGGGTCGGAACATGAAAATGATTTCGAGCTTCGCATTGCCGCTCCGGCGGGCACTACGGTACGCCTGAGCCAGCGTGCACTATCGATCACATTCGATACGACCGTGCCTGCAGAGGGGCTGCTGAGTCTGCGGCTCGTCTCAGGCGATCTGTCAATGGGACAGCCAAGCGTTGAGTGTAGCGATATCCCAGCCCCGCAGTCCGGGATGGCTGTCGAGATCACGACCGACCAACGCGCCGAAGTAATTGCCTATGAGCACAAACTGTGGTCGACCGACTCATGGGAAGTCCTGCCACGCGAGGTGCTTGGGACGAACTACTATGTGATGTCTTACAAACCGAGCATCTACCCTGGAGGCAATAGCACCCCGGGCGAATTCGCGGTGATCGGTCTGGCAGATAGCTCGCACATTACGGTAACGCTGCCGACCGATAGCAAGGCGCTACCGAAGGGCTCGACAACCCTACCGATCAATGCGGGCGACGTCCTGATTGTCCAATCGAAGGTCGATGATTCAACGAGCGATTTGACCGGCAGCAAAATTTCGTCGGATCGTCCGGTTGCAGTTCTCGCAGGACACGTGCGGACTGCGATTCCATCCTACGCCAAGAATTTCGGAAGTCAAACTGGTTCACGAGACTTTCTCTGCGAGCAGATGCTGCCGGTGAGCTACTGGCAGCCGACTGCAATCGCGACGAGAACATCCTCGTCCACGCTGCCCGATCTTGTTCGCATCATCAGTGGTGTGGATGGGAACACGATCAAAGTAGATGGAATAACAGTCGGCATATTCAATGCAGGACAATTCTACGAGATCCCCAAGCTCGATAGTTACGCAGTCATCAAGGGAAGCGGTCCACTGCTTGCGGTGCAGTTCATGCATTCGAGCCTTGATGGAAACAACAATAATGGGACACCGTACGGCGATCCCTCGATGATCGTCTGTCCGCCACTGGGCTACTTCTTCCATGAACAACACCTCATCGCGGAATCAAACACGGCATACACATCGCAATTTGTCAGTATCGTTGCGTCGGACACAGACATCAGCAAGCTGACATTCGACGGACACCCCATCCCTGCAACGGATGAACGGTCGGTCGAAGGCAGTGGCTATACGGTTGCGGACATCCCCGTCACGCAGGGCGACCATCTGATTGGAAGCGACGCCGTCAAATACAGCGCACGCGTCTACGGCTTCGGTCCGATCGATAGCTACGGATATGCATTACAGGCATATCATACACTCGAGGAATCGGTCCCGGAAGAACACACTATCAGCAGCGAAGATCTAATACTCCAGGATCCGGTGCCGAACCCCTCGGGCGGAGCGGATCGCACGATTTGCGTGCGTTACACATGCACTACGCAAGGATCGCTGCAGTGGCAATTGGTCGACGGTCTCGGCAGAGTGATTTGTTCGGGCAGTGTGCAGGCAACAGGAGGAAACGGCGTGATCGACGTGGCGAATTCGTCATTACTTGCAAACGGGACATACACCGTGCTGGTGCGATCGCAGACGACGACCTGCACGAAGCAGATCGTCGTTGCGAAGTAAAGCAGACTTAATGCGTCACTTTCTCGAGCATGGTCGCATAGGCGCTCGAGACGTCGCCGAGATCGAAGCGGAAGAGGTCTTTATCCATCTTCGCGCCGGTAGCGGCATCCCAGAAACGGCAGGTGTCCGGTGAGATCTCGTCGCCGAGGAGTATCTCTCCGTGATGTTTGCCGAACTCCAGTTTGAAGTCCACGAGGATGACCCCGCGATCGAGGAAGAAGGTCTGTAGCAGGTCGTTCACGAGCAACGCCTGTTCGCGGATCTGTGCGATATCGGCTTCTGTAGCAAGGCCGAGGGCGATGGCGTGGCTGTCATTGATGAGCGGATCGCCGAGCTCGTCTTTCTTGTACGAGAACTCGAAGGTCGGCTTCTCGAAGATAATGCCCTCTTTCGCGCCGTAGCGTTTGCAGAAACTTCCGGCAGAACGGTTGCGCACGATCACCTCGAGCGGTACAATCGTAAGTTTTTTGATGAGCATCTCGTTCGGCGAAAGCTGTTCGACGAAATGCGTCTTGATGCCGTGCGATTCGAGATATTTGAAGAGCGTCGAAGCGACCGTATTGTTCACGATTCCTTTGTTCGACCACGAGCCTCGCTTCTCGCCGTTGAAAGCCGTGGCATCATTCTTAAATTCTTGAATCACAAGATCGTCGGATTCATTGACCGACCAAATCTTCTTCGCTTTTCCTTCGTAGAGCTGCTGCTTCTTTGTCCACATGGCAGTGTTAGGTGCTGAGTGCTGAGTGCTAAGTGCTGAGTGCTAAGAACTCAGCATTACTGAAAGATCCCTAAATAGATACCTGCGTTCGCGACGAGACCGCCGCCCTTGGTCGTCGAGAGTTTGTCGGTGTTGCCGAGCGAAACGTCTTCGTCAGCATACCACGTCCCGATCGACGTACCCTGATAGCCGAGCGATGCGCGAAGCATCAGGAAATTCAGTGGCGCCCACTCGAATGTCACCTGCGGCTTAAAGACGATCATGCTTGCAGAGTACGTGTGCGTGATGACGCTCGACGCATTGTCAAATTCGTTGTTGATATCGAACGACGTCCGGTTGGCTGCCTGTTTGGCCCATACGTTCAAGCTTCCGACGCCGAGTTCGATCCCGGCAAGCACATGGCACCGACTGATGCGGACCGGAAGATTATAATCGAGCGTGATCCCGCCGTACCCCGTCGAGACACGCAGCGTGCGCATCAGCGGCTGGCCACTCGAAGCAGTATCGGGCACACAGCAGACCTGCGAGCGGCCCATTGCGAACACCCCGCCCACGCGCAGATTCTTCACCCACGGAAACGGAAAGAACAGATGCGCACCGAAGAGCGGGATCGTCGCAGAAAGATCCTGTTTGAGAAACGGCTGCGAGACGTTCTTGTTGAAGTCATCGAGGTTCGTCATGAGCGCCCCAGAGACGAATCCCGCACCGAGCCACGCATACGGCGGAGCCGAAGCCGTCGCATTCGGATTATAAATATCCTCATCGTTCCAGTGCGTCGTGTCGCGGGGGATGCCGGTCTGGGCCTTCGCGGACATCGATGAGAATACCACGCACACCAACAGCAGGAATATCGCCGATCGCTTCATATTATGGGCTATTCGGTTGAATTTCAATGCAGTGTAAACCGTGAAGCGAGAGGTAGAATTCAATTGTGTGCCAGTCAGTAGTGGCTCAGTTTCGACTGTATTCCAACTGTCATTCTGAGCGAAGCGAAGAATCCCTTGATGAAACGCAGTGAGGCTCCGCCATAGAGATTCTTCGCTTCGCTCAGAATGACTGGTATTTAGACAATTTCAAACTGTGACACTACCTTACGGTGCATGGTCCTCCTACGCTCTCGGGGTCTGAGCCAAGGTACAGTTGGAACCACACCCATGCGCCGCAACATATCTTTGTACAGCAAAGTATGGCAGAAAAGCAATACCAAGTCACCGCCCGAAAGTGGCGCCCGCAGCGATTCGATGAAGTGGTCGGACAGGACCACATCACGCGCACCCTCAAGAACGCCATTCGCGAGGGGCGGCTGGCGCATGGCTACCTCTTCACCGGTCAGCGCGGTTGCGGCAAAACGACGGTTGCCCGCTTGCTTGCCAAGGCCATCAACTGCCCGAACGCCGCCCAGAACGGCTACGAGCCGTGCAACAAGTGCGAGATCTGCACCTCGATCACGTCCGGCGCCTCGATGGACGTCATGGAGATCGACGGCGCATCGAATAACGGCGTCGATGACGTCCGCGAGATGCGCGAGAACGTCAAGTACCCGCCGCTGCAGGGCAAGTACCGCGTCGTGATCATCGACGAAGTGCATATGCTGACGTCGAACGCGTTCAATGCGTTGCTCAAGACGCTCGAAGAACCGCCCGCGCACTTGGTCTTTATCTTCGCAACGACCGAAGTTCAGAAAGTACTGCCGACGATCCTCTCGCGCACGCAGCGCTATGATTTCCGGCGCATGCAGATCGACGAGATCGTCAAACATTTGAGACTGATCGCCGATACCGACGGCATCAAAGCCGACGACGATTCGCTCCTACTAATCGCGAAGAAAGCCGACGGTTCGATGCGCGATGGCCAGAGCATCTTCGATCAGGCGGTCGCCTTTAGCGGTGGTAAGCTCGAAGCCAGTACGCTTCGCGATGCGCTCAATCTCATCGACGCCGATTTCTTCTTCGACGTCACCGACGCCATCCACGAGCAAGCCACCGCAACAGCATTCGCATTAGCTTCGGATGTTGTCACGCGCGGGTATGATGTTGAAGAGTTCATCGGCGGGCTGCTCGATCACATGCGCAACATCCTGACGGTGATCGTCACAGGCAAGCCGCAGTTACTGGAAGTTGTCAAGCATCATCAGGAGCGTTACAGCAAGGACGCGAAGAATTTCAGCGAAGGTGACATCCTGCGCCTGACGGCGATCGGTTTTCGTGCGCTCGAACGGTTGAAGTCATCGCCGTCGCCGCGTATCACGCTCGAGTTGATGCTCGTCGAGATGACGCTGCTCGAACGCGCGATCGATGTCAAGTCGCTCATCGAAGAGATCCGCGCACTCAAAGGCGCGGCCAATACACTCCCGCGAAGCACGCCAACGCCCACACCCGCTGCCGCGCCGAGTGCTGCGCCCGCGGCGAAGCCCGCTGCCTCACGTGTCCGTGCGGAAGCTCCGCCGGCACCAGCTCCGGCTGCTGCACCGGTCGGGCCAAGTGCGGATGTCGGGATGATGGAGATCAAGTGGTCGGAGTTTCTGGAGTCGATGGGTGCGAAGAGCATCCCGTTCCGGATGGTATCCGACGATATCGAGTTCGCCGGGCTCAGCGGTTCATCGGTGAAGATCACGATCTCGAAGAAGTTTACCGACGATGCCTTCGCGCGCAATCGCGACGCGTTCATCGAACATCTCCGTCAGTACTTCGGCGAGCCGGGACTGACGATCGACGTCAGCAAAGTCGAAAAGCGCATCTCGGCGGCGAAGTCCGCCATGCCTCCCGCGCCGAAACCGACGATCAACGGCGTCGAAGCCCCCGCCGTCACCCTCGACGAATCCGTCGAACGCACCGAACTCGAAATGGCGCTGATGAAGGAGCTGGGGGCGGTGCCGTTGTAAGTGAATTGTGGCGAGTCTGGGGATTGCTTTCTGCCCTTGAACTGCATCTACGAATCCGGCTCCGTGTCCGTAACTTTGTGCCATGCAACTGACGCTTCGTCGCATCTTCGCTGTCCTCTGCCTCGGGCTCTTGACATCGTTGTGTCATGCCCAACCCGCACGCATCGACAGCACGTTCGTTGATGAAACGAAGGGCGAGTTGGTCGTATTTGGGGATCTTGGCGCAACGCAAGGATTCGTGTTCGTGGATAGCGTTTCTATGCCTGTCGTGTCGTGGACGGATTCGGTCTGTCGGGCTACGATTCCGGTGAGTGGAAAAGGATCGGCGGGGTTGGTCGAGATTGGGGCACGGGGGTATAGGAGCGACGGAAGAATGCTGACCTCATATAGGCCCTGGTATCGGGAGTATATATACCAGAACTCGGCGTACTATCAAGGACATGGTTTCGACAAGCACTATTACTACTACTACCACTACAGAGCAGATATTGAATCACGACTAAAATCTGGAGTGCCTACTGCCACACTGATGATGGCTGCAGATGCTTACGGCACTGTCAATGATATCGAGGTACGGAATTTTGCGCAGAGTGAAACGACCTATACGGTGAAATTTATGCACGGCGCGACCCTGGGTATCATGCAACGTAAATTGATCTTCGGATACGGTGGCCGCCCAGAAGGATATGATCTTGACGCACAGTACAGGCCTATCAGTGCCTCGGGTAATTCGCCTTGCGGAGCAAGAGATCAGGGTGATTGCATTGAATGGGGCGATGACGACTTCTCCTTCCCACCTCGCCCCGAATACAGAGTCCTCGCATTCCAACCGATCTTGTCACCCTCAGACAGCTCGTACTTCGATGGCGACGTCATGTATCTGTCATGGAATGCCCCGACTACACCGGTCAGCTTCGAACTGCAGTATGGCTTGGATTCCGCTTTCACGGTCACATCCGATGATACGATTCTGAGTATGACGTCATTCACCACGGATATGCTTGCCACGGGATACTGGCGTGTTCGCGTAAAGGATTCGGTCGCGCACGGGCCATGGTCAAATATTGCTCGGGTCAAATATCTTGGAGTGAATTCAGTACGATCGACGCAGTCCATGTCAACGGCGATGCTTTCTCCCAATCCATGCACATCGACGGTTGCGATTCAATTTCCGACCGTCTCATCAGAATGCATCCTGTTTGATCTGCTTGGACGTGCGGTTGCAAAGAGCGATGCGAATGGTGAACTCCGTCAGACACTTGATGTGAGTACGCTGGCCGAGGGTTTGTACTTCGCTCGTGTATTCGACGGGAAGGCGAGTTCTATTCTTCAGCTCTTCGTCAAACGATAGCTCTTAGATTGCTTCGTCGTCGCTTCGCGACTTCCTCGCAATGACATTCTATCCTTCTCAATTCTCAATTCGACATTCTCAATTCCTCCTCCGCAGCCGGGCCACACACTCGATATGCCACGTCTGTGGGAACATGTCGACTGGTTGCAGCGAGATGAGTTCGTATTTCTCGAGCATCAGTGCGATGTCGCGGGCTTGGGTGGCGGGGTTGCAACTGATATAGCTGATGCGCTCGGGTGCGAGCTCGAGCACTTCCTGAACCACATCGGGATGCATGCCGCTGCGCGGCGGGTCGATGATGATCGCGGTCGGTTTGTGATACGATGAAAGGATATCGGGGTCGAGCAAAACCTTGCGAAGATCGCCCGCGATGAAATCAACGTTCGAGATGCCGTTTCGCTCGGCATTCGCATGTGCATCGGCGATCGCCGCTTCGACGACCTCCACGCCCAGCACATGCTTCACCTTCGGTGCGACGAAGAGCGAGATCGTCCCGGCGCCGCAGTAGAGGTCCCAGACGATATCGTCGGCCTTGAGGTCAGCGAATTCCTCGCCGATGCGGTAGAGCGTCTCGGCCTGTTCGGTGTTCGTCTGGAAGAAGCTGTTCGCGGAGATCTGATACTTCGGCGCGCCGATGTGATCGGTGATGAATCCCGGACCGAAGATGACATGCTCGCTATCCCCTGCCGCCACTTGTGCGCGGCGACCGTTGATGTTGTTGACGAGCGTCGTGACCTCGGGCAACTCCTTCTTCAAGAGCTCGGCATACTTCGCCATCACTGCTTCGTCGTAGCGCGAGGTGACGAAGTTTACCATCATCTCCGACGTATGGAAGCTGTTGCGAACGACGAGGAAGCGTAGGAGTCCGTCGGGGACGTTGTCGGGGTCGTAGACGCGAAGGTCGTTCGCGCGGGAGAACTCGCGCGTGAGTTCAAGCAGCTTCGGGATGATCGGATGTGCGATGTGGCAGACTTCGTTATCGAGCACGCGGTCGTAGCGGCCGCGAATATGCAGGCCGAGCGCGAAGCGGTCCTGCACGTCGCCTTCGGCGATCTCCTCGTCCGTGAGCCAGCGCGACTCGCTGAACGAGAACTCCATCTTGTTGCGATAATGATACTCGTGCTCACTCGCGCCGATGGCAGCAAGCACCGGAGGGCTCTCGATCTTGCCGATGCGCTCGAACACATCCTTCACCTGCGCTGTCTTCGTCGCAAGCTGCGCGCTGTAGTTCATGTGCAGGATCGCGCAGCCGCCGCAGGTACCGAAATGTTTGCAGATGGCCTCGCGGCGATCGGGCGACGGACGCAATATCTCCTTCAACCGCGCCTCAGCGAACTGGCCTTTTGCTTTGAAGACTTCGGCTTTCACATGCTCGCTTGCGAGCGCACCTTCGACGAAGACGACATAGCCGTCTTCGCGTCGCGCGACGGCTTTTCCTTCGAATGCAACGGAGGCCGTTTCAAGCTCGAGGATATCGCCTCTGGTCGGTTTCGGAAGTCGTTCGCTGCGCTCGGTTGCGTCCATTTGATTGAAGTTAGAGTCTGTTTGGTGCCGAAATATCGGTTCTGAGAAACCACGTGCGCTCGTTGATTGTTCATATACTTTCTACAGAGTTCATTCAATATAGAGGAGAAGGATACGTATGAAAGAATCACTGAAGGATAAGCTGCAATCAGCCCTCTCCGAGAGCTTCGAGCGTGCTCAGGAAGAGAAGATCGAAGAGCTCAATCGCCTCTCGCGCACGGGAAAAACCATCACCCGCAAGGACTATAACTCGCGCAATCTTGCGGAGCTCTACAACGAGCTCGGACTGGAATACCCGTCCGGCAAACCCCTCGTCGCCGCGGCATAAGCCCGAGGCACCCACGAGATCTACGAACAAACGCTGCCCGCGGCACGAACTGTGTCGGGCAGCGTTTGCGTTTTCAGCCCATGCGATCGCTCATCAAGCGCCTCTTGCGCGCCCTCGGTCTGCTCAAAGCGGGCCGCGTGGTTTATAGCTTCGTCAACGGTCTATCGCCAGTGGTGGTCGCCACCGAACTTCGTGTGCGGCTAACGAGCTCCGGCGTGCCTGTTCCTCCCGGCAGGCTCATCTTCTTCGTGATCGGGTATCGTTGGGCGAAGGTGTTCCTCGATTCGGGTGCGCTGATCGTCGGTCACGTCGCACGCCAACTCGAAGCGAATGGCTGCAAACTTTCGGAGCGCACGGCGATTCTCGATTTCGGCTGCGGCTGTGGGCGCCTCATCCGGCACTTGAGCGAACGAACGGGCGCCCGGCTCTATGGCTGTGACTATAACGGCGAGCTGATCAAGTGGGACCAAGAGCACCTCCGTTTCGCCGAGTTCAAACAGAACTCGCTCGAACCGCCGCTGCCCTACGAGAGCGAGTCGTTCGACTTGATCTACGCCCGTTCGGTCTTCACGCACCTCTCCGAGGCGTTACAACACCGCTGGCTTGATGAGCTGCGCAGGGTGCTGCAACCGGGTGGGTATCTCTACTTCACGACGCACGGCGTGCAGTTCTTGCACCGGATGCTGCCGGAAGATCGCAAACGCTACGATGCTGGCGAGGTGGTGGTGTACGACGTGAACGAAGAGGGCCATAATGTCTGCTCGAGCTTTGAAAGCGAGCGTTACGTTCGTGAGCGGCTGAGCACAGGGTTTGAGGTAGTAGCGTATTTCCCGGGAGAGTCGACGCCCCACTTACAACAGGACGGCTATCTGCTGCGCAAACGTTAGTCGCCGGACTTCGGCGTCGTTGCAGGTGCTGGGGAAGCTGCGGGCTTCTCTTTCCCGCCGCTCGATTTTTTGCTGTAGTCGGTGACGTACCAGCCTTCGCCTTTATACAATACTCCCGCGCCGCCCGAGATGACGCGCGCGAACGATTCCTTCCCGCAGTTAGGGCATGTATGCAACGGAGCTTCGCTCATCGATTGGAAGATCTCTTGTTCGAACGAACACTCCGAGCAACGATAATCATACGTTGGCATCTGCTTCTTCCTGTCTCTCTTATTTTCGCACCAACACAAATTTCGTCATTCCGAATTCCGTCACATCGGTCTCGGACGAAACTGCGCCGACCAAATACACTCCGCTCGGCAGCAATTTATTATTCTCATCACGACAGTTCCATCGTACGGTTGAACCGAGTTGGGTTGCATCGATCGTCGCCACACGCCTTCCGGAAGGTGTGAGGACAAGCAGCGACGAACCCTGCTTCATCCCGGTCACAGTCAGCGATACCGGATCATCGCCGTCCTGCACAAGCGGATTCGGGTAGATCCGGATCGTTTTATAATCGGGTTCACCTGCTTTGAAGACGGAGCTGGTCCGCGAAATTCCTTTCGGTGTCGAGAAATACGCCTCGCCCGTCGCCACGTCCAGCGCAATGGCCGTGATGGTGTTGTCGATCAGTGGCGAATTCGCAGTCGTGAAGTGTGCCAGAGAATCGGTGCCGTCGGGCGAGACGACAAAGACACCATCCTGTGTACCGACCCATTTATTGCCGACGCCATCGACTGCAATCGAACTGACGATCTGCTGGTCGAGGAAGCGCAGCGTGCGTGCGCGGAATTGGAGAGCGCCGGTCTGGAAGTCACGCGAGTGACTCACGACCTGCACACCGACGTTCATCCCGCACCATAGGCCGTTATCCTGATCGACCACCATCGCATCGATGCTGCCGCTTGCAAGTTGACCACCCGACCCGCCATAAATTAAGGTCACACTCGTATCGCCCCCGCTCGGAATCACAACGCTGATCCCAAAGCCCTCCGGCTGATTCCAAGACTGCGTGGCGACATAATAGTACCCATCAAGATCCTGAATGGCAGATCCGTATGGCCGCCAACCGCCGGGCGGATTAAGCTGGACCGGATTGAATGTGATCGCGTCCTTACTGATGAGCAAACTCCGACCATCCGCAGCCCACAACGGCACGAGCAGGTTTCCCTGATTGTCAAGATTCGCACGTTGAGAGATGACGGTGCTCGGGTACAATATTGGAAAACCATTTGTATCGGTAAATCGCGTTACACTGAAGGACGGAGAAAATTTGAACGCAAATAGACCTTCTCCGAATGCGCCAGCCCATAATGTCGAACGAACGGAATCATAGAAGATCCGGGTGTACCCAACATGAGGCAGCGGCGCATTGTTTGCCGGGAAAAGCTGCCACGAACCATCGTCAGGACGAAAGAGTGTAAGGCCGTTCGTCCCATACAGTGAGTATAGCGTACGACCACCCTGTGCGAACTGCAAATCGGTTACATCGTTAGTCAACGGACCGTCGGGCGAAAAACCAATCATCGGCGTCGTACCATCGTCGATTGTAATGCCACCGCCATTAAAGCCGCTGATCCGAACCCCGCTTGCGGTGACCGCAAGCGCGGTGACGGTTTTTTGCAGCGAGTTGCGGGGAAATGCGATGACAGTGAATTGAGCAAGATCGGTTGTCGAGAGCAATGTATTTCCTCGTGCGTCGGCGGCATAGAGTACGTTTCCAAGCTTATCTTGTGCAAACCGCGCGATCGAGACGGAGTCTTTCACGGGGATAAAGGCGAGTGTGTCACCGTTGAGCGTCCACAGCCCTTGCATCGAGCCAACGACGATCTTGCCGTGGAAATAGGTGATCGAACGCAGGCTCACTCCCTGAGGCGCATCGACGAGCGTCCAGGCGAACGGTGCGCTCAGTTGCGACGAATGTCTTGGGGCATATGCGACAGCACCGTTGACGATTGTATAGATCGTATCGTTTGCGATCGTGACGTCGAAGACAGTATCCTGCAGCGTCCAGTTGCCGAAGCGAGTAACGGTCTGTGTGAACACACCGCTCTTGAGATCGTAGAGGCTCAGTCCGAAGCCGGTGCAGACATACAATATGCTATCATCGACGAGCAATTTGCTGATCTGACGATGCGGGAATTGTGAGCTTGAGGCGATGTCAGTCACGATATCGAACGTCCCACTCGATGGATGGAAGATACTAATCCCGCCGCTGCTATCACCGACAAAGATATCTCCCGACGGCCCACGTGCGAGCGCCGAGCAACTGTTATCGCGCAGCCCGTCGGAATTTCGCAGGCCCGTCACATGTGCGTTGTCAACCGATGCAAGCGGGACGCGGTACAGCCCTCCGGATGTCGCAACCCATAGTTCCGAGGAATCCTGGTTCACGAGGATGTCGGCGACATTCGTCATCGAGGTATAGGTACGCCACTCGCCCGGCTTCAGCGGCTGCGAGAGAGAGGCAGTACTGCACAAGACGGCCAGAATGAGTAGAATGATCGAGCGTTGGGACATGGACCTCACGTTCACAAAAGCGGTTTTAAGTTTACCATCTCGATCGCGGCAAGTGCCGCTTCGCGGCCTTTGTTGGCGTCGGTATCGGAGCTGCGGGCAACAGCTTGTTCGTCGGTAAATGTCGTGAGCACTCCGCACGCGATGGGGATGCCATACTTGAGCGAGACGGACTGGATTCCTCGCATTGCCGCTTCCGAAATATGATCGTAATGCGATGTTTCGCCTTGAATCACCGCACCGAGCGCGACAAGTGCATCGTACGAACCGCCGAGCGCCAGCCATTCGAGCGCGATCGGGATCTCGAATGCGCCCGGGGTTTCGATGATCGTAATGTCCGATTCCGACGCTCCGGCGCCGACGAGCGTCGTGAACGCCCCAGCGAGCAACCCTTCGGTTACTTCCGAGTTGAACCGGCTGACGACGAGCGCAAAGCGTTTGCCAGCGGCATTGAGCGATCCGTGAAGGCGTGTGCTACTCATATACCGATTTGTAACACCCGAATACGGGCGGGTGTCCCTAAAAGATTCGGGCGAAACGAGTGCCCTACTCGTTGGCAACGGCAACCGCAGAACGAGCGGGGTCGATCACCTTCAGCCCACTGCCACTGCCGCGCAATCCGAGATATCGTGTCTGCGAAGGTAATGCCGGCAGCGGGACCGTTCTCGTTGTTGCCAGAAAGATCGTCATTCCCCGAAGGTGTTCGTTTGCAAGAATGCGAAAGATCCCAACGGCTGTTTCGGCGTCGAGCTGCGACGTTGGGTTATCGGCAAGCAATACGAGCGGTTCGGTGACGATTGCCCGTGCGATGGCCGCTCGCTGGCGTTCGCCGAGCGAAAGCGCATACGGGAATTGACCTGCGAGCGATGTAAGCCCCACGCGATCGAGCACGTTCATCACGAGCGGATCGATCTTTGCGCGCTTGGTAATGCCCTGAACCTCAAGCGCGAACGCAACATTTTCGTAGATGGTCTTTTCCTCGAGCAGGCTCAAATCCTGAAAGACGCAACCGATCCGGCGACGATACGCAGCGATCTTCGCTCCGCGAAGCGAACTTACCTCCGTCTCGCCGACGAAGATCCTTCCAGAAGCGGGTTTCAGTTGGGCAGTGAGCAATTTCAGGATTGAAGACTTCCCCGCCCCGGTCGGTGCGGAAAGCACGACCAGTTCGCCTTTCTCGACCGAGAACGACAAGCCGTGCAACGAGAAATGCTCGTTACCCGGATATTGAATACTGACGTCTTCGAAGCGGATCACTGCGAATGTATGAAGTACGAACGGTGAATCGTGAATTGAGAATGCAGATCGGTGAGAATTAGTGTCATCGCCGGCAATCGTCGGCCCGCAACCTTGCGTTCAATAAAATGCCGTCTTAATATGACGAATCTCCGGCGCTGCACCGATCAGATCGACGGCCACCACATCAAATCGACAGGCCTGATCGACAAGCTTGTTGATGTGATAGTAGCCTTCGGCAACGCGCTTCAGCTGACGCTGTTTACGGACATCGACAAAATCCTCCGGCTTCCCGTACGTCTGCCTGCTTCGCGCTTTGACTTCGACGAATACGAGTTGATCACCATCCATGGCGACGATATCGATTTCCCCTATTTTACCGTAATGGAAGTTACGCTTAATGATGCGATACCCTTGGTCGCTGAGATATTTGCACGCCTCCTCCTCCCCGAGGTGACCTTGTTCGTTGCTGGTTGGTTGTTGATGTTGCGGCTGCATGGTAATACTCGGAGTAGACACTCGTTAGAAGAACGGCCAGCCTGTGAATCCCGGCTGAAAGCTTGCAAAGAACGATACGGTACCTGCCACGGGATCGACCACAACGCCATTGCTATTGCTGACGAGTTGAACCCGCACCCGGTTTCCGCCGGGCAGCAGCGCGTAGAACGTCGGTCCGGTCAATATCGGTTTGGGCAGTGTTAGTGATGTCTCGCTGAAGTCGGCATCCGTGAACGGTGCGGCGAAATATGCCAGATCAAGCGCGACGGTATCTGTCTGCGTCGCAAACTTCGTACCGTTTAGCCCGGTGACCGAAAGATTAGTACCGTCGTAATGGAAGCTGAACTCGATGCTCGGATTCGTCAGCGGTCCTTGTGCGACCGCGAACGAAGTATTCACTTGTCCGACAAACACACCGGTATCGAGCCGAACGGTCGTCTGAGCAATTCGTTCGGCGCCGCTCCAGGTGATCGAGATGGAGTCGTCGCTCTCGACAGAATCCTTGCGGATCGCTTTGATCCAGAACCGATACGGATATTCTCGGAATGTCAGCGTTTGCGGATTCACCGGCACGGAAACAATCGCTCGAGGGACAGACTTCAATGAATCGCTGGATTTCTCTACCCGCTGCAAGTACACAAGCTTCGCACCGCTCTGCTTGATCGTATCGATATAGCGAATAATATACCCGGCAAAACCCGGGTTCTTCTCCGAGGCACTTCGCGGCCAAAAGAGATTCACCGAAGTAGCCCCAAACCCACTCGATGCATACGCAGCGGCAGGAGCGGCAACAGGTTCGGGATCATTATAAAAACTCAGGGCCGTGAATACAAGCGACCGTACGAGAGAATCGGGTTTGGACTGCGGTGGGTATCGCACACCCCATACTTCCGCCGTATAACGGCCGGGTCCTTTGAAAGCATTCTTCGCCGTTGCGGTCGTGAAGACGCAACTCGTGTCGAGATACCCCGAAACCGGATCTTTATACACTGTCGCCGTATCGGGAGTACCATAGGTGCTGTCAAAACTGCCGACATCATTCGCTTTGCCGGACGTATCGGCGACGGATGCATACAGCAGAACATAATAGCCCTTGAAATTCAACTGCGTATCGCTAACCGATCGTGTCCATCGTACTTGGAGTGTACTCTGATCGATCGAGCGATAATAGACGGTCGACGGCTGATACGTATTTCGGGGTACGACCACGGGCGGCACATCGCCCTCACTGAGGCAACCCACGAACGACAGGCCCGAGATGACGAGCACCAATGCAATAAGCGATCTCATTCTTCTGTACAATGCAAAAGATACCCTCACAGTTTCTTTCATTCTGGGCAAAAAGAAACGGGTATGCCACATGTACGTGGCATACCCGTTCGAAACGATGGAGCGTCGATTCGTTATTGGCGGACGATGTGCGCGTGAACCGGCGCATCGTTCGTACCGCGACGGATCTCCGTCGGACGACCGACATAACCCCAACCGACTGTCGGCTGGTACCACGCATTCACGACGATCGCGCGAACGGAATACGGAGCGGTCGCGATTGCAACATCCTTCCACAGCAATGACTTCGACGGGTCGGACGGATTGGTTTGCGGGATGATCTCGACACGTGAATAATGACCATCGGCTGTGTACACCAAGAGAACGATCGACGTACCCTTGAAGTCACCATCCGGAATATCGAACTGGTTTGCGATCAGTGAACCCGATGTCGGGAAGGTCCCGGCAATCGTCGAACTGAAATGTTGGTCCGACGCATCGCCCGTGATCTGGTAGATATTCGTATCGAATACCGTCTGACGGCCACCCGTGATTCCTGTAAGAGACGAAACCGAAGGAGCTACCAACGAAAGGAACGGCAACGTAATACCGCTATTCGACGCAAGGACGAGATCGAGCTTCGTTGCATCGGCACCCAGAACGGATCCGACGCGAGTGGTGCCGTCACCAAGGATCAAGCCGCTTCCGTGGCCCGAGGTGTTATCGGCCGTTTCATAGATCGTCAGATTACTTGCCTTCGTCGCCGTTGCCCAGGTGATCGCAGTTGCGCCGCTAACGGGATCAGTGTTTGTGACCTGCTCGACAGTCTTATAATTCACAGTGTCCGGCGTATGATCGAGGGGATCGCGGGTCCAAAGCACTGTGATCGAGCTTTCGTCGGCCGCATTGACGGCGAGGATTTTTGTCACACCGACGCCGTTGACACTAAACACATATAACTGGTTCTTCTGCAGCCCCGTAATGGTCATCTTTGTATCCGTACCGGACGCACTGGCGACACGAGTACGAGAGTCGGTCGACGGGGTCACCGTGTTTTCGGTGGTGCAGCTTGACAGGAACGCACTGCCGAGCAGAGCCGTCGAAGCAAGCATCAAGATCTGATTTCGTAGTTTCATATCCGTTTGTGAACTATATGGTGAAAATCGCGATGTCCCTCTCGTGGGGAGAAACTCAGTATCCTCTGTAACTGTACCGGACTCTGGGGAAGTCCGAGTTCGTAGCGATGTAACCCGTTCGCTGTAAGTGGTAGTTCCGACCTTGCACGAGCGAAGAATGACTGATGAAGAGTGAATTTGTTATTCGTTTCGCTCAGCCTTCGCCCGAGACTCCCACGTCTAATTCAGCCCTACCCGCTTGAAGATCGTATCGACGTGGCGAAGCGCGGCCATCGGGTCGAACGCCTTGTCGAGCAGCTCCTTCGAAATGCGGCCGGAGATGTCCGGATCGGCCTCGAGCAGCGAGCGGAACGTGATGTGCGGGTCCTTCCCTTCCGCCGCCAACTCCCATACTTTCATTGCATTACGCTGAACGATGGAGTAGCTTTCCTCCCGCGTGAGGCCACTCTTGGCCAGAAGCAGCAACACGGGCTGAGAAAAGACGAGGCCTCGGGTGAGGTCGAGATTGCGCTTCATTGCTTCGGGGTAGATGTACATCGTCTCGACGGTCTTCGTCATCAGATGCAGCATGTAATCGAGCGTGATCGTCGCGTCGGGTCCCATCACGCGCTCGGTCGAGCTGTGGCTGATATCGCGCTCGTGCCACAGGGCAACATTCTCCATTGCCGTCGCAGCATACCCACGCAGCAATCGGGCAAGACCCGTGACACGCTCCATCGTGATCGGATTGCGCTTATGCGGCATGGCCGACGAACCCTTCTGCCCTTTCGAGAAGAACTCCTCCGCTTCGCGAACCTCCGTGCGCTGCAAGTGGCGCAATTCGATCGCAAGCTTTTCGAGGCTGGCACCAACGAGAGCGAGAGTGGTGAAGTACTCCGCATGGCGGTCGCGTTGGATGATCTGCGTCGAGATCGGTGCGGGCGTCAGGCCGAGCTTGCTACAGACGTACTCTTCGACAGACGGATCGAGATGCTCGAACGTGCCGACAGCGCCGGATATCTTGCCTGCCGAAATCGTCGCAACGGCATGAGCCATACGCTCGCGGCAGCGTTTCATCTCGGCGTAGAACACGGCGAGCTTCAGTCCGAATGTGGTCGGCTCGGCGTGGATGCCGTGTGTGCGGCCGATGCACGGCGTTAGCTTATGCTCGAGTGCGCGTTTGCCAAGCGCGGTGATGAGCGCGTCGATCCCCGTGAGGATACGCTCGCCCGCTTGTTTACACTGGACGGAGAACGCTGTGTCCACGACGTCGCTCGACGTCATCCCAAGATGGATGAATCGGGAGTCGGGACCGACATATTCGGCGACGTTCGTCAGAAACGCGATGACGTCATGCTTCGTCTGCTCCTCGATCTCAAGGACGCGCGCAGTATCGAACTTGGCCTTCGTGCGAATGCCGGCGGTCGTCCCGTTCGGGATGATGCCGAGTTCTTCCTGTTTTTCGCAGGCCAGGAGCTCGATCTCGAGCCAGATCTTGAAACGGTTCTCGTCGGTCCAGATAGCGCCCATTTCCGGGCGGGTGTAGCGTTGGATCATGTGCGGGTTTCGATAAATGGCTCGGGATCCCGAGCATCGTGATAACACGCGATCACGACAATTCGGTCGGCAAGAACATAATACAACAGAGAATACGGGAAACGACGCAGATGGGCCCGACGCACAGAACCCTCAACCTTTGGGAATCGCAACGGACTCTGTTCGATCAACCCAAGAAGCACGCGAACCTCGGCTGTGAAGCGTAGACCTAGTCCATGTGAACGATCTTCATACCATTCGGCGGCATGAAGGATCTCACGTTCGGCAAATTCCTCAATGTGTAACAGGAACATTCCCGAGCCGCGCCTCTATCTCGTCGATCACTTCCCGCCACGGTCGACGAGGCTTGTCGGTGTTCATCGACGCCTCCAACCTACGTGCAAGCTCTTGCTGTTGAGCGTTTGTGAGTTTAGCAAATTGTGGGTCTGTCTCAATGCTATCCCAGAGCGCCCAAGCGAGTTCGATCCGCTCGTCCACGCTCATGCGATCGAGTTCAGCTTTCGTCAACATACATCAGATCCTCCAATGAGTGAACATCTGGCGATAGGTGCTCGGGTTCCGTTGGGTTACGAAGGATCGGAGGTCTCAAGGCTCTGTCGTCGCGCTGCTTCGCGCGGCGTCAACGGATTTGCTGCAACGATCTCATCCTTGATCTGCATCAGGTATGCTTTCGCGGCCTCGTAATCATTCGCGATGATGCCGTCGAGGATGGCGTTCTCGATCTCATCCTTCAGTACACCGATGGTTTTCGACGGTGGCAGGCCGGTGATCTTCATGATCTCCTCGCCGCGCACCGGCGACTGGAATGCACGCATCTGGTCTTTGGCCTCGACCTCCTGCATCTTCTCCCAGACAAGATCGTAGTTGCGCTGATACTTGCTGATCAGGCGCGGGTTCTTTGACGTGATATCCGCCCGACAGAGCGTCATCAGATCCTCGATGTCGTCGCCTGCTTCGAAGAGTACACGCCGCACCGCGCTATCGGTCACGCCTTCGTCCACCAGCGCCATCGGCCGCATGTGCAGGCGAACCAGTTTCTCGACGTACTTCGCGGCATCGAGCGGAAGCTTCATCCGGCGGAAGATCTTCTCGACCCACCGCGCGCCGATCACATCGTGCGCATAGAACGTCCAACCGTAGCCATCTTTGAACGACTTCGTCTTCGGCTTGGCGACATCGTGCAAGAGCGCGGCGAAGCGGAGCCAGACATTGTTCGTCATCTCGGCTGCGTTGTCGACAACGCGCATCGTGTGCTTGAACACATCTTTATGCGCGAACTCCTGCACGCCGACCATCATCAGATCAACACCGGCGAGGCGGGCGATCTCCGGGAAGACGAAGTCGAGCAGTCCCGTTTCATAGAGGATATTGATACCGAGGCTCGGCCGTGCCGAAGCCATGATCTTCACGAACTCGTCGCTCGTGCGTTCCTGCGAGACGATTTTGATGCGCTCGCGCATGTGGTGCATCGCATCGAGCGCTTCGGGTACGACCATAAACTCAAGCTGCGCGGCAAAACGGGCGGCACGCATCATGCGAAGCGGATCGTCCTCGAAGGTCACTGCAGGATCGAGCGGTGTGCGGAGGATGCGCATCTTCAGATCGTCAAGTCCGCCGAAGAGATCTACGATCTCACCGAAGTGACCGGTATTGAGCGAAGCGGCGAGAGCATTGACGGTGAAATCGCGCCTGGCGAGATCGTCGTCGAGCGTGCCTGCTTCGGTCACCGGATTTCGCGAAGCCGAACGATACGATTCCTTTCGCGCACCGACGAACTCAAGCTTCACTTCGCCGACCTCGACCATCGCCGTCCGGAATTTCTCGTACACGACGACATGTGCCCCTTCGAACTCGGCAGCGACCCGCTTGGCGAATGCAACACCATCGCCGACGACAGTAATGTCGATGTCGCGGTCGTTGCCGCGACAGAGCAGCACGTCGCGGACGAATCCGCCGACGACATATGCCTCGACACCGGCCTGATCTGCGATCTGGCCGACAGCAAAGAGCAATGGTTCGGTGATATCGAGTACTGGGTTCTTCACGCGCCGAAGTTAACGATATTGAGGCGGGAGGGTTCCGAGCAGAATAACTATGTCATTCTGAGCATTCTTCTGCGACCATAGGAGCAGAAGCGAAGAATCCCTTAAGGCAAGAACGAACGTTTGAGCCATGTCCGAAGAGATTCTTCGCTTTGCTCAGAATGACGTTGTTGTCAGGAGGCGTTCAAGCACGTCATAGGCCATGTGCATATCTTCCGCACGTGTGGAGTATGGCGGCAAGAAGTAGATCGTATCGCCGAGCGGACGAATGAGCAGGCCTTCGGCGAGTGCGCGCTTCGAGAGATCAAGCGAGTTCATGCTCAGATATCCTTCGGCATTGTTCGGCTCCATGACGGCCACCGTCCCCAACATGCGGCTTGCATAGCCAAGCTTCGCAGCGAGCGGTCTCATACGCTCGGAGTGGACAGCGCCGATGGCGGCGATGCGATCGAACACCGGCTCGCTATCGAAGACGTCGAGCGATGCAACGGCAGCAGCACAACTGATCGGGTTACCGGTGTAGCTGTGGCCGTGAAAGAATGTCTTTTTGCGGTCGTCGCTTAAGAATGCATCGAAGATCTCGCGGGTGCAGAGCGTTGCGCCGAGCGGAAGGAAGCCGCCCGTGATGCCTTTTGAAAGCGTCATCATATCGGGCGAGACACCGGCCTGTTCGCACGCCACAAACGTACCGGTTCGACCGAAGCCTGTGAGCACTTCATCTGCAATTGTTAGCACACCGGCCTCGCGCGCGATCGTCACCGCCTCGCGCAGTACTTCGGCCCGCCACATACGCATCCCGCCCGCACCGAGTAAGAGCGGTTCGAAGATGAACGCGGCCGGCTTCGAGAGTTTGCAGTGTCGGCCCAGATCGTTGAGGAAGCGATGCTCGGCGTCCGAGTAGTCATTGCCTGCAAACGGTGGTGCTGGAAACGGCAAGCGAACAACATCGAAGAGCAGCGGATCGAACGCCGCCGTGAACGCACTGCGTGCGCTTGCTGCCATTGCACCAAACGTATCCCCGTGGTATGCGTCCTCGAGTGCGAGAAATGTCGTCCGTGTTTCGCCGCGAAGTTGCCAGTATTGCAGCGACATCTTCAGCGCGACTTCCACGGCTGTCGAGCCATTGTCGCTGAGAAACAGCTTCGCGAGTCCGCGCGGCATGCGCTCGACGAGTCGCTTTGCAAGCGTGGCAGCGGGTTCATGCGTGAAACCGGCAAAGATCACCTGTTCCATCTTTGCCGCTTGCGCGCCGATGGCTGCAGCGATCCTCGGTTGTGCATGGCCATGGAGCGTCACCCACCAAGATGAGATGCCATCGAAGATCTTTCGGCCATCCGATAGATACAGGTATGAGCCTTCAGCACGCTCGACGGGCACGGCATCCGGCACAAGCTGCATCTGGGTGTACGGGTGCCAGACGAACTCGGAGTCCCACGATTGCCAGAGTGGTGCGTTCATTGCAGGAGTGTGCGAAGCGGTGTGAAGTGTGTCTGAAATTCATGCTCCAGGCTGGCGCGGTCGATCTGACCGATACGACCTATCCGCCCTATCAGTTTTATTCGTCCCATTCTCTCCACCGCCCGCTCGTTCTCCGGGTTGTGCTCCCCGATCGGCACGAAGCCCGCGATCTCGATGCCTCGGCTTCGCATCGCTTCGATCGAAAGCAGCGAGTGATTGATCGTCCCGAGCGATGAGCGCGTTGCGAGGATCACGGGCAGGTTCCATCGCTTGACGATATCGATCTGCAACACATCGTCGGTGATCGGCACGAGCAATCCTCCTGCAAGCTCGATGACAAGCGGCGAACGCTCCGGTACCACTAACCTGCTCGTATCGATCGTTACTCCATCGAGTCGCGCCGAGAGATGCGGTGAAAGCGGCTGGTTCAATCGATACGCTTCGCCGATGATGCGATCGTCGGCACAACCTGACAATTCACGCACAAC
This sequence comes from Bacteroidota bacterium, assembly GCA_018266755.1. Classification (NCBI taxonomy): domain Bacteria; kingdom Pseudomonadati; phylum Bacteroidota; species Bacteroidota bacterium. The sequence goes on from JAFDZW010000002.1 coordinate 244,753, forward strand.
GTCAGTATCTGTTTCATCCTCCAGCCCCGACTGAACGGGCTTCCAGTACGAGAGATCGTCGAACCCGCACATCAGCAATGACGACAGAATCGTCTTGCCAATGTTCGTGTCGGTACCGGCGATGACAAATTGCTTCTTCACTCTGAAAACTGTTGTTCAAGTTGAATGAGCGAATCGCAGAGCAGATCGAGCTCTGCCTTCGTATGCTCGGAATTCACGGTCAACCGAAAGCGAGCGCTTCCTTCGGCAACGGTCGGCGGGCGAATGGGCCGCACATCCATGCCTCGCGCATGCAGTTCTTCCGCCACTGCAACCGACTCTGCATCCATCCCAACGACGAGCGGAATGATCGGCGAGCGACCGGGATACACGGTCCATCGCTTGAGTGCAGGCGTTAGTCGCTCACGTACGTAGGCTGCATGTTCAAAGACTCGACAAAGGCGCACAGGATCGTGCCGAAGAATTTCGATCGCCTGCGTCAGCGTGTACGCGACGATCGGAGGAAGCGCCGTCGTGAAGATCATCGTGCGTGCGCGATTGAGCAGGTAGCTCTTGACCGTATCGCTCCCGCAGACGAACGCACCGGCACCGGCAAGCGCTTTGCCGCAGGGGTGCACGCTTGCAAAGACATCCGAACGAACGCCGCGCTCGTCGATTAATCCTCTGCCCTCGCCGCCGAAGAGACCGGTCGCATGGGCTTCATCCACGATAAGCGCGAAGCCGCGTTCGCGTGAGAGCCGTGCGAGTTCGTCAAGCGGTGCCTCGTCGCCGTCCATCGAGTATAGACTCTCGACGACGACGAACACTGCATCCGCACCGGCGGAAGCGTCGAGCGCCGAGATGAGCGACTCAATGGAGTTATGCTCGAAGGTCCGCTTTGTCGCAAAGCTTGCGTGTATCCCTTCCTTAATACTCGCATGAACGAACGTATCGTAGATGATCACGTCGCGGCGCGTCGGTATCGCCGTGAGCACGGCCATGTTCGCTGCGTATCCCGATGTGAAGAACAGCGAAGCCTCTGTGCCTTGCCACGCCGCAAAGTACACCTCGGCCTCTTCGTGCCACTCGTGATTGCCGCGAAGCAAACGCGAACCGCCGGAGCCGAGCGGGATCTTGCCCTTCGAAAGCTCCGCGATCACGCGGGTGCGAAGCTCGCCGCTATGGGTGAGCGCGAGATAATCGTTGGAAGTAAAGTCGATGCCTTCTGCCGGACGTAGCGTGCGCTTGCGCTCCTTCGCTTCGAGCGAGCGAAGTTCGGAGTCCAGGCGCCGGATTACATCCTGCGATGACGGCATCGCAGAGTTACGCAGTGAGCGAGAACTCGGTCGAATACGGGACGGTCGGCTTCACGCCGAGTGTCGCAAGCAGATCGGCATCCTCGTTCGTGCCGGGGTTCGGAGTGGTGAGTAGCTTCTCGCCCGTGAAGATCGAGTTCGCGCCGGCAAGGAATGCAAGCGTCTGCGCCTCGCGCGTGAGCGAGAGCCGGCCGGCGCTCAGCCGCACTCGTGCGCGCGGCATGAGGATGCGTGCGCAGGCGATAACTCTGACAAACTCCAGCGGATCGAGCGGCGGCATGTCGGCAAGCGGCGTGCCTTCGACCGGAACGAGTGCGTTGATCGGCACGCTCTCGGGTTGCGGATCGAGATTGGCGAGCGTGTGCAAGAAACCGACGCGGTCGTCGGCACTCTCTCCCATGCCGATGATACCGCCACAGCAGACCGAGATGCCGTTCGACTGAACGTTGCGTAGCGTATCCAAGCGATCGTCATACGTCCGGGTATGGATGATCGAACCGTAGAAGCCTTCCGATGTATCGAGGTTGTGATTGTACGCCGTGAGTCCTGCTTCTTTTAGTCTGCGTGCCTGATCGGCGTTGACCATGCCGAGCGTGGTACACACTTCCATGCCGAGATTCTTCACGTCGCGGACCATCTCGAGCACGGCATCGAAGTCCTTACCGTCGCGCACTTCGCGCCATGCAGCCCCCATACAGAAGCGAGTAGAGCCGGCTTCTTTTGCCCGGGTCGCTGCGTCCATTACGGTTGCATGATCAAGCATCTTCTGGGCATCGACGTCGGTATCGTAGCGGGCCGATTGCGGGCAGTAGGCGCAATCCTCCGGACATCCGCCGGTCTTCACCGACAGCAGCGTGCAGAGTTGGATATCTTCAAAGCCATGATGCTCCGAGTGGATGCGGTTCGCTTCAGAGATGAGTTGCAACAGCGGCATATCGTAGAGGCCGCGAACTCGGTCAAGTGAGATCATTAAGTGGTTTCCTTCTTGCCCGACCACAACGGTCGAGGGCGGGTCTTTAAACAATGTATGGGAGCAATCGTTTGCGAACGCACCCGACTCTTATTCCGAAACGTCCACTTCGACACGCCCCTCTACTACTCGAATGGGATAGACCGGAATACGCGGTCCGCTTCCCGGGAAGGTGAGTTGACCGTTCTCGAGCGAGAAGGTCCAGCTGTGTTCGGTACACGTGATCTCCTTGTCGAAGACGAGCCCGTTCTCCATCGAATAGCCCTGATGGGGGCAAACGGAACCGCACGCAAAGATCTGACCGTCGCTTTTGGTCAGCAATATTCGTTTGTTTAACAACGACTTACAAAAAATTTGACCTTCCTGTAACTCATCGGTTTGTATTCCATATACCCACATCCGTATATTAGCAACATTCTGAATCGCTCACAACAACCGTAATTCCGAACAAGGAATTGCAATCACTGACATCCGAGGCATTGCATTACGTGTATTCGAGATGTCATTCACATCATTCACCCACAACCGATGAAAAAATTCTTCAAGATCCTGGGGATCGTCCTGGGTTGCGTGGTTATTCTGATACTCGGCTTTCTCGGGTATCTGAAGATGCACGGCTTCCCGAAGTTCAGCGAGGCCGATCTCCATCGTCCGAACATCCATGTGCAATCCAGCCCGGATCGCATAGCACGCGGCGCGAAGATCGTGCATCTACTCTGCTACGATTGCCATTACAATCCGTCAACCAATCGGCTCACCGGGCATTATCTGCCGGAGATGCCTGCCGTCTTCGGCAAGATCTATTCACATAATATTACCAACGACAAGACGAATGGCATCGGCTCGTGGAGCGATGGCGAAATCCTCTATTTCTTGCGCACCGGCATTCATAAGAATAATGAGTATGTGCCGCCGTATATGCCGAAATTCCCGAACGTCTCGGAAGAAGATCTGCAGTCGGTGATCGCCTACCTGCGTTCGGACGATTCGCTCGTCGCTCCGCATCCGGCGATGGATACGGCCGAAGAGCCATCGATGCTTGCGCTGTTCCTCGGCAATTTCGTCTTCAAGCCGTTGCCATACCCCACGACCGAGATCCCGAATCCGCCGGCGAACAATGCGGTGGCGGTCGGCAAATACTGGGCGACAGGTGTGATCGGTTGTTATCAGTGCCACAGCGCCGACTTCAAGACCAACGACGAAATGGTACCGGAGAAGTCGGTCGGCTATTTCGGCGGTGGCAACGAGATGAACGACGCGATGGGCAAGCCGATCTACACGGCGAACATCACCATGAGCCCGGAACATGGGATCGGCAAGTGGTCGAAGGAGACATTCCTTCGGGCATTGCGCGACGGCATTCGCCCCGACAACCGGGCGCTGCGTTACCCGATGGCCCGCTTCCCGGAGCTGACCGATTCCGAGATCGTCTGCATCTTCGAGTATCTCAAGACCGTGCCGGTGCAGCAGAACGTCGTCAACCGCAATACGGAGTTGAAGTATGTCAATGCCGATCCGTCGGAAGGTGCGAAGGTGTACTATAAGTATGCATGCTACGCCTGTCACGGCCAGAACGGCATCGGGATGTGCGACCTGACCAAGGCGTGCAGGAAGTATCACTCCGATGAAGAGCTCATCGCCTGGATCAAGAACCCGTCGAAGCTCAACCCCGGTACGAAGATGCCGACATGGGAAGGCACCATCAAAGAAGATGAATTCGCGCCGCTGGCGCAGTACGTTCGTCAGCTTGGCAATCAAGCGTCGAACACAGCCGCCGGAGGAAAATCCACTGCAAAGAAGTAGCAGCGTCTATCTGACAATAAACACGTTGTTCTACAGGCGGCCGATGGCCGCCTGTGTTGTTTACGGACTAATCAAGCATGAAGAGCTGCGACAGCGCCTCGGCATTGTAGTTCGCAGCAAGCGCCAGCATAAGCTTTAGCCGGGCTTTCTGTCCGTTGAGGTACGGTGCGAACAGGCAGCCCAATCGTTCAAGCTCTCTGCCCGCACCTTCGTATGCATAGTACGGTCGTACCGCTCCGCTCGGGCAGCGGGAGACGATGACGACCGGGATCTTCCGTTCACAGGCCCGGGCGATACCGTTGAGTGCACCCGGCGGGACGTTGCCCTGCCCCATTGCTTCGACGACGATACCGTTGACACCTTTCTCCAATGCGTAGGCGAAGAGTTGGTCGTCCATGCCGGCATAGGTCTTGAAGAGTTCGACCCGCGGAAGTTCACCGTCTTCCGTCAGTGGGATGTGGACCCGCTTGTGAGCTACTCGACGTTTCTCCGGCGGTGCAGAGCCGAGGATGTTCACCGTGCCGAGCGGACCGAAGTCGAGCGACTTGAACGTATCCGTTCGTGTCGTATGTGATTTCGTTACCGACTGTGCGGCGTCGATCTCGCCGTTCATCACGACCAGTACTCCTTCGCCGCGATACTTCTCGCTCGAGGCCACGCCGATCGCATCGATCAAATTCCGAGCGCCGTCCCACCCGGCATCCATCGAGTGATGCATCGCACCGGTGAAGACCACAGGCTTCGGTGTGTCGAGCGCCAGGTCGAGGAAGTACGCGCTTTCTTCAAGCGAATCGGTGCCGTGTGTGATCACCACGCCGTCGCAACTTTCGAGCACCGCGCTGGTGAAATCGGCCAGCGTTGTCATCATTGCCGGCGACATGTGCGGTCCGGGCAAGATTGCAAAATCGAACACACTGATCTCCACATGCGGCAAGTATTTCCCGATCTCGGGGATACGGTCGAGTATCTCGCTGCCTTTGAGATTTGGCACAGGGCCGGCGTTCTTGTCGGTCGTTACCGAGATCGTACCGCCGGTGAAGATGAGAGCAATGCGTGTATTCGTGGGGTTGGCTTGGTCAGTCATTTCTAAAACAGTGACATGGATTCGGTCAGAAGCTTCGGGACGGGCATGGTGGCCCCGCATACTTCATTGAACCGCTTCGTACTATAGTGCAGCAATTCCGGAGCATATAACTCGTCGTGCTGATGAACAAAAAAATATACCGAATGCATGCCCTGATCGAGCCATTCGCGTGTGCGTTCGGCCCATTCGTCGATTCGGGTAAAGTCCGTCGGATGTAAATTATTCCCCACATACCGAATGAACGCCCTCGGCACCGGCAGTTGCATGTGCAAGCAATCTCGGCGGCCGGAGGTGTCGGTGATTACCCACCCCTGGTTCCGCTCCCGCAACAAAGCAAATAACCGCTCGGTGTGTTCGGGAAGAAACCAATCCTTATGACGAACCTCCAGAAACACATCGAGGTCCGTTGGCAACGACGAGAGATAGGCCGAAAGAATATCGAAATTTTTCGGACCGAAATTATCCGACAATTGAATGAATGACGGTCCGATATGTTTTCCGAATCCGGAAATTGAATTCAGAAATGCATTCGTCCACTCTTCGGCATCCTTGAGTCGTTTGATATGGGTAATACCCTGGTAGAACTTCGGGCAGAAGGTGAAATTCGGTCCGACTTTCGTGGTCCATTTTTCGACAACCGAGGAAGGTTGTATCCGATAAAATAGCGAGTTCATTTCGATCGTCTCGAACATGCTCGCATACACCTCGAGGAAATTCGCTTCTTTCGTCCCCTTCGGATAGATCTTATTGATCCAATCCTTGCGACCCCATTTCGCACCGCCAACTTTCACGATCGGCTTCTTCGGCCGTTTCTTCTTCGCTGCCGCAAGTACGCTTCGAGACGACTGAGGATCCGGCGGAAGCCGGAAATTCACACTCTCAAGAAGCGATGTTTCTACTTTCCCAAATTCCATTGTGATCCGATGTTACGATCAATACAGGTTGTGATCGTGTCACTATGTACGTAATTCAACAACTTCTTTCGTTCGATCTATACTCTCTCTCAGAGTGTGATACTCAAGGTTACTTCGTGACGATCCCCATCGCCATCCCGTCGCCGACCGGAACGATGCATCCGAAGACGTTCTTCAGCGCTGCGAACTCGGCGTTGAACTGTTGCATCGCTGTGGCGCTGACGAAGTCGGGGTCCGTCGTCGGCAAATCCTTATCCGCGATCTTGCCCCAGGCAAGCGCATTGTCGCCCGCAATCACACCACCGTTGCGAACCAGGCGGAGCGCTTCCTTGAGGTAGTTGACGTAATTCGGTTTGTCCGCATCGATGAGAATAAAATCGAAGTAATTGTCGGGCATGGTCTTCATGTGGTCGAGTGCCGGCCCGTGCAGCAGTTGAATATTGGTAAGATTCAAATGCTTAAAATTATCGCGAGCAACGGCGGCATGCAGCGATTCGAACTCCAGCGTGACGACTTCGCCGCCTGCACCGATCGCACGCGCCATGATCGCGGCGCTGTAGCCGAAGAGCGTCCCGACGTCAAGTACACGTGTTGCATTCATCGCTTTGAGAAAGAATCCGATGAACTTCGCCTGCTCTTCGGAGATCATGATCGGCGGGACGCCGCGTTCGGTCGCGCGATGCTGCATTAATTCGAGCAGCATCACCTCTTCTCGCGCAAAGAGATCGACGATATACGAATAGGTTTTCTCGGTTAACGGAGTGCCTTTCATTGGAATACGGGGCTTAATGTAATCTTTAAAACACGAAGCCGCTTCGCTTCGTCCCTGCAGTCCGCTACTTTTCACATACAACCGTGTTGCATATCCATGAGACCTCAATATCGGTGGGCAATGATTGCAGCCATATCGCTGCTCGCAGCCGGATGCGACAATACGATCGTTGGCAGCTCGGGGCCGGTCGGTGCCGATCTCGTTTCCTATTTGCGTCCGATGACGAAGGTTCGCGTCTATATGACTGCAAGTACGCTTGTTCGGTACGGTGTAATACAAAGCAGTTTCGATCCTGGCGCCTCGAACGATATCTGGTCAGAACGGCTATACCGATTTGAGAACTACGATACGTCGTATTCGATCGATTGGCAGGACTCCGAGTTTTCCATGAAATCCTGCTATCGAATCCTGAACCTCACGACGGGCGGCGGTTCGGAAGACACTTACTGTTCCGATCGATCGTTGATCCGCGGCACCTGCGGTAGTGCATCCGGTGGCGTGTCCGATCTGACGTGCTTTGTATCGGTCTTGGCTGGTTCGTCATCATCGCAGTCGCCGGATCCCGATAATTACCGAATGTCGTATCTGAGTATCAGAGTACCGAAGCTTTCACTCGAAGCCATTCACGACGACTCTGTATCGTTCGTCATGAATGATCCTAACCTGTGGCGCTCTGTCGGACTGAGCTATAGCGATAGTGAACGTTGGGACGGGTCATATTCGAAAAATGTCACCCTATTGCAGTTCGATACGCTCGGTATTCAAACCACTCCGCAATGCAGGGTTGTGTTCTACAACCCGAAGTAGCCCCATCACAGTGTTCCGAAGAGGTCTGCATTGCGTTTCGGGTCGATGCCGAAGTGGCGGTAGGCGAGCTCGGTCACTTCGCGGCCGCGCGGCGTGCGCTTGATGAAGCCTTCCTGTATCAAGAACGGCTCGTAGACTTCTTCGATGGTCCCAGGCTCTTCGCCGACACTGACAGCGATCGTCCCGACGCCGACGGGTCCGCCGCCGAACTTCTCGATGATCGCAAGCAGGATGCGCTTGTCCATTTCGTCGAGACCGTGTTCATCCACTTCCAATGCCGTCAGCGCGACAAGTGCGATCTCTCGGGTGATCTTGCCACTTCCTTTGACCTGTGCAAAGTCGCGAGTGCGATGTAACAATCTGTTCGCAATACGCGGCGTGCCTCGTGATCGGCGCGCCAACTCGAGCGATCCCTCGTGCTCGATCTCGACGCCGATGATACGGGCGCTGCGCTCGATGATCTGCTGGAGTGTTTTCGCGTCGTAATAATCCAACCGGTTCGTAATGCCGAAACGAGAGCGAAGCGGCGCCGAGAGAAGACCCGCACGGGTCGTCGCGCCGACCAGCGTGAACGGCTTTAGCTCGATCTGGACCGAGCGTGCCGCCGGACCGGAGTCGATCATGATATCGAGCGTGTAATCCTCCATCGCCGAGTACAAGTACTCTTCAACTGCTGCAGAGAGCCGGTGAATCTCGTCGATGAAGAGCACATCGCCTTCTTCGAGATTTGTCAGCAGGCCGGCCAGATCGCCCGGGCGTTCGAGCACGGGGCCGGACGTCGTCTTGATCGACGAACCCATTTCGCTGGCGATGATATTCGCAAGCGTCGTCTTGCCAAGTCCCGGCGGACCGGTAAAGAGCGCATGATCGAGCGCTTCGCCACGTTGCTTCGCCGCTTGGATGAAGATCCGAAGATTTTCGACAATACCCGGCTGCCCGACGAATTCGTCGAATTGCTTCGGCCGAAGCGACGACTCGAGGTCGTTCTCCAACCGTTCCGTTGATGTAGATGCGTTACGCGTCGCCATGTGCTCTATTAATGCGATCAGTTTCGTAACAGTCGGTACGGTGGTTGTGTCTCAACCTTGCCCAAGCAAGTAGGACGGACTCTTAGTCCGTCCCCTTTCGGCAACCACGAATATTCGGTCCTGCCCCCACCCCCCGCCCACGAATGAATTCGTGGGCTACGCCTGTGGCCGTCCTGCCGGACTCAATGCGGCAAAGCCGCAGTCTCCCCTTACCCCACCTGTCATTCTGAGCGAAGCGAAGAATCCCTTCGGGGTTACCTCAATAGTTCGTACAGACCGAAACGGGACGGACTAAGAGTCCGTCCTACTGGATTGAAGATACTGCGGCTCCTCGAGAAGATAATATTACGGGCACCTACTGCCTCCAGATCGTTACGGTCCGAACCGAACCATCCGACACCGAGAGCGATTGTCACGACCCATCGGCTTCGGAACGTTCAAATAGAAACGAGCATTTTGAGAATGCTTGGACGCAAAATCTCACCCCCCGTTTACCCACTTGTAAACATTCTTAGGGATTGCGCGTTCATGAATGCGTTGTTATCCAAAAATTGCGGTAAAATAGGGTTTCCACGCCTCTCGGGTGTAATTAATTAGCGGACGCAAAGTTCTTATAGCAAAGCGTCTGAAACTACACCACGCAGAGGGAGCATCGGTCGCAGTCCGGAGTTGTCCGGCGTGATTGATGAGGACGAACCGGAGGATGTGTCAGTGCCTGCTGAGGAGTATCCCATACGTGGTTTAGACGACGAGTTGAGCCTGGAGGGTGGTGAACCCGAACCGGGCACGACGTCTGGCGCGCTGGCCGAGGACTTCTCTGCCGAGCCACCCGAAGCGTCGCGCTTCTTTGCGAATGGGCAACTCAAGAAGAAACCCCATGTCGCCAAGAGTTTCACCGATTCGTTCATTGACAGCCGGGACCCGATCAACGACGAGGAATATTTCCGCAAGTATCAAGACGGCGACGACAAAGCCTTCTTTATCCTCTACGAGCGTTACCGCGCCAGTGTCTACTCCTACTGTGCCCGGGTACTGCTTTCGGCCGGACTGACCGAAGAGCTTGTCGAGGATACGTTTCAGGAGATATTCCTGAGGGTCTCGCAATATCGCAACAGCTTCCGTCACGGCGAATTCAGGGCATGGATCTTTACGGTTACCCGTAATACCTGCCTCAGCTCGAAGAAACGCGGCCTGCGGAATTTGCACTCGACCAACGGCTCGATCGACCCGGATCTCGTCAGCGAAGACGAAGCACTCGAACGCGGCGCACACTTCAGCCGCGGCGACGATCCGCTCGAACAGCTTTCGGCAAAGGAACAGACCGATCTGCTGCTGAAAGCCATCGCCGAACTGCCCGAGACCTACCGCGAAGCGCTCATGCTCTCGGAGTACGAAGGGCTGACCTACGAAGAGATCGGGAAGCTGACAGGAACATCGCTCTCGACGATTCGTATACGAGTCTTCAGGGCAAAGAAGCGATTACGTAAAGTGTTGTACCCAATTCTGGGTGCAGAATATGCTGCCGGGAGCTCTGCTCCTACGGCAAAGGAAGAGGATGACGACAATGAATAAACCGACTCCCAACATCACGGACGAACACATCGTCGCCTGGCTTGACGGCGAGCTGACGCTCACGCCTGCTGCCGAGGTGGAAGCCTCGATGAAGGCATCGCCCGAGCTGGCAACTGCCGCTGCAGAATTTACGGCGCTCGACGCCGCATTTTCGCGCAGCCGCGGCGACCGCCGATTCGCACTGCCGAAGGCAGTCGATTCGCGTGTGCGCGCAACGCTCGCAGGCGAGATCTCGCGCAGCCGCAAGACCGTTCGTATGCCGGAACGCGCCCCGATGGCTTCGCCGATTCCGGGTTCGACGACCGTCGTTCGCACGAAGTCGCTCTGGGCCCGCCGCTCGGCGTATGCGCTCGCGCTCGTCGTGTTCGCGATCTTCGGCTGGGTCATCGGCCATCAAGGCCAGCAAGTTGTCGAAGTCGCTGCGAATGCGCCAAGCGCACCTGCTTCTTCTGCTCAGATCGTAACGACGCCGGCACCGAATGCCTCCTCGGTCGCCGAACCGACTGCATCGACCCAGACGGCCCCGGCCGTCATGAAACGCGAACATGCTCCGAGCCACACACAAACGGCGCAGATCGCGGCAATGCAGAACAATCAGGTGAACACGAACGCACAGACCCCGCCTGCAACCACCGTTGCAACGCAGACGACTCCGGCCCCGGCCGAAGAGAAGGATCCGGCTGCAGCGATGGCCTCGCACCGCTATGCGAAGCTGATCAAGGCGACGCAGGCCGTCGTGATCACGTCGCAGGATCAACTCTGATCGTTACGCAGTCCCTCGCGTCGCTTGTCCGCTCGGAATGTCCGTGGTGGCGAGCAACGGATGGCAGTGTAGAAGTTTGTTATGGTGAATGAATTGATCTCACGAAGCCGTATGACAATAGCCGCAGGTACTTCGGTACTTGTGGCTATTGTCATGCTTTTTGGGCAGACGGTTCGTTCACAACCCACCCATCGCGACGCCCCCGACCAACCGACCCGCGGCAAAGCCGACCCGACCGAGTTTCTGCGCTCGATCGACGACCTCATGCACGACCGCCTCGATCGGCTGCGTCAGCAGTACGGCCCGGCGCTGATGCCCGAGCATCTGAGAGTCGAAGCCAACTACGTTCGTACCGATGCGCCGACCGGCGAGGTCGTACTGCACGAATCGAGCTTCAATCTGTTGCCGCGGTACATGACCTATTCGCCGGAAGGCCGACGCCTGAGCGATACGGTGATGCCCAGCGCATCGCGTTCGGTCATGTATTTCGTCGGCTCCGCCCGCACGCCGCTTTCACTGCCGATCGTCAGCAACCTTACGAAAGTACTCACGGGTGACGAAGCATCCTATACCGTCTATATCGGTCTTCTGCCGCTTCCGAAACCGATGAATGTCGGCCGCACCGATTCGATCTCGTTCTATTGCGTATTGCAGCGCGCGATCGAATCGAACCGAACCGACAACAAAGTGCCGTTCGAGCGGTACGCCAAGGAGTTCACCCTGAAACTCGGTGAGCCCGTCCGCCTGCGCCTCGAAACCTCCGGCAACGATAACAAGCACTTCATCGTCCGCCTCGACGACGGTTCGACGCTCAACTTCTACGAAGATTTCGCACAGCATTTCAAAGAGGACATTCTGCTCAACGGCGAACGCCTGAACTTCTCGCTCGGCAAGGCAAATGTCTCGTCGATCTCGTCGACCGTATCGATCCCCTACACGATCGCCGAACAGGCTCATGTACAACTCGATCTTCTTTCGGTCGTCGATCCGAACCATCCGCTTCACGTAATCGACTCCGTCGTACCGCCAGCCGATTACCTCGCGGAACATGACGTCAAACAATTTCCGAACGGCACCTACCGCTACCGCCTGACGGCCACCGATCCGGCAACGAACGCCGTCCTCTTCACCGAGACCAAGAGCTTTGACAAGAGCGAGCCGGTGATCGTCGGTCACGGCGTTGCAATGGTCGATGCCGATACGCTCGAAGTCGGCGGCAAGAAAGTAAATACGCAGCAATTACTTGCCGATCTGAACCATGCCGTCGAAGCCGCGCAAGTGCGGACCGAACTGCTCAACGAAACACTCAAGAAGGAGCGCGGAGAAAAAGAAGCGCTCAAGAAGATCGTCGATGCGAATAAAGATAACATCTCCGGTCTTCGTATCCGTGGCGGTCTGGGCTTCGGCGCGATCAGCGGGATGAATCTGTTCGCCGGCGTCGAATCGGCCTTCCCAGCCCTGAGCCTTGATGTATCGTATGGCGTGATGTACTCGACGAGCGTGCCGTACCTGACCTACGACGCGCCGACAAACTTCTCGCAGATCTTCAAATCGCCGAAGTCGCTCGGCTTGCAGCTTGGCTATTCGCCGGTCAAACTCTTCGACGGTGTTGTGTCACCGGTCGTGAAGCTCGGATTTTACGGTATTTACTCGGCCACCACAGCAACCGCCTCGACCGGTATTCATTCGGCGAGCATTCTGGCACCGATGATCGGCATCACGAGTACCCCGGGCGGACCGAACACCGACTTCGGTCTTGACCTGACGGCCGGCCCGGCATTCGGCCTTGGCCTCTCACAATCGACGCAGTTCGAATTGCAATTCCGTGTCTTCGCGAAGTTCTGACCGACGAACTCGCGTTACCTGACTTCTTCCCACACCTCGCTCGCCGCTTTGCGCGAGAAGAACGTTCGAAGACCGTTTCTGACCCAATCGCGATATACACGAGCGTACCCATACTTGCGGTAACGACGAGGTGATTCGTACACGAGCAACCTCGAATCGAAGACCACATTCCCGAATCGGGAGATGCGATTGTACAGATCGAAATCCTCCCCCGCGGGGAAGTTGACATCGTATCCGCCGACGCCGTTGAAGACCGCGCGACGAACGATCTGACACTCCCCTCGTCCGGCACCGATACCAAGCATATTCAGGAAATGAACGTATGCATTGAAGAACCGATGAAAGAGCTTGTCGACAATGCGGCGTTCTTCGGGGAACACCTCTACGCGGGTTGCAAGCGCCGCAAGCGACGGATCGAGCGAGAAACGGATCGCGATCCGCTCGAAGAATATCTTGGGGTCTGCAAGCCGGGTATCGGCATTGAGAAAGACGAGGATGGAGCCGCTTGCTGCGGCCGCGCCACGGTTGCGGCCTTCGGAGATCGTCTGACGATAGTGTGCATCATGCACGACGAGCGTGTCTGCGTAGGCCATCGCAATACCGACGGTGTTGTCGGTCGATCCGCCGTCGCTCACGACAAGTTCAAGGCCGAAGCGTTCTCGAAGCTCGCTCGTAAACTGGTCCAGACATCCGGCAAGCAATTTCTCCTCGTTAAGCGTCGGCACGATCACGGAGATCGGCTTACGTGCCGAGTTACTCGTTCGTTCGGTACGTCGGCGCGACGGAGATGGTCTGCGAACACTCATTGATTCAGCCTTACTTGATCGTCATTTGCAGCGGGAAGAGCACATAGAACTTCGGATCGGGATGCAACCGAAATGCGGGCGCCGGTAAATGCCAGTACGAGAGACCGCGACGGATGAAATTCAGGAAGCCGATGTCGGATTCCGGGATCATCTTCTCCATGTCGAAATCGAGACCGATATACGTTGCTACCTGCGGCTTAATGGTCGGGTCCGAAATACTCGTTGCTTCGTTACCGATATTATACCCACCGAATCCAACCGCAAGGTTCAACCACTTCGGCCAATATGCTTTTGCACCTTCCGGCAACATTCGGTGGATGTCGGCGGTAATCCAATACGACTGTCCGCCATAGTCGTCGATCGGGTTGACCGATTGCCCGCTAATGTCGCCGCTTCCGTGCAGCGCCTGATAACTCGGGAAATAGAACCACTTATACTGAAAATTGCGAAGAAAGTCGATGCGGTTGCGCAGCAGATAGAACGTCGCGCCGACGAGGTCGCCGGTTGCATCGCCGGGCGAGAAGCCCCAATCGCGCGCATAGCCGTCTTCGATCTCGACATAAAACTCGTACATCGCGCCGCAGAGCGCACCGACGAGATTTGCCTGTGCGCTATCCATGCCGCTCCAGGAAAATGCTTCGTCGAAGAAGTGGGCAGTGTAATACGCACCGAAGACGTGACCGAACTTATCGAAGTTTGCTTTATAGACCGGGTCGTCGTAGATATGAAACGAACGGCGGTCGTTCGCCCACCACGAATTGCTTTGTAAAATGTGAAGTCCGACGATCGACGTTGCCAGAATACCGCTTGCGATTCCGAAGCGCGGCCAGTTGATCTCGCCGGGCACGAACCGTACTCCGGGCTGCATCGAGTTCAGATCGGGCTGTGGGGCAGGGGCGCTCGTAATCGCATGCGGAAGTGAATCGGTGGCAAGTGCGAGCCGTTCCTGCGCCCGGACGGACACGGAAGAAAGGAGCAGGAATGCGATCAGAAGCGTGCTGCGCATGAAGTTAGCCTATAATTCGCTAACACGGATGCGCAGCTGTAGGCTCCGCGAATCCCCGGGAGAAAGGGCAATTCTCTGCACCAAAAACACAATCGAGCCCTGATACACACGTTCGAAGCCCGCCTCGCTCGAAGCAATCGTCTCGATCGGGGCACGCCAAACGGTTACCGGCGTTGCACTTGCGAGGTCGATTCGATAGCCGCCCCACTCATCGACAAGCGATACTGCCGATACGTCCGCGACTTCGCCGACTGACGAGAGTTTTCTCTCCCCTTCCGCGAGTATTCGATCCGGGAACACGAAATAGCGGTCGTGCGCATCGCCGGCAAGCAGGCCGAACGTCCATTCGCTTGCGAACCGCAGATCGAGCTGCGACCCACTGTGATTTTCAAGCAGATACTCTACGACGATTTCGCTGGAGTCATGCACCAACTCGAGTGATTTGCGCAACCGAACGGAATGCGGTTCTCCGTGTGCATGCACGCTCCCCATGTGGTCGAACGTGACCGATGCGCGCTTTCCGTCGTGTGTGACTTGCGGTGCCATCTGCGCACGGAAAAAGTCGCCGTACTCGAGAAACTGCTGCGTAACCAAATCTCCTACCGTCGCATCGTCCGAGAGAAAATGCTCGATCATCGAACCGTGACGGTACCAGTCGTAGACAAGCCGTTCGTGCAACCCTTCCTCTTTGGTAAGCACGATGTCGTGAATCGACGCCGTCGCCTTGGCTTGCTCGGCGGTGATCGCATGCTTGAGCTTGTCATGATACGCTTCGGGTCTGCGGTTAATGAAGTTCGAAAGCTCGAATGCCCGGGGTTTGAATGCAAGTTCGCCGATGCATCCTCCTCGCGAAGGATCGACCACGACCGTAAATACGGTGTTCGACAATACAACATCCTCAACGCCGTCACGATCGAGATCGACGACTGTGGCACGAATCTTCGATGCCTCGCGTGCATCGAGATATCGCTCCGCAGCCAGCAAGTGGCGGTATACTTCATGACGAAGGTTGGGCAGATAGATGCCGCCAAAGACACCGTGCCAATACGGATCGTTACACTGCGCGGCAAGCAAGTCGGAGTATGCCGCCCGAACATCCGAGCGCGACAGGTCAAGCACGGCGAATCGCTCACTGAGCAACGCCGCACGTTTATGAAGATGATTCGACTCCGGGTACTTTACAAAGAAGTTTCTCCAGAAACCGCCGCGCACAAAATGCCCATACCGCTTCCACTCGTCGGGATCTTGTTCGAGGTCGTGGACAAACGACTCATAGTCTCGGTTTGCCTCGGCGCTCGGCAGAGCCCATTGCATCATCTCCGCATAACTGACATTCGGCAGATATATTCGTCCCTTCGGCCGGTGATGCTTCAGCGCCTCGCTGAAATGTTGCATGACGATCCACGAACGATTCTCGTGAAGCTTCGCGAAAAACTCCTCGAGCCAGCCGTCGGTGTACACATGGTCGTACGTCTTGGGCCACACTCCGAACTTCTCTCCGTCGTCGGCGAAGGTGACGATGGTGCCACCGGTTTCGCTCGCCTGTTCGCGAAGTACGGCGATGGTTTCATCGACGGGTCGAAACGGGATCGTATAGCGAAGTGCCTTCGAGATCGGGAATGCCGCGATCATGTATCCTTGATCCTCGGTGAGATAATACCCGTTGAGTTCGTCATCAGGAAGTCCGGCAGCACGGAAATGGCTGTCATCGAGAATGACATAGTTCATCCCAGCACGCTTGATCGGACCACAGAGCTGCTGCTCCCAGACCCGCTCTGCCAACCACAGACCATCGACGTTCGCTCCAATCTCCGAACGAATATATTCGGTAAGCTTCGTCAGCTGTGCGTGTTTATCCCGGTCGCTAATGACGGAGAGAATCGGTTCGTAGAACCCGCCGCCGATCAACTCGAGCGTTCCGGCCGCATGCATCGCTCGCATCCGTGCGATATGCTCGGGATGCGCGGTCGCAAGCCATTCGAGCAGTATCCCGGAGAAATGTGTAGAGAACCGAATGTTGAACTTCGCGGCTAACTCGACGAACGGTCGGTATGCGCGTTCATACGCCTCTTCGAAGACGGTCTCGAAATTGCCGATCGGCTGGTGATTGTGCGTTGCGAAACAGAATGAGACAGTCTTCATAGTAACTCCTTGGGCTCGTTAGCCAACGGTTCTAACGATGACGACTTTCTTTTCCTCCGTCACGAAATCCTCATATCCGACAAGTGCAAGCGCACGTTCTGCGATCGAGGCCACACCCTTCAGGCGCTTCGTGCGCGTGATTTCTTCCGTGAGGTCGCCACCTTTGAGCGAAAGGAGTGTCCCGCCCGGCTTCAAAAGGTCGGCAGTCCATTTCATTAGCTCGTCGAGCGGTGCAACCGCTCGAGAGACGACCACATCGTATGCACGCCGGTGTTGCTCGTTCTGAGCCAAAACTTCGGAGCGCTGTGCAATCGCGTTGACATCGGCAAGGGCGAGCTGGTTCACGATCTTCTCGACCGCTGCGATCTTCTTGCCGATCGAATCGCAGAGCACCATCCGCAGATCGTCACGGACGATCTTGAGCGGTATTCCTGGCAGACCGCCGCCAGTACCGATGTCGAACACGGTTGCATTCGGCGGGATCGCGAAACCGATTACTGACGGCATTGCGAGAGTCAGCGAATGCAGGATATGCTTGGAAAGGATATTCTCCTCGTCTTTGCGGGAGATCAGATTCACCACGGCATTGGCTTCACGCAGCAGCGCGCCATAGCGTTCAAGCTTGGCGCGCTGGTTGTCGCTGAGTTCGAGTCCGTTTGCGGCGGTGATGTGTGCGAGTTCGTCGATTGTCATTACTTCAAGCCAAACGACGACCGTAGATATGCTGCGGTATGCTTCCAGGCATCGGCGGTCGCCTTTTCGTCGTGGTTAGGGTTGCTCGGATTTGCAAATGCATGATCGGCATCGTAGCTAAACACGGTCAGCTTCTTGCCTGCTTTCTTCATCGCTGCCTGAAAATCGGCGATCACCTTTGCATTGATCCACTTATCTTTCTTTCCGAAGATACCGAGCACCGAACAGTTCAGCCCCTTGAGCTTCGCCTGATCCATCTCCGGCATACCGTAGTACATGACGCACCCAACGGCCTGTTTGCCTGCAAGCAGCGCAGCCTGATGCGACCACCCGCCGCCGAAACACCAGCCAAGAGTCGCGATGCGCGAATCGGTCCCGAGATATTTGATCGCACCGCCAAGAATAGCGACTGCACGTTCCGGCTTCATCGCCTGAACATATTTCCCCGCATCTTCCGGCGTCGTTGCGACCTTCCCGTCATAGAGATCGACGGCCAGAACGCTCACCCCGAGCTCATTATTGATACGGTCTGCTTCGGATTTGATATAATCGTTGAGCCCCCACCACTCGTGCACAACGATCACCACATCTTCCGGGTGGCTTTCCGAGCGAACGAAATAACCGGTACCGGAGCGGCCATCGGAACAACCGAAATTGACCATCCACCCGGTCGGGTTCGCACGGTATGGCAACGGCGCGGCATGGGCGGAAACGAACGCGGCATCTGCGGCAAACGCAGCGAAACGGTCGGTTGCCGAAGACGGGGCGCTACAACAGGTGGATTGGGCACGAAGCACAAGGGGGAATAGAATGGCGCATAATACGATCAGCGTGGTCCTTCTCATACGAGCCTCCTATTAAAAGTAATGTGTGATGGCAACATTGCTTCCGCCGAATTGATTTTCCCCTTTACTCGACGGTAATGGTTCCGTTTGACTGTAGTTAGTATTGCATGGTCATTCTGAGCGAAGCGAAGAATGACCGCTGCGTAACCGTTCAAACGGAGCCACTACTCACTCGATCGAATGATCAAATCCTGCCGATTGGGGGGAGATAATTTGAGGACAATGTGTTCCCCCTACGTATTTTCGTTCTGTCGAATTCACTCACCCGACTCGGCCACAGAGTTGTGTTACGGACTACTTCATACTATCATAGCTAAAGGATACACCATGCGCAGAATTATTACTTCCCTCTGCACGGTGCTGGCGATCACCACACTGTTCACCACACGAACGCTCCACGCAGACACCGATTACAATATCGGAACACCCACGGTAAAAGAGATCTGGGTCGATCCGGTTGCCGGCAATGACGTCAACGACGGTTCCAGCAGCACGAAGGCTCTGAAGACCCTGAACGTCGCGATGGCATACGTCCCCTCGACCACGACCTTCACGACGACCGGCTACCGCATCATGCTCATGCCCGGGACATACTTGAGCGATGTCTCGCCGACGTCGTACATGAGTTACCAAGGGACGGCGAAATTCCCGCTCATCCTCATGGCATCGGGTGGGCCCGGGACGGTCGTTCTCCCGTTCATGTCGGTCAGCGACTGCCAATACTTTTATTTGGTCGGCGTCAACATCGTCACGGCAAGCGGTGCGGACGCGTTCAGTGCGTCGCGTTGCGACCATGTGTATCTGAAGAACTGTTCGATCGACGGCTTCAACACCAGCGATTCGCTGATCTCGCAGAATACCGCCGCCTTTACCGGTTCGAAGTATTGCTATATCGAAGATTGTTCACTGAAGCATTCCAGCGGTGCTCTGCTCTATATGAGCGCATCGCAGTATGGCCATATGCTTCGCTCTTCGCTCGATTCGACTACGGGGACGGCGCTCAACATTTCGAGCGGATCGGCATATCTCTATCTTGAGCGCAACCAGATACGGCATGCTGGGCAGAACGGACTGCTGCTTGGTGGAGTGACGTACCTCGACTACGACTTCACGACGCCGTGGCTGCATTACGATGTCTATGACATCCGCGTGGACAACAACACCTTCGAGCATTGCAAGAAGGAAGCGTTCATCGCATCGGGTTGCTACGATGTGCTCGTTGCATTTAATACGTTCTTCGATTGTGGCGCATCGGCCGACAACCTCTTTGTCGCCGGACTGGGCCGACGCACCTGCGCGAGCGATAAGTCCACCTGCAGTGACCTGATCGCTGCCGGAGCATGGGGGACGCTGCACTCATACTCCACCGATGACGATGCTGCCTGGATCCCGAACAAGCATCTCTTCATCTATAACAATCTCTTCTATAATCCTGCCGGGATGCAAACACAGTATGCCGAGCTCGGCGTGTGGGGTCCGCGCAAAGCGTTGGCCCATGCAACCTGTCCGAAACCGGCGCTTGCCGACGACGATATCCAGATCAAAGGCAACGTCATCTTCAATGGTGCGCTCGATAAACCGCTTGGCCTCAGCGATACGTCGGGATGTCAGGATACGAACACTACCTGCAACAAGACGACGATCACGACCGAGAACACGCTCAATCTCAAAGAGCCCGATCTCGCTTCCGCCATGTTCGGCGATCTGCATCCTTCGACGGGTAGCTTCCTGCTCGGTGCCACCGTGTACCCCGCACCGGATTTCACCTGGAACGACCTACCCGGCAAGCCGGTCGAACCGCAGGGCGAGCTCTCGAATAGCATTTCGATTGATCTCGAAGGGAGCGCACGCACTGGTTCGTCGAATGCGCCAGGCGCATATGTCACTCCACACGCCGATGTGCCGGCGACCGTTGGGACGACATTCACGATCTCCGAGCTGAGTGCCAATCCTGCATCTGCCGCAAGTTCGTTCGTCGTGACAACGACAGAGCGTTCGCCGTTCTCCGTTGTCCTGACCGATATGCTCGGTCGCACAGTTCGAACCATCGTTTCAATGACTGCTGACGCAGGCGAACATCCGGTCATGATCGACGCGAATTCGCTTGCGAACGGGATGTATCTCGTCCGCATTGGCGCAGCCGGACAGATCGTTACCAAACGACTCTTTATTGCACACTGACGAATTTCTTGAACACAGAAACACGAAGAAGCCCCTTGATACGGAATTATCATGGGGCTTCTGTGTGTATAGATACCTCTGAACGCTTTACACGCATGCGATCGGCAGCTCTCGTCCTACTTCTACTTTGTGTGACCGTTTCTCTGAAGGCGCAGGTCTTCCAGGGGAAACAGGTGTCGCATCTCTCTTTGGTAAGCGGCGCCGTTACACCCGGCAAACCGTTCACACTCGGCATCCGGCTCCAACTCGAACCCGGCTGGCATACATACTGGAGCACTCCGGGCGACGCCGGTACCGCAATGATCGTTTCGCTGGTGAATACGCCCGAGTATTCCATCGGCCCCCTGCAATTCCCGACACCGCATAAAATGGTCTCGGAGGATCTCATCACGTACGGATATGAAGACGACGTGGTCTTCCTCGTGCGCGTCAAGCCGACATCGCCTGCGGCATCGCACCGCCTGACGTTCAAGATCAACTGGCTTGCGTGTCTATCCGTCTGTCTGCCCGCGGAAGCAACGATTACGTTCGACCTCGATTCTCTGAGCCCGATCCAGGCGAAAGAAGACCAGAAACTCCTGGACAAATGGACGGCCCGCCTGCCGCAGCCCGGCGCAGGGTTCAACCTCGATAAATGCGCCGCGACGTATTCCGTCACGAAGGATAACAAATACCAGGTGTTCATCAAGTTTTTCCAGACCGCGCCGGATACGATCACCGATTTCTTTCCCGACGACCAGGAGAATATGGTGATCGAGTATAACTCCATCCACGCAACAAGCGACGGTGTTGTCATGACCATCGAACCAAGCACAGTGGGTGCGCCGCTCGAGAAACTTACGGGCGTTGCCCTGATCGGCACGACTGGGTACGACGTCTCGATTCCCGTATCGAAACAGTAGGTTCTTCTTCCCCGTATTCTTGAGTATCATATAATCGAATTTTTATGCGCGCATTCATTGCTGCATTCATGATCCTCATTGCCGCCTCTTCGGCGATCGCATCTGTTGTCGAGGTTGGCAGCCCCGCACCGGCATTCACGGCTACGGACCTCGACGGGAACGTGGTGCACCTCTCTGACTTCACAGGGAAGATCGTCGTGCTTGAATGGATCAACGAAGGATGCCCATTCTCGAAAGGACACTACCTCAGCGGGAATATGCAGGCTCTGCAACAAGAATACACCGGCAAAGGAGTGGTCTGGCTGACGATCAACTCGACGCGAACCGATCACCCCGAGTATTTCGCTCCGTCGGCCGCGAAGAAACAGCTGGCGCAGTGGGGTACGCATGCTACTAGGAATCTGATCGACACCGCCGGCACCGTCGGTCATCTCTATGGCGCCAAGACCACCCCGCACATGTTCGTGATCGACAACCAGGGCGTGCTTCGGTACTCGGGTGCGATCGACGATCATCGTGCCACCGACGGCGGCCAGACAGCCCATGTAAATTATGTCCGCGAAGCGCTGAATGCATTGCTTGCCGGCAAACCGGTCACAACAACGACGACCACCTCATACGGTTGTTCGGTGAAATACTAAATGTCGACCCCACACTCCGTTACTCCGATCGGCGTTATTCGCACGCCATTTCACGAGAAGTACACCGCACCGCGGCAACCCGGTGCAGATGGCGAGTTCGCACTCGGCCGAGTGGTGCTCGACAAAGGACATAATTTCGAACAGGCGCTCGCTGACCTCAGCGGCTTCGAAAAAATCTGGCTCGTGTATCTGTTCGATCGGAATACGAACTGGAAACCGAAAGTCCTGCCTCCACGCTCCAGTGTCAAGCGTGGTGTATTTGCGACTCGATCGCCCCACCGGCCGAACCCGATCGGGTTGTCGCTGGTAACGCTGCTCGAGATTCGCGGACGCACGCTCATTGTCGAGGGTGTCGATATGCTCGACCACACACCTGTTCTCGATATAAAGCCCTATCTTCCAACAATTGAAGCATTTCCGGGCGCCCGAACCGGCTGGGTCGCCGATTCCGAGCCGCAAAACGACACTGTCCGTGAGATCGTATTCGATCCGGAGTTCGTCACGGCAGTGAATGAACTACCCGAAGCCGAACGCACAGCAATTCTCGGTCACGTCCGCCGCATGCTTCGCTTCGATATACGCCCCCACCCCTACAAACGCATCGCTCTGGAATCCGACGGTTCATACACGCTGGCATACAAGGCATGGAGAATCCGCTTCGAGCGTACGGAAGCCGGCGACGTGCTAATTTCCCGCCTGCGGACGGCATAAGTGAGCATTCCCATTTTTTCGTATATTTGAGCGTCTGTGTGCTCCTAGGCCCCCGACTAGACACCTAGCCACGGAATTATCACGTTCTTTCGGAACACACCACCCTCATTTGGTGTATTATATTCACTAATATATGGGTAACCATATATAACCCTATGGCAAAAACGACTCACACTGTCACCAAGGAGACTCGCGATCTCGTCAATTCGATCCGCCGCATTGTGCAGGCGCTTCGTGTTGCATCGCGCGATTCGGAGAAAAAACTTGGACTTTCGGCAGCACAACTCTTTGTCTTGCAAAAGCTCAAAGAGGAAGAAGACTTGTCACTCAACGATCTGGCGGACCGTACCCTGACGCATCAGAGCTCGGTTTCCGTGGTCGTGCAGCGGCTGGTGGAAAAGAAATTGATCAAGCGAGATCGATCGAAAGAGGATGCTCGTCAGCTTGTCTTGAACCTGACCGACAAAGGTCGTAAGATCGTCGCGAAGGCTCCGCACGCGCGGCAGGAATGGATGATCGATGCGCTGGAGGCAATGAACCCACGCTCCCGAAAGCAATTCGACGCAACGTTTAAGGAATTCTTGCAGATTTTGCATCTTGATTCGGACAAACCAGCACCAATGCTCTTTGCAGACAAGGGTGTCTTTGCTCCGGAAAAGAAGCGACGATCGCCTAAAAAATAGAACGAATGGACCCTGGAGACATATTTCGACCACCCACGAACAGTGCACTCCCGGTACCCCCTGACACAGGGATAACGCCGGAATCGATCGACCTTCCCCGCGATCGGTCGGTGTTTGATAAACGATCCCTCTTCCTGACGCTTGCCTGCGTCGCTTTGGCAGTCGTCGCAGTGCTTGTAGCACAGGGTCTGCAAGCGCTCATCGCCTGTTTTACGAACATTTCCTTCTTCGGGCGTTTCTCGCTCACCCCGACATCCCCTGCCGGTAATACCTTAGGGTGGTGGGTTCTGCTCGTCCCCGTACTTGGCGGTTTGGTGGTTGGCGTGATGGCTCGCTACGGATCGAGTGCGATCCGCGGACACGGCATTCCCGAGGCGATGGAACAAGTCCTCTCGAACCAAAGCCGCATTCACCCGTGGATGATGTTTCTGAAGCCGGTTTCGAGTGCCGTTGCGATCGGCACCGGCGGCCCGTTTGGTGCCGAAGGCCCCATCATCGCCACTGGCGGAGCACTGGGGTCATTCTTCGGGCAACTCTTCCCGTCGACAGCAAACGAACGAAAAATTCTGCTTACAGCCGGAGCCGCCGCCGGCATGACTGCCATCTTCGGCACACCGATCGCAGCCGTTCTATTGGCGGTCGAACTCCTGCTCTTCGAATACAAAGCGACTTCGATCATTCCCGTCGCCTTAGCGGCCGTCACAGCCGCGGCTGGCCGTGTCGCACTCGTCGGAACGGAGGCTGCATTCCCGATGCCGGCCGTTGCCGAGCCGACCGTGACAGCGCTTGCACTCTACGCCGTTATCGGGTTAGTCTGCGGCGTTTGTTCCGTCTTCGTCACGAAAGCCGTGTATTGGATCGAGGATCAGTTCGAACGACTTCCGATCCATTGGATGTGGTGGCCGGCGCTCGGCGCTGTTGCGGTCGGCATTTGCGGGTACATTGCTCCGCGAACGCTGGGCGTCGGCTACAACAATATCACCGATATACTCGCGAACTCGATCCCGACACAAGCGGTGCTGTTCTTGTGCTCGATGAAGTTCGTCTCGTGGGCTATCTCGCTTGGCAGCGGTACATCAGGTGGCACGATGGCGCCGCTCTTTACGATCGGCAGCGGTGTCGGGACGGTCTGTGGCGCCGTCGCCCTGTGGCTGTTGCCGAATTGCGGGATCGATCTGCGGATGGCTGCCCTTGTCGGGATGGCGGCGCTGTTCGCCGGAGCGACTCGTGCACTGCTGACAAGTGTGGTCATGGCCTTCGAGACCACACAGCAACCCCACGGATTACTCCCGCTGATCGGCGGCTGCTCCGCCGCGTATGTCGTGTCGAGCTCGATGATGAAGAGCACACTGATGACCGAGAAGATCGAACGTCGCGGCGTTCGGGTTCCGAGCGACTACCAGGCGGACTTCCTGGACCGCATTTCGGTACGGGAACTCAATCTTCGGTATCCCGTTATATTGGAAGCCAAGCAAAGTCTTAGTGAAGTGCGTGCTTGGATGAATGCCGGAACGCCCGGCTCCGAGCATCAGGGATTTCCTGTGCTCGATGATGGGAAACTTCGGGGTGTCATTACCCGTCGCGATCTTTTCGCTAGCAGCATACCGGAAGACAGCGTGGTTGAGTCGCTGATTCGACGCCCCCCAGTGTGTATATATGAAGATTGTTCGCTGCGTGAAGCAGCGGATCACATGGTTGCCCATGATGTCGGAAGACTCCCGGTTGTCTCCAGAAAAGATCCCAGCATTCTATTGGGGATCATCACGCGGAGCGACCTGCTTGCCGCCCACAAGCGACGACTTACCGAGCATTATGACGAGCACCAAGTAATCAATGTACGAAAAGTTTGGTCCTCTCTGAAAGAGGAGACATGAGAATAGCAATATTCTCACTGGGTAAAAAGGGAAACCCCTTGCCACTGTGCTGCCGGCAAGGGGTTTTTTATGTCATATACCCTTCGAAGCCCTACCACCAATATAAATGCCGGAATGTGCCTGCACGAACCGAGATCGGAGAGCGGCCGGAGCCATCGTGCATACTGAATGCAAAACTCCCGCTGAGCCTGCGGCGCACCGTATCCATATCGCTCACGGAGAGTGCGTGCGGAAGCACCGCATCGTTGGTGTCCGAGAACGCAAGCGCGTAGCGCGCCATGTTCCGATCATACATGAACTTTCGATACACAACGCGGCCCGGTTCAAGATCGTAATTGCCTGCGGTCACCGGCTTGGGTATGAGCATCGAGAACGATTCGTACCCCGTTGTCGTATCCTCGGGTGTCGACATCTGGATCGAGAAATACCGCTCGTCCACTCCCTGTGAATGCGAATTACCGAATGCGTGATAGAACTCACCTGAGTCGAACGCCGAATGCCAGGCGGTACCAGAAATATCCGCCGACATTACTTCTCCGCCATCTTCACCATACTTCAGATAGACATCGGTGAACGATCCTTCGATCGTGTGCACCGTGCTCCCGTTCTTGGTTCGCACCCGTACACGAAATACACCGGACACTCTGGCGGCGACCGTATCGAACTTGGTGATCTGCAATGAACCCGATTCGACGACCTGTTTTTGAATATTCGTCATCGTGTCGCTCAGGCGGTAACTTATCGATGCGACCTCGGCAACGGCACTATCCTGCACGGTGTAGAACCCGACTCGTGGTTCGGCATTGAGAATCATCAACGACAGGTATTCGGTATCCGCATTCAGATCGAGGTTGAACACTGAATGAAATCCCCGATCGACATAATAACTAAACTCGTCGGTCATGGGCTCGCCGGCGTAATATTCCGCATAATCAAAATTATCGGCGAACGCTGCCGGTTGACCATCGACATATATATTGGAAAGTCCCGGCGGTGCGAGCGGGTGCTGGAAGTCGATACGTGGCTCCGCATTCGTCGGCTGCTCGTTGCTACAGGAACCGACCGAGACCGAAGCAACGAACACGAGACAGAGAACCCCGTTGCGAATGTGTGTATTCATTGTGTGTGGGCTCCATAGGGAAACGAACCGAGTAGGGTTTGATTCCAGCGGTTCGAGCACGAAACGGCAATAATAGGCGTATATTTACTGCTCATTATACAACACTTCATCTACTCCAATGTTGCGGCCCTCTACTCACTTCCGTATTCCCGATTCGGCGCATCCGATATCATTCTGCGCCGCGATTATTTTCGTCCTGTCGTTCGCCGGCCAAGGTGCACACGCACAAGATGTAACGACGTCAAACGACTTCATCGTCGGCCGTATCTTGGGCAATGATGGTTCGATCTTTGTTATGCTCCCGCCCGGACGTGTGGGACTCGATGCATCCCTCAATTTTTACGACAAGAGTTTTCTGACGGTACAGATTAACGGTAACTACTACACCAATAACAATGTACTTTCTCCGATCCCGGCGAACACGAAGCAACTCGGGATGCCCAATCAGCTCATCAAAGTAGGCGATACCGTTCGCTGTGTGTGGCGTAATCGAGATAGCGTCGATATCATTCAGGACTGCTGGCCCGTAGCATTTACCAAAAGCGGACAGGTCGCAATGCGCTGGAGTTTCAAAGGGCTCGCGCAGGGCAAGACCGCTACTATCAAGTGCCAATGGCTCCTCGATCTCGACATTTCGGACCCGAACGAAAAGAACCAGCCCAGCGCGAACGACGCGCCGGTACTATTGCATCGCTACGGATACTACGACCAATGGCAGCAATATCCAGGAACGTACGGCAATGCGGTGCCTCCGTTCTATGTCGGATTTCTGCATACACTACCCGGGCCTCAGAATAAGCCGGGGTTGGCCTGCCAGGGATATCTCGATAACCGGACGATCGGCACCACGATACCGATGCGTATCACGAACGGAGATTGGTACACGCTCGCGCAGAACATCATGGGTCCGCCCGCAAATATCAATTCGTTGCTCGGCAAGCGGCCCGGAACTGATGCTGCGCTTCTCATCGAGTTCAATCCGATCGTTGTCAACGGTACACAAACAGTGGTCGGCGGAGTGACATCGTACGGCACATCGGAGTATGAAGAATGCGTGGGAAACATGTTCGGACTCATGTTCTACCCGCACCGGATCGCCTGGGACAGCAAGCAGCATTCGTATACCCCTTCTCCCTTCAACGTCGAACTCTATACCCTGAACCCGAGCGATGCCGCCATTGCGACCGGTATCTATCTCACCCTCACCGTATGCGACCGGTTGTCCATTTGGGATTCCACCGGCTTGATTAAGATCGGCAAATCGCAACAAAAGCCACCCACTCCGGGGGCGACCCTGAATCCGCATGAAGTCTTGGTCGAAGACTTTTATGTGAAAGCCGACTCGATGGGAGATTGCAACGGCGATATTCAAACGTGTTTGAAATTCAGCGGCACCAGCTCGCTCGGGCCGCCGCTCTTCTCCAGCTTCATCGGAGATACATGCATCCAGAATATTACGCTTGAATGCGTTTCGAGCGATTCCCTGCCGCCGCGCTTCGAAGTACACTCACATGACATCGCGCTTGGCAGCGATACGATCCTCGTTCACGATGACCGGCCGGGCGATAAAGGGCTGAAGTCCATCTCATATGTGCTCAAGAGCGGCGGACCGCTGACCCATTTCGAGGTCGACACATTGGATCCCGTCGCCGCCTGCGTTGGCGATCTGGCCACACATCGCATCCTCTTCCGCCAGATCGACTCGACCTACGGCGCCTGCGTCACATTTACATTCACCGACTGCATCGGCCACACGAGCGATACGACGCTCTGCTTTACGCGTCATGCGTACGTCGCACCCGACACGATCGCGCCCAGATTCTCGCATGCATGGTCGAGCGACTCGATGACGGTGAACACGATTGTCCAGGATGCGGGCTCTGTCAACCGGGGGATGGACACCATCGCGTGGTTATTCTCGCCGCAAACCAATCCTCAGAATATTACTGTCAGTATTGCACCCGGCATTCAACCCTGTGACGGAGACATCCAACAGCACATCGTCACCGCGCACCAGAAGATCCCGGTTGTCGGCGAGACGGTGTACTTTATGTATACCGACTGTGCAGGCAATCGCGCATTCGATACGATCGTATTCCCGGCGCCGAGCCTTGCAGTGACAGGAGCCAGTGCCCCACAAGAACTGACACTGGATGCGGTTCGGCCCAACCCATTCTCCGACGCCGTAACGATCGAGTATTCGGTGCCACGCGCGTCGCATATCCAGCTTGAGCTTTTCGATCTGCTTGGTGTGCGGGTTGCAACGATCGTCGACAAGGTCGAAGACGGGGCCTCGCACCGGGTGAGTTTCAATGCCACCGGCCTTGCCGCAGGCACGTATATTCTCCGAATATCTGACGGGACCCGTTCCGTATCTCGTCGTGTCGAGATACGCCGGTAGTAGTTATTGAAGTAGTATTGTACTCGTCGTCATCTGCCCGTTGCAGGTGACGACGCAGTAATATGTCCCTGCCGCAATTTTCTCGGCATTCCATTCATAGATGTGGTCATCGCTAACCGATCGTATATCAGGCAGAATCGTCACAACAACTCCGCGCGTATCGACGATCTTCACTTGCGCCGGACCCGGCGTTGGTGAATGCACAACAATCCGAACCTGCGAGTGAGCCGGATTCGGGTATACTGAACACGAGAACGCGCGGCTATTCGAAGTCGACGATACTATTGCATCCTCGGGCGCAGTCATAAAGAGACCGCTGTCAGTCCCAACGATCACATGTGCATCCGCCGTCGATATGATCCGCGTGATCGTACGCTTCGAGAGGGACGGTCCACCCCACGCGATCCAGCTTATACCCCGGTCGAACGAAGCCCATAGACCGTTTCCCACAGTTCCGGCATAGACCGTATCACCCATTACCAAGAAGGCAGAGCATCGCAATCCATCCAGGTTTCCCACCGCACTCCAGCTTCCTCCGCCATTCGTCGTTCGTTTCACGCTCGTACCGACAGCGGCAAGGAATGTGATCGGGTTGATCATGCACACTGCGCCAATATCGGTGCCGGCAGAGAGAACCCGATTCCAGTGCTTTCCTGTATCCGCAGTCGTGTACGCCAATCCCCCGGTGATCCCTTGGTTAGCGGCGATCGCCCGACCTTTTGAACCAAGACCGATCGTACCAATATCGAAGAAGTCCGACGAAAGGCCATTGGAAGTGCCAAGTGATTTCCACGTTGTTCCGAGATCGGTCGATCGCAAGAGCCCGTTGCCGTCGCCAGCGATCAGAACGGAATCCCCGACAACGACCACCGTCCTCAGCGACTTCCCGCCTAAGGAGCGATGTACCCATGTCGAACCCGTATCCGACGAGACCTCCATGAAGTCATATGCAAACGTCCGCACATCCGAGTCGGAAATAGGGATAATATTTTCAGGGGTACCGCCGTATGGATCGGCGTACTTCCTCGTACGCACCCAGATGGAATGCGCATCCGCCTCAAGCCGGTAAAAGCCGGTGTCAGCGAGTGCGAGAACGGTGCCTGAGCGCATGATGACCACATCTCGTACATTCCGGCCTTCGAGACCGAAGGGAACGAACGTCGTTTGTGCAACCGACGGGGTAATGCCGAAAACACTCGCTATCGCCGCACAAAGGATAAGGGGAAAGAATTTCATACTGATTTTTCAGATGGTTATCTGGTGGCATACCTGGAGTCTGAGTCAGACCGGGCAAAGCCGCCGTTAAGTCAATAACACACCCGCCGGACCGAAGTTGTACTGCCCCTATGCCCACTATAGCACGGTTGGCGAAGCCATTCCGGACGAGGCCGACTCTCTAGCGCCTTCCTCTGAGGAACCCATCGGTAGGTGCCCAATGGTTACATGTTCAGAGATGATTGCACTCGTCGATTGTAATAACTTCTATGTCTCTTGCGAACGAACGCTGGACCCGAGCCTGAACGGGCGTCCGGTGATCGTGCTGTCGAATAATGACGGCGTGGTGATCTCGCGTTCGAACGAGGCCAAAGCGCTCGGTATTCCGATGGCAGCTCCGGTCTATCAATACAAAGAAATTATCGCGAAGCATCGGGTCGTCAGCTTCAGTGCGAATTTCAATTTGTATATGCAGCTTTCGGAGCGCGTGATGGCGATCGTGAACGATTATTCGCCCGAAGTGGAGGTCTACTCCGTTGACGAAGCGTTTATCGACATGACCGGCCTCGAATGGAAACAGCCCGAACAATATCTCGCATCCTTGCGCAAACGCATTCTCGATGAAGTCGGCATTCCGGTCTCGATCGGCATCGCCGAGACCAAAACCTTGACGAAAGTCGCTTCCGAAATCGTCAAGAAACGACAGCTCCCCGAGGGAGTACTTAATATCTGCGGCGAAGAGCATCGCACCGGATATTTGCAGACACTACCCGTGGGCGATCTGTGGGGCGTCGGCCGACGCTTCGGCGCATTTCTTGCAGACCAAGGCATTCGTACTGCACTCGAACTGATGAACCAGCCGGACGCCTGGGTTCTGAAACACTTGCACATCGGCGGGCTAAAGATGGTGTGGGAATTACGTGGCATTCCATGCTTCGGCGTCGAAGCAAACCTGACGCCGCCAAAGCAGATCATGCGTTCGCGCTCGTTCGGCAATTATGTGACCTCGATCGACGAACTCAAGGAAGCGGCCGCACTCTTTACCAGCATGGCCGCCGAATCCTTGCGCGCACACAAACTCATCGCCGGGGTCGGCGGTGTCTTCCTACATACAAATCTCTTTAACGACGATGAAAAATATTCGAACAGCGTGAACGATGCGCTCGTCGAACCTACCGCCTATACGCCGGACCTGATCGCGCACATGCACCGTCTGCTCGAATCGATCTACCGGCCGGGCTACCGGTATCGAAAACTTGGTGTTATCCTCACAGACCTGTTCCCTGCCGAAAAAATGCAGCTAACGTTCTCGTTCGACGAAGGCTCGCTGAAAAAACACGAGGCGTTGATGGGAACACTCGACAAACTCAACTCCAAGTATCGCGAAAATCATCTGGTCATGCTTGCGGCAGAAGGCATCGAACATGCATGGCGGTCGAAGCAAGAACATTTATCGACCGATTCGCCTGCCTATGTCGATCCGAAAGAACGGACCAGATTTCTCACCACCGTCTCGGCTCCGTCGCCGAACAAGATGCGCCCGAAACGCGAGCAGTATGCGCTCGATCCTGCACAGGATGCACGTGCACTCGGCAAACAAATCGCCGAGCGGATGATGGCTAAGAGATAGACTATAGACTCCCCACTGAACTTGAAACGGACCTGCACATTTGTCATCGCATGAGGACGGAATAACCTATTCCACCACAAACTTGGCTCGTTGACGTCCAAACATACATATAAACACACCTCGAGGCAAGAAGCCTCTTCCCAGTGTTAACGAGGTCATCGACGGAGCGATCTCTGTCGAAGATACTTTCCGTCCAAGAGCGTCGAAGAAGACCAACTCACGTTGCGTCGTTTCGCTTGGAAAGATGGCATGGATACTCTCAGAAAGGGGGTCATAGTATACCGTGAACTGTTCCTCATTCTCCCCAAGCGGTCGTACTCCAAACCGTAGATCGGTGGTTGCCAAATCAATTGAAACCCAACAAGCGGAAGTGTCGGTTGGAGGCGAAATAAAGATCATGTAGGATGTGTAGAATGTATTTCCACCCTCCAGATGGGGCAGCTTGCTCACATAGTCCAACCCAGACAAGGTACTAAGGAGCCCCGCACCTTGCGCCTCGGCAAGAAGGTGATGATTCCATATTTCTGAATAATGGATCGAGTCAACATGGAAAGAATCCTCCTCAAAAAATACTGACATCCAGTCACCGTCCACCCCCCACGTATAGAACACGAACACATGCCGCAGTTGGTGGGTAACAGTGTCGAGTACAAATCGAAGCATTCTTGTCGGGGAACCAGCTTGGTTTTTAGTGTAATTGATGAACGTAACGACACTATCCACTTGATATCCCTCGACACGTGTATCAACTTGCGGCAACTGTAGATCTGCACTCATGCCGAATACGGTGATCCCCGCCTCATTTATCCATGGGTCCCCATTGTTTGGATACACTTTAAAATAGGAATGAGCGTGAATTGGAAAATAGTACCTGATCCTTATAGGTTGCGCATAGGGAATATCATACATAGTGTCCACAGAACTATTATCCGGTAGATGCGCAATTCCCTGAGCTCGCGATGCCGAGCTATAGCAACACACAAACAGGAGGGATAGGAGGCACGCATTCATTAGTTCCTTCATAGATTGGTTACGCTTCGATTGAACGAATAATTCCAATTACCCCAACCAGAAACGGGATTTATGAGAGGAGATTAGATCAGAAAATTATTCCGTCGGCCAATTGAATCGCTACTTATCGATGATCTCGAGTTCGATGGGGACTCCGCTTCCGCGTGCGATCTCGAGCCAGAATGCGAGCGCGGGTTCGTTCTGTCTGATCACGCTGATGAGCCACCGCTTCTCGGGGAATGTTGAGAAGACACACTCCATGGCCTCACGTCCAACGCCTGCGCGACGAGCCTCTGGCCTGACATAGAACTCCGCGACGTAATAGAAATCATCCGCAAGCTCGCGAACCATCACAAACCCGATGATATCCTCCGCTTGGAGCACATAGAACGGAAATCGTGTCGGCTGCTGGAAGTACAGATCGAAGTATGGATATTCGTAACTTCCGTCTTCGTTCTTCGGTACGGAGAAGACGCGTCCGTTGTCCTCGCCGAGATACTCCTGCAGGAGATCCCAGAAGTGATCGACCTCGTGTTCTTCGACCGGACGCAGCAGAATATCCGCCATGCTACTTGATCGGCTGATAAATCTCGGTCACCCACTTCGTGCTATCGGGTTCGGTGCGTGGGTCGGTGACGTAGGTCTCCCAGCCGCCGGATGCGAGCTCGTAACCGTTCTTTGCGACCCACTCCATCATGTCCGCCCACGTCTGCATCAAGCCGCTGTAGTGACCGATGTGTTGGAAGACGATCGTCTTCCCGCCGGGCGTACTGCCCATTTTGAAGTCGGCACTCTCGGCAATCGCTGCGGCGACAGGTGCGGCAAGTTCGATGACGACCTCTTCGTCCGTCCACTTGTGATAGCGTGCGAACGGGCCGCCGAGCGGTTGTCCCCCAGCTTCGGTCAGGGCTTGCCAGAGTTTCGGAAACCAGACGTCGAAGAGCGTCATGAATTTCGCTTTGTCGGAATGCAGCGTCACGCCGAACGTCAGTTGCGGAGCCAGGTCTTTGATCTCGTATGGTGTTGTCATTCTCGCTTATAGAAAGGCCCGTGACACCACGTCGCGGTGCCACGGGCTTTGAATCATTGGTTATTGTTTTGCAAGCGCAAATATTGCGAACCCTGCTCCCTGCGGATCGTCGCCGACGGCGAAGCGGCCCATGTTGGGGATGTCCATCGGTTCGACGAAGAGCTTACCGCCGTTTGCTTTGATCTTCGCGACGGTCGCATCGCAATCATCGACCATCACATACCCGATCCAATGCGGAGGAACATTACCCCACTCCGGCATGATCTTCATCATTCCGCCCATCGCGACGTCGCCGTTCTTCCATTCGGTGTAGTTGGCATCGCCGCCGATCCCCCAACCGAAGAGCTGCGTGTAGAATGTTTTGGCGGCTTCCGGGTCGTTCGTGTAGAGCTCGTACCAACAGAAGGCGTTGTTCTCGCCGATAACGCCGGCGCCTTTGTGGGCGCGCGGCTGCCACAGACAGAGCATTGCCCCGGTGGGATCCTGAATGACGGACATCCGGCCATGCTCCATCACATCGAACGGCTCCATGATCGCTTTGCCACCGAGCGACTTCGCCTTCGCCGTTGACTCGTCGACATTCTCGACCGAGACGTAGAGATTCCAATGCGGCGGAACACCGCGCTCGAGTTGGGTCTTGTCAAGGCCGTAGAGCGCGCCGACGTCCGCACCGTCTTTCATTAGCATGGTATAGACGGAGCCGTCGCCCATCGGGGAGTCGTGCGACTGCCAGCCGAAAATATTTGAATAAAATGATTTAGCGGCAGCGGCATCGTTCGTGGCAAGCTCGAACCAGCAGAAACTGCCGGGAGCGTATGAGGTCATTGTAGGCATATAGTAGAATAGTTATTGGACGTGACACAGTAGGTGCTCATCGAGCAGCTATTTAATATAAGCACGTATTTTCACTCGCCCGTCAATTCCCGGCGGATCGGAATTGGGTAGGGCACGAGCGTCAATGATCGAGGTTCATACGTCAGGAAAATTGTTGTTGGAGATGTTCGGAGTCGTGCGACGGTGCTATCTTGCACGTGGATGATCGAGACGTCCGGACGTCCGGAGAGAAAGTGGATGATGCTATCTGCACAAACCAACACCCGAAAGCCCTGCAAAAGGAAGGTGGTGTATTTGAATGTCTTCTCCGACGGATCGACAAGGACGAGATTGGCTCCTCGTGGCAGTGACGTCGTGGCGTGCACGACCTGTTTTAGCAATACGTCGGCACGCTTTCCCTGCGCTGTCATCGCACGCGCTTTCTGATCGACGCCGAGAGCGTTTCCCACGAACAGCGGAAGGATGGCTCCGAGCGCCAGCACCCGCCACATACGCGAGCCCCGGCGCAGTAGCTGTTCGAATGACAGCCCCCACAAGACGGCGATCACCGGCAAGCCATTATAGGAATATGGTTCGTTGAGATGTGTCAGAAATAGCACAGGACACCAACTACAAATCAGGATCCCAACGAGTACAAGGGTTCGGCCCCGGCGCTGATCGTAGGCCAAACCTCTGGCGAGTATCGCGAAGGCACCGAGCGTGAACAATGCGAACACCGCAAGATAGTCGAACGCATGCGATCGCAATGCGCGTACGAACTCGATACTCGAGATCGGCAACAGACTCTGGATGCCGAGCTCACCGATGTTCTCGACAATGTTCGCGCCGAAGCGGAACGCGTAGTCCTGGGTACCATATTGCGGCAGAGCCGCTCCGGCATGCACTCGCAGTCCGAGGTACACGAGCGTCGCGATACCGTACGGAACGAGCGTCACGATCGTCCGCTGCACCCGTCGAACTGTTGTGTCTGCACGCATCAGAACGAACGATAGAAATGCAACGCTGAGCGTGAGCCCGATCGAAGTCTCTTTTGAAATCAGCGCAAGGAAGAAGCACGCGACGCTGCCGGCGTATCGCCAACCTGTGTCACTGGCTTCGGTCATCCGGCGATACAACAACCACAGCGCGCCGGCAGAACACAGTGACGCCGTGATCTGCGATTGTGTATCGTTGCCGAGGACGGCGGCTGTGCTCATCTGGGAGACAATCACGTACGCCGCTACACCGATCGCTACCTCAGGACGGACCTTCCAGCGACGAAGCACATGGCTCACCAAACATGCAAGATAGGTATGAAGCGAGAGGCTCAGCAGGTGCAACGGAAGGGTATTCCAACCAAAGTGCATCTGAACGAAGGCGAGCACCATCGATTCGAGCGGACGGTAGAACTTGTCGAAGTAGTTCGCGTGCAGGAAACCTTGCCAAAGCGCTGAGTTTGGGTCGCTGAACACACGCAAATAATCATCATAGTAATACGACCCGGAGAGTCCGTGCAGATTGACCAGCACTGCCAATACGAACAACAAGAAGTACAGTGCTACCGCACCGAGCCAAGGAGACCAACCTCTGTGCGAGCGCAAGTTGAACATGGATACATTGTTCCAATGACTGACCAAATCGAGGGGATAGGCTCAGGGTATGACGCCGGCAGCCCCCGAGAGCATGCGACCCACCACCTCGAATACAACCTCCCTACCGGGCGATGCCGGTCGGCGAATGACTCAATAGCTTACCGCATTCCCGATGCTATAAATGAAGAATCGGGGTGGAGAATTCCAAACAGCAAGACTCAAACGCATACTCCCGAACAGGCGGTTGTGCTGGGCGTTCGGGGCAAGCGCTGCACTACTGATGAACGACCGATTGAATATCGACCTTGTTGAAGCTATCCTGAACGATCGCATCGCCTATACCACCGAGCAGGAACAACAAAATGAATGACACCGCTTGCGAAAGCGAATTCTTCGTGATCTGTTGTACCCCTCCGGCATACTTCCAGAGCCACCAGATATTGACGATCGGAATGATCATGCACCACGATGTCGGGATGTCCGCGCCGAAGCGGCACATCTCGCCCTTCGTTTTGACACGCCATACAATGATGTATATACCGAGTGTGAGATAACTCAGAAAGAAAACTGCGATCGGGCTTCGCTTCGTCATAGTTCGATTGATGATGGTGAATACGCTACAAATATATGGAATTACGGTGCCAAACGAACGTCGATTAGACGATTATCTCTGCCGATCTTCTTACCCAGGCAGACTGCCCCATTTTACTTTGATCGACGGTGCAACATACGTATTGGTTGCCGTCTTAAAATCGCGGGTGCCACTGAGGTCGAATTCCAGCCAGAGGGGGCCTGTGACATTATACTCTCCGCCGATGCGAATTCCGCCTGTAAGATCGAACGAATCCGAAGGTTTATCGCCTGTCCGTCCGGTTACGCCGCACTGTGCTTCGATAAAGAGTTTGCCCGAATTCGTACCACCGTAAAATCGCGACGACAGTGTTGCATTCACCGAGTCCATCGCACCGGTCATGCTGCTGCGCATCATGCACGGTGCAGTCCCGAGCAGCACCTGTCCCCAATTCGAGAGCGCAAAAGTTTTTGTCAGCCAGAGTGCGGCACGGTCGATCACCACGTGCTTGACAAGCGAATCGGGATTGCGATAACTACATGCAATGCCGCCTTCGAAGATCGATGCATTCCAGGATTTCTCGGCCTGGGCAATCCGTGCCTTCGAAAGTAGTACTGCCGACGATGCAAGCGACGCCCGCTGGTCGGCGCTCAGCGACGTGGACCAATTGGAGTCGGTACCGGATGTCGGCGGTCGCAGTTTCGTCGGGTCGATCGTCGAGAGGTCGCGTTCGATCAGTCCGCGGATCGTCGCTACGAATGTGTCGTCGAGCCGTGGGTCGGATTCATCTTCGAAGGTCATACGCAGCCCCCAGCTCGAGTACGACGCACCGGTTTGCTGATCGGTGGACCGGCTCGCAAGCGAGAGCCGAAGTCGGTACAAAAACCGTTCGAATGAACTTTCGCGATACTCGTCGAACGTCAGCTTCGCGCCGATGACCGACCACGGGCTAAACTCCACGAACAGATTCTGCGGCAGAACGCCGCCACCACGAAAGAGATCGGCAATACCTGCCGTCACTTCACGAGTCGCCGTCGGACGGATAATGCTCGGCGGCGAAGCACCGAGGATTGCAAAGGCCGGCGCATCCGGGACAGAGAAGTTCAGTGTGCCATTGCCAACGCGGGTGTTTTGTGCCCCGGCACGTAGCGTTAGTACGGCAAGCGCGAGGAATACGATGATACGTTTCATAGTGAGCACATTCAGTGTGAAAAAGGCATGAGCGATGCAACCCGGACGAACCTACTCTCAGACGAGAGCGATCGAAAGCCGAGGCATTACCGGATCTGAGCCGATCGTGCCTGTATACGGCACCATCGCCTGCGTGCCGTTCTGACTGACGATCAGTTGAACTGAGTATGTCTCGCCCGGTTTTGGCGCCGGTTCGACGATCTCGAGAAAACTATCGATCATTCCTCCGGCATAGACTCCGGGATCATCGGGCAGACTAAA
Organism: Bacteroidota bacterium; assembly: GCA_018266755.1. NCBI lineage: Bacteria > Pseudomonadati > Bacteroidota > Bacteroidota bacterium. Next base: position 282,925 of record JAFDZW010000002.1, read on the forward strand.
CCTCCACTCGAGCGATCCTCCGTTCGGATTGACGACCTCCGACACTTGCTGCGCCGCATTCCACAGATAGACCTTACATGAGCCGATCTGCGGTGTCAGTAAGGAGATGGTGATCTGAATGGGGCCGCCTTGGGCCATCGGCACTATCTTGTACGTTGGCAATACCATATCCTATTATTTACTGTTGTTTTACTATCTGTCTTAAAGTACTGACAACAAATATAAGGCAGAATCGGGGGATATCGGCACGTTTATCGACGGATCGCCAATTTGTGCCTCCGGCAGATGACCGTTTGCGTGGTATCGCGTATCTACTCGGGTAGCTCCGTTATCGTTTGAAGAGTATCCGACCTGTTGCGATCACATTCGCACCTGACCTGACTACAAGGATGTAGGTCCCATCCGCGCCCATGAGCGGAATCTGCACGTAGCGTTCCCCCTCCGAGAGCAGGCCGAGAACCTGTACCGCGACGCTCGCGCCTCGAACATCATAATATGTTATCGTAACATCGGTGTGATTTGCGTCACCGTGCAAGCGAAGGGAGGAATTCGTCGATGCAGGTTGTGGCACAACTTCGATACGAAGCGATTTTCCGCTCGGTGCAATCCCTTCGACCGCGCTGGCGGTCGTATCGCCGGTGCCGGTGAACGAGATTGCATGCGTCCCGACGCCGGCTTCATCGGTGTGGATCGTCAAGACACCGACGAACTGCGACGGAGTGAGCGGTGCAAACCGCACCGCAATGGTTGCGCTATCCTTTGCTGCGACATCATGGACACTCGTATCGATGAGTGTAACCCCCCCGCTCAGATCGGACAATGAGTACTGAGTAATATGTGAGCTCACCGTGCCGTTGTTTCGTAGCACGATCGTGGTATCTCGACGATTGCCGAGCGGCACAACACCAAATGCGACCGAGGTCGGTGTGACAAGTCGGCCGCTGACGACGTTCGCCGTAACGCTGATGTAGTGCGGATTCTCAGTCGTCCGTTCGTCCGTCAGAATCTCCAATTGTGCTCCGTACTGTTGTAGGTTATATGCATGTACTCCGATTGTGACCGTCATACTGTCATTGGGTGCAATGCGGTGCTTCGAAGAGTCGATCACCGTGAAGACGTGGGCTGGATCGCTCAGAACATACTGCAATATATTGATGTCTTCCGTACCGCTATTTTTAATCCAAATGGTCGTGTCTCTCGTTTCACCCAGCCGGAGATTTCCCATATTCACGGACTTCGGTGCAATGAAGCCGGAAGCAACGGCAGCAATCGGTAGTTGCTTGTAATAGATCTGCGGATGGCCGCTTCGTTTGTCAATCCAGATCACATGGATCGCATCGGCGGCGGCCGCAACGAATCCTTGTCCAGGGTCTTTATCCGCACTCGCGAGTACTGTAGAGTCCCATGTGGTAAAATTATCACGAGAGTGCAAGTACATCAACGGCCCGCCAAAGACAAAATACACAAGGCTCAGATCCTTCCTATCGCGGGATATGACCGGGTATCCTGCGAGTTTGCCGCCGGAGAACGTAAGTTGTTTGGCTGAAGTCCAGCTCGCGCCGTGATCGCTCGAATGTTTGTAGAAAACTTCGAACACTCCCGGTGTTTTGTCACCCCCGACATATTCGACGTTCGAATCCTGGGCTTCGAGATACGGGAAATATGTCCCTGCAGTACTTGACGTGAGTTGTGTTTCCGGGCTCCAACTTATCCCGTTATCGTTCGAGTAGCGATACCACGATTGCATCGTACCGGTGCGATTGTCATTCCATGCGACGTACACATTCCCGTCCGCCGCAGCGATTGTTTGATCCTCGGAGCGACCGCTCGCATTCGATAGTTCATACGCATTTGTCCACGTCACCCCAGCATCGGACGAATGGCTCAGATACACTTCCGAATTCCCCGGTTTGTTGTCGTTATACCCAACATAGACATCGGACCCGCGACTGACGACATTCGGCCAAAAGTAATACGACCCTTGCGAACCACCTGTGATCCACGAAGTACCCGCATCCATCGACCGAAGATACATCGACTGGGGCTGTGCTCCACTATTATCGCGATAGACTACATGCAAGATCGGCCCGCTTGCAGCGATCGACGGCATGTCCACCGATTTTAAAAATGGCGTCAGTGCAACTTGAGCACTCCAGGTATGTCCGCCATCATACGAATGTTTATAATAGATAACCGTGCTGTCGGTCTTCCGGTCCATCCAGACGACGTGCACCGAATCGCCGCTGACGGCAAGACAGCGCCCCATGTTCTCGTTCAAGCCGGCGGACGTATCGGTAGAGATCAGGACATCGCTACTCCATTGGGCGTTGGCCTCGCGATTAGCGAACGAACAGGCCAGCAGAAGGATCAGGACAATGCTCTTCATAGTGATGAATGGGATGATCGTTGATAACAAGGGAGTGCCAAGAATGTTGCCGATCGGCTCCGGCGATTAGACGGAGTTCGCCGTTGCACTCCTCATGGAAACCGCTGTGAAACGTGATGCGTTGGCCGTACTCATCATCCCTTCACAACCTCGGAGCCTATCCAATGCAAAAAAAGACGATCATCATACTCGCCCTCGTCCTTTCATTCTGCTGTGGCGCAGCATTTAGCACGGTCGTACTGCGATCGACGGACGAGGAGGCTGCCAACCGACGAGTCACCGGCATCGGTGGTATCTTTTTCAAGTGCAAGAATCCCAAAGCGGTGCGCGAATGGTACCGATTGCATCTCGGGCTGAATACCAATGCCTACGGGGCCGTCTTCGAGTGGCATCAGGGCAGCGACAGCACACGCAAAGGCTTCACGCAATGGAGTCCGTTTCCGCAAGCGACCAAATACTTCGAGCCGTCAACAGCGGACTTCATGGTCAACTACCGAGTCGAACATCTTGATGGCGTAGTGAAGGAGCTGAAGGACGAAGGTGTCACAGTCGTTGATACCATCGAACGGTACGACTATGGCAAGTTCGTCCATATTCTCGATCTCGAAGGCAATAAGATCGAACTCTGGGAGCCGAATGATGTTGCGTACGAACAGCTCGGCGTTCAGATGGGCGCCAAGACGACGAAGTGAAGCGGGGTTCTGCTTGTCAGGTTAGGTCCGTGAATGGGTTGTACGCCACTTCCCAGAGATGACCGTCCGGATCGGCGAAATAGCCTGAGTACCCACCCCAGAATACCTTCTGTGGCTGCTTCACAGCGGTCGCGCCTGCAGCAAGTGCCTCGGCGAACACACGGTCGACTCCCTCGATCGACGGCTCGTTATGAGCCAGCGTGATTCCGCGAAAGCCGTTTCCCTCAGGACCAACGGTCGCATCCTCCGCAAGCTTATCGAACGGATAGAGTGCCAGCCAAGTCCCCTCGAGTGCGAAGAAGACGATGTCTTCGCCTTCCTTGAAGTCAGGACACGGCAGTCCGAGGCCGTCGCGGTAGAATCGGAGCGAGCGTTCGAAGTCACGAACGCCGAGGGTAATGAGCGATACTTTTGGCTTCATGGATGTATGGAGTGTTGAGGAAGGATAACGAGCGAACCACAAACAAAAAGCCCGCTAACGCAAGAGCGATAGCGGGCATCATACAACCCCTGGCGACGACCTACTTTCCCAAGCCTGACTGGCTAAGTATCATCGGCTCACGAGGGCTTAACTGCTCTGTTCGGAATGGGAAGAGGTGTATCCCCTCGGATATAGTCGCCAAAAGGAAACTGTGAACTGAGTGCTTAGTGCTCAAGTGCTGAGTGCTAAGTTCAGAAAACTCTTGGCGGGTTGTATTGTAAAAGATCGAAAAACAATGACACGCGAGCGGTGGCGAATGAGATGCAAATATCGAACACGAATGCAAGTGGTACAATACCAAACACTATAGTAATGCAGTAGTGAGGTGTTCTACGCAAGGTCGTTGCGCTGACATCTATACTATGTACGTTTACAAGTGTTTATTTTCTTCCGAAGAAAAAAATATAATGAAGTCGAACGGATTATTAGTAACCGTTGGCTAAACACATTACTGTGCGTACACCTTGGTCCTATCAACGTAGTCATCTCCTACGATCCTTCAGGGAAATCTCATCTTGGAGTAGGTTTCATGCTTAGATGCTTTCAGCATTTATCCTTTCCGGACACGGCTACCCTGCGATGCTACTGGCGTAACAACAGGCACACCGTCGGTCCGGTCAACTCGGTCCTCTCGTACTAAAGTCGAGGCTCCTTAAATTTCCTGCGCCCGCATAGGATAGGGACCGAACTGTCTCACGACGTTCTGAACCCAGTTCACGTACCGCTTTAATCGGCGAACAGCCGAACCCTTGGGACCTTCTTCAGCCCCAGGATGCGATGAACCGACATCGAGGTGCCAAACCTTGCCGTCGATGTGGACTCTTGGGCAAGATCAGCCTGTTATCCCTAGCGTACCTTTTATCCTTTGAGCGATGGCCCTTCCACTCGGCACCACCGGATCACTATCGCCTGCTTTCGCATCTGCTCGACGTGTTTGTCTCACAGTTAGGCACTCTTTTACGATTACGCTCAACGCATGATTACCGACCATGCTGAGAGTACCATTGCGAGCCTCCGTTACATTTTAGGAGGCGACCGCCCCAGTCAAACTACCCGCCTGACACTGTTCCACTCCCGGCTTCACGGGATCTGGTTAGAATTCAATTAAAGCAAGGGTGGTATTTCACTATTGTCTCCACCGAGACCAAAGCCCCGGCTTCTCCGACTCCCACCTATGCTACGCATGCATTAACCGAAGTCAATGCCAGGGTGCAGTAAAGGTGCATAGGGTCTTTCCGTCCATATGCGGGAAACCGGCGTCTTCACCGGTACCACAAATTCACCGAGCCCATGGTTGAGACAGTGGCCAACTCGTTACACCATTCGTGCAGGTCGGAACTTACCCGACAAGGAATTTCGCTACCTTAGGACCGTTATAGTTACGGCCGCCGTTTACTGGGGCTTCGGTCGAGAGCTTCGGCTTGCGCCTGACCCCCTTCCTTAACCTTCCAGCACCGGGCAGGTGTCACTCCCTATACGTCCCCTCAATTGGGTTAGCAGAGAGATGTGTTTTTGTTAAACAGTCGGTTGGCCCATTTCACTGCGGCCCCTCGCGGGGCACCCTTTATCCCGAAGTTACAGGGTCAATTTGCCGAGTTCCTTAACCATGGCTCACTCGCGCACCTTAGTATCTTCTACCCATCTACCTGTGTCGGTTTGCGGTACGGATTGCCTGTACAATAGCTACGAAGATTTTCTCGCCAGCCTGATTAGCCACCACTCGGTTCGACGAATCTCCCCGTACTGTCAGGTTTCAGCTCAAAGCGCGGATTTGCCTACGCCTCTCAACGCCTACGCCCTTCAACGCACATCCAATCGTGCGCGGATGGTTCACTTCTGGGTCCCTCCTTAGCATCAAACTCGTACAGACAAGCATCAGAATATTAACTGATCATCCATCGCCTACGCCTTTCGGCCTCGGCTTAGGTTCCGGCTAACCCTGAGTCGATGAACGTAGCTCAGGAAACCTTAGATTTTCGGTGCAAGAGATTCTCACTCTTGTTCTCGTTACTTATGCCTACATCGTCTCTTCTGAACGCTCCAGCAGGGCTCGCGCCACCACCTTCGCAGCAGATCAGAATGCTCCCCTACCCAACTTTCGTTGTCTAAGCTTCGGTAGATAGTTTTAGTCCCGATTATTGTCGGCGCCACGTCGCTTGACTAGTGAGCTATTACGCACTCTTTAAATGAATGGCTGCTTCTAAGCCAACATCCTAGCTGTCTATGCAACGAGACATCCTTTCTCTGTTAACTATCATTTGGGGACCTTAGCTGTAGATCTGGGTTCTTTCCCTCTCGGCAATGGATCTTATCACCCACGGCCTCACTGCCGGAAAACATCTTACCGGAATTCGGAGTTTGTCTGGGGTTGGTACCGTTGTGACGGCCCTAGCCCAATCAGTGCTCTACCTCCGGAAGACTCTTATCCGACGCTGCCCCTAAAGGCATTTCGGGGAGTACGAGCTATCTCCCAGTTTGATTAGTCTTTCGCCCCTAACCACAGTTCATCCGAGTAGTTTTCAACCCACACCGGTTCGGACCTCCAGTTGGTTTTACCCAACCTTCATCCTGACCATGGCTAGATCACAAGGTTTCGCGTCTACCACCACATACTCAAATCGCCCTATTCAGACTCGCTTTCGCTACGGATTCGCATCAGAAATGCTTATCCTTGCATGTGATGAGTAACTCGTAGGCTCATTAAGCAAAAGGCACGCAGTCACTCCCCGGGATAAATCCCGGCTCGCTCCTACCGTTTGTAAGCATACGGTTTCAGGTACTATTTCACTCCCTTCTGAAGGGTTCTTTTCGCCTTTCCCTCACGGTACTAGTTCACTATCGGTCACTGAAGAGTATTTAGCCTTACGAGATGGTTCTCGCAGTTTCCGACGGACTTCCACTTACTCCGTCGTACTCAGGATACTCGCTAGGTATTGCCACTATTTCGTCTACGGGACGATCGCCCTCTATGGTGCTCCGTTCCAGGAGCTTCGACTATAATGACAACTTCCGTATCGCAAGTCCTACAACCCCGTCGGTCTATGACCAAACGGTTTGGGCTGTTCCCGTTTCGCTCGCCACTACTCAGGGAATCACTATTGTTTTATCTTCCTCCGCCTACTTAGATGTTTCAGTTCAGCGGGTTTGCCTCATACACCTATGTATTCAGTGTATGATACTGAGGTATGACCCTCAGTGGGTTGTCCCATTCGGAGATCTCCGGATCACAGGTTGCTTCCACCTACCCGAAGCTTATCGCAGGTAACCACGTCCTTCTTCGCCTTTCAGTGCCAAGGCATCCCCCGTACGCTCTTTGTAACTTCACCAAAAACGTTCATAATACAGATAGCAGGCGACGCCTTTTGCAAAGCGCCTCACTACTTTAGTGCATCACTACAGTGTTCGGTACCGAAGTCGCCGATCGGCATTGCCGCTTTCGCTGCACTGCGTTTCAACTACTTCGTTACTTGCTTGGGGACTAACTGACATTCTCACGATTACTCATGAGATCATCAATCAGCCTTATGTCTATGCTCGATACTTGCGGTCATGATCTCCTTCGTCATTGCTGACAAATTCAACCATGTCCATTATCTTATACTTAAGTTATCTCATTCGCGGTTCTGGCCTATTCGACTGGGCTTTCGCTTACTTCGAATCGATCAGAATTTCACCGCTTCGCTTGTCAAAGAACTTTCCCTTTTGTCAAGGGGACGGTATAACGCCTCTGTACTCCCGCGTAGTTCCGAATCGTCCACAAATTTCTTTAAAAAATCGTAAACCTGCCCGTATTTAGCCTATTTCTACCCCGCCCTCACCGCCCCTGAAACCCTTATCTGACGCGGCTTTCAGCCATTTTTAGGGTGTGTCCTGAAAAAACTTCAAATTATCGGAATATTTTTTGAGAACTCGGCAATTTCCGTGCCGAACCCTGCAAACCCATACGAAAGAACCAGTTCCGAACGGCCCCAAGAGGCAACCTTGGCGCAATTTAAAGGGAGGAGTGTTGAAAAATGTGGAAAAGAGGGTGGGCGAAGGCCTCTAATCTTCGACTGTGAGGCGAAGATCAGCGTTTATCGACCTCCCTGGTTTGTGCTCGAATTCAAATGTAGCTCGGTGGTATCTGCTAAACAGCAAATCGAACGGATTCTCCTCAAGGCATAAGTGTTGTACCTAGGAGTCTTCTGTCGCTAGTCTGCAAAACGACAAATAGAGGAGAGCGCCGCCCCCCTGATAGACTGATGTGGATTTGGGAATGCTCGTCTACCGAACAAGAGCCGCAATCAATCGCAACTCCTCTGAGATCGTAGATCGAGTAGGACAGGGCTTCACAGATACTTGCGCTTGGCAGATTTATGAGACCGCCGTCAATGCTGAATCCGTAGTTCGATGTTAGAATCACTTGCACTCGCTGAGAGGCTGAGAATGTCTTGGCTTCAAGACTTTCGGGAACGTGAACGATGCTCAACCTAGCTAGATCGTCCCATTTCTGTATCCCAAGATACTCCCCGTCCTCATGAGATTCCTTCATTGCTCCATCTGCGTTAAATGGAAGTGTCTGGAAGACCGGGGGAGGATAGATGCGATCTTTTCCGAGTGAATTGCCGTGTAATGTGAACTCCAACCGCTCGAGCCTTAGCTGGGCAACATTCACATAACCTTTGCACGAGAAAGACTTGAGTACTGATATCGAGGTATCAACCCAATTGCATGTGTCAGAGAAATTGTCGACGCGCACGCTGGACACTTTTGAGATCTCAAACGGGATGACGCTACGAGGTCCAGTAGCTGCAGAAAGATCAGTGCGCCAGGAACAGCCCCAAACAGTCTCGCCCACGTTCTGGAATCCTATGCCGGGCGACGTCATCGCGAACTGCTGGCTATTGATGTAGAGGTGGAAAGCACTGAGCATTCTCGTATCGGGTTGGCCTGTCCCATTTGAGACAGAAACCAATCCTGATGAATACATCCCGCTATCACGGATATTGCACACGACAAGTGTATCACTCCACGACACCGTCCCTAGTACACTATCTTCTATCCTGACCACACCTGGAGTATCCCCAAATGAACCGACTATCCAGAGATGTGACTGCGCCTCGTCAACTTGGAGATAACTGATCCTCGGTGGCTGGGCGAACACTATTCCGCTATGCATGAGGAGAATTCCGGCGATCTGTAGTATGTGCTTCATCTGCATTTGTGGACGATCATGACAAACATACGACACGCACATTGATACCATACTCAGGGCAAAAGAAAATGACCGTTCCCCTCTGCGTCTCTCAGTCGTATCGCAACGCTTCGATCGGGTCGAGTTTGGCGGCTTTGCGGGCCGGATAAAAGCCGAACAGTAGCCCCACAGCCGTCGAAGCGAAGAACGAAAGGAGGATTGCTGACGGTGAAATCAATAGAATCCAGCCATTACTTTGTGCAAGGAGATAGCTTGCACCCACACCGGCACCGATCCCGATGAACCCTCCGAGGAGGCTCAGCGTCAGCGCTTCCGTGATGAATTGCATCATGATCGAAAACGGCTTCGCGCCGATGGATTTGCGGATACCGATCTCGCGGGTGCGTTCGGTTACACTCACAAGCATGATGTTCATGATCCCGATGCCACCGACAAGCAACGCGACGATTGCGGCATAGCGCAACAGATCGGTCAGTGTCTGATTGCTTGCCGCCGCAGCCTGCGCAATCTCGACCTGCGAACGAATACGGAAATCGTCGCCCTTCCCGGTGAGCCGATGTTGGATGCGGAGCATGTCCGTGATATCCGCGATCGCCGCATCGGTCACGGCGCTCGACGACGTGGTCACAAAAATATCGTTCAGCCAGGTAGTGCCCATGATGCGCTTCTGGACGGTCGATAACGGGCCGATGATCAGATCGTCCTGATCGAAGCCGTTTGCATTAAATCCTTTCGATTGCAGCACGCCGACGACCGTCAACGGCACGCCGGCAACACGGACTTCTTGCCCTACTGCGTGATCTGCATCCGCAAAGAGCTGCGTTGCAACGGTCGAACCGAGCACACACACTTTTTTCGAACCGGCGACATCCTGATCGGAAAAGAGCGACCCGACGTCGATCGTATAGTTGCGGATGCCGACGCATTTCGGCGTCGTGCCGATAATGCGGGTGTTCCAATTCTGATTCGAACCGATGGCCTGCACTCTGCCGTCCACCGACGGCTCGACCGCCGAAAGAAATGTCGAGCGTTTGAGCACCTCCGCATCTCGCTCGGTTAAATTAATATTGGCAGTGGAGGAAAAGCCGTTACGCTGGCTGGGCGCCGGATCGATCTGCAGCAAATTCGTACCCATCGAGTTGATCCGGTCTGCAATCTGCCGGGCTGCACCTTGCCCGATCGCATTCAAAGCGATGACCGATGCCACGCCGATGATAATGCCGAGCATCGTCAGCAGTGCGCGCGTCTTGTTCGACGCAAGCGCTGCCAGCGCCATGGAGATACTGTTGATCAGTTGCGTGAGCATGCGTCGTCTGTAAACGTAATTGACTCTCGTGCGCTTATACCACTCCTACGACAACTGAAGATAATGGGGGTGGGCGCTGAGATCCACTGCGAGCGAGCCGCCTGAAAATGACTGCACCTCCGGATATATTACAAGCGTGAGATTCAGTTGCCCAAGCGACCGCGTGATCGAATCGAATAAATGCGCCAGTTGCGACTGTGAGGAAGACGAGCGGAGCGTCAATGCGATTGCTGACGACGTAGATGTACCATTGACCTGCAACCGGTACGTTGGCGAGGTTCCGAGCGTGTCGGACATCCACATCAGGTTCTGGATGCTGTAGGCGTGATTAACTCCGTCTTTCGTGATGACTGTAAGTTTTCTGTCCATCTGCGTTGATACTGATACAGGTATATGCTTCGTCGGAACGGGTGGGGATGTCCCGTTATGGGTCGTATCTCGTTCTGAATGTATTGAACGATAGTCTTTCAGGGGGTACATACTGAACCATCCGCTCAGTAAGGTATTTCTCGCGAGTCACGACTCGTTACCACAGATACGAACCGAGGAAGAAAGAGTATCGTCGCTTCAAAAAAATTTCACCAAAAAAAACAAGGCGGCACAGAGCCGCCTTGTAACGAATCGTTGGGATCAGATTCGGTCGGTAGTGGCTCAGTTTGAAACGGTGTACGATCCTGTCATTCTGAGCGAAGCGAAGAATCCCTTGATGAAACCCTGTGAGGCTCCGCCAAAGGGATTCTTCGCTTCGCTCAGAATGACGATTGGAATACAGTCAACTCTGAACCACAACTATGTTGGGTCACTCCAATATTACTTTGAAGACCTCTTGGCCTTCCGCTGCTCGTACGCGGACAAAATAGGTGCCGGCCGCCAGGTTCGACCGGTCGAACCGAACGGCGTTCGCGCCTTCGCCGAACAACTGCGATGCAATCGAGCGAACACTGACTCCGAAGACATTGACGAGATCGACCGAAGCAACGCCTGCGGTCTTCTGAGTCCAGGTGATCGTCGCTTCGCGCTCGATGACGCTTGGTGTTGAGCGAAGTGCAAATTGTGAAACAGACTGCTGCTTGACATCCGCCGAGCCGCCATACAAAAACCAATATGGTTTGTGCAGTGCGAACGGGTATTGCAGGAATGTGATCTGCGAATTGCTATTGAGGAACATGAGCGAGTTGTTCTCGGCGCTGCTCCATGTAAGGAATGCATCGTCGGGCGAGAATGTCGGCCGGTCGCCATCGACAACCGCATTGCCGCCGATGGTTGCCGTTGTCGGCAGGTTGAGCGAACCGATCTGATTATTATCGAAGTCGGCGATGACGACATCCTCATCTCCGAGCGGATCGATGGAGTTGAATGCAACGAAGCCGGGATTTGTCGAGCTATAGGAGATATTTCCGATGTCGTAGCCGTATGGCTGTGATGGGACAAGGTTCGTGATCGTATATGCTCCCGTGCCGAAGAGCATCTCATAAATCGACCAATACCCGTATGTCGAACCGTTGACCTGTGCTTCCGAAAAACAGTCGAACGATAATTTAGGGTATTTGGCATTCGGACTCCAACTGATGACATCCGGATAGTCGATCGCGGAGACCGTGGTGTTATCCGCGGCAATCTCCAGCGGGAAGCGGCTCACGACCGAACCGTCGAAGATGTAGATATTCGGATCTTTCGCATAGGCCGACGAAAGTGCGACCACCGACTCATCGGGTGCAACGGCGACATTCCACAAATCGCCGTCGGATTGAATATGCACAGTTGAGAACGAGTGAACCGTACCGACACTATCGGTGAAACACAGATGGCCGTTCGGGTCGATGAACCAGATCGTCTTCCCGTCTCGCGGAGTCGTCAGGACCGAGCGGCTTGCACCGCCGTCCGAGACACGAGCGACTGCCGCAGCGCTATTGAAGAGCGAAGCGTTGCCGGAAGCGACATCGACAAAGCCGATCTGACCACTGGTCGTTTCGAATGCGATGTAGTTCGAGCCTCCGGTTTGCGGCTGGAGCTTGTCATCCGTCCCGCCTCCGCCACCTCCGTTATCGAAGATCTGAACCTGGTCGAATGCATTCTTTACCGCATTCACCTCCGTCCCGCTCGCACCGAAGAGGTCGGTCGCAGCACTGACAAGCGAGCGGCGTGCATCGAGAAATTGCGCATCACGCGTGAGGTACTTCGTGAGGGCACGATAATAGATTTTCTGCGATTTATCCCGGCCGATCGCCTGAATAATAATCGCGGCAGCATGGTTCGGAATGCCGCTGTTAATATGCACCCCGCCATTATCGCTATTGAGATCGAGCTGTTGGAATTCTGACATCGTTGCCGGTTGATCGGACAACGCCTGTGCACTGTGCGGGTTTGCCAGATCGCGCAAACATGTCTTCCCGGTGGACGCAAGCATCACCTGCTCGCCGACCGTCAGATTCGATGGATCGATCATGACCCCAAATACATCCGACATCGACTCGTTGAGTGCGCCCGATTGATACTGATAGACGAGATTCGCCGAGTTCTCGGTCACCCCATGCGTCATCTCATGGCCCGCAACATCGAGTCCGCCGGCAAGCGGTTTGAACTCGTTCTTGCCGTCGCCGTAGACCATGATCTTGTCACCGCCGTTCCAATAGGCATTATCCATTCCTTCGCCATTGCTCGTGACGTGGATGATCGAATTGATCACTCCATTTTTGTCGTCGATCGCATTGCGCGAGAACGTGGAGTGATAATAGTTATATGCAACGCTCGTATTATAGTGAGCCGAGACAGCAGTTGCATCCTGCCACGAGTTGTTCGATGTTACGTTGTGATAGATGGTCGCATTTTGCGCGTAATCTGCACTGCGCAGGTTCAGCGTCAAGGCGCCGCCGCTGGGCTGATCGGGCAGCTTTGATGCCCCGACATTCAGACTCGGCAGATCCCAGATCATGTAGTAATTCCCATCATCATGATGGTACGTCCGGAAGTTGCGCGTGACGCCGTTGAGGTCGGTACCGCTCGCATCGGTGAACGATCCTTCCGGCATCGACAAGGGGCGGTTGCTGGAGAGTGCCAATGACGGGAATGTCACTCGCGGAGGCGTTGCATGCTCCGGTAGCAGGCTACAGAAATGATCGAAGCGCTCGATGATCTCCCCCGTCGTTGCATCGATGATATAGTAGTAGGATTGCAGAATATTCGCGACAACCGATACTTCGTATGCCAATCGCGGCGCACGACCTTCAACCGGAAAGAGTACGAGTGTCGCCGTCGGATAACTCGAAGATGCAAGCACGGACGAGTTGCCGGATACCGACGCCCACTCGCCTTTTGCTTGCAGGTCGGCAATGGCAAGCACTTCGGCTGCTTCCGCACGCAATCCCGGTACCGTGTTCACACCGCGCGGAGTCGGCTCATAGGTCCCGTTGATGATCGTTGCCTCGCCTTGTGCGTCGAAGTGCACATAGATGTCGCGGTTCCATACCGGGACACTATTATAATACTGTGCGAAACGAACGTGCTCCTGTCCGAGCTCGTCGCGGGTGTCGCCGATCTGGCGCAGTTCGGTCGCAGGATCGTCGAGACGCAGGTATTCTTTCACGTTCTGCAACACCGAGATCGCCGATGGCTTGGAAATCGATTGTGTTGTGGGTGCACTGGTTTTCGTACGAGCATGCCACATCCAATTTGCAGTGCCGTTCGCGGCGCGTGCCATACGCCATACCTCGATTGGGGTGTGGTGTTGTGAGGGGACTGGGTCTATCGTCCCGCTCGCGATCGGTGCGACGATCTCCTTCGGTACGGTAGTAATGATATCGGCAGCCTCTCGAAGCTTTTTCGATCCGCGACGCTGGTCGATATATTGCTTGAGGTTTGAGATGGTCGGGATCTTCGAGACCTCCAACCCTTTCAATGTACGAGGGTCCTTGTGCATGCGCTCTTGCGCATGTGCCGGGGATAGAATAACGGCCACGAGCGATAGGCCGATCGCATTGTGAATGATCGTTCTTACCATGCTATGTTCTCCTGTTGATGCGAAACGGTGGATGCTACGGGTGCAGTTGTCGCGAGACATACATCATGACCAGCCGGTAGAATACGGAAAGCTCCGGCGGGCCTCCTTCCGGGCTATCAGCCCAAGAGAGTCGATGTGGGCTCGGCAACGAGTGCTCGACAAAAAAAGTCATGTTCCCACTCTTGTCATACTGTAGACCGGTGAAACCGATCTCGTCAAGGTAGCGGAAAAAGAATTCAACGGAATCCGGGGTCGTCATTGACCGTGCAAGCACCGAATCTTTTGCTGTGGCAGTAGAACGCATCCACGACGCAACTTCACCGGTACGGGTAATACGAAATCCTGAATACGCACCGCTGAATCCGCCCCCATTCCCAATCGTGATAATATCGTTCGGGTCTGGCTTTGAGGATTTGCCACCGGCACATCCGATGACGGCAGTTGCAACAAGACAGGTGAGGAAAATAAATGTGTTCTTCTTCATTATGTTCAAATCTGATCTATCACAAATATATGAAGATTCTACCGAATGTGATAGAGCCGAATGTTGAGTTCGCACTTCTACGGGGACCGGAAAAAGTGTTTCGTTCGTTATGGTGGTAAAAAGTGGAAAATAGTGGAATTATCCTGAATTATTGTCGTTTTCTCACCAGAAGCGCCAGATTGACGAACGGGTAGGTCCAATCCTGTATGAACAAGAATTCACAGAGGTTGGTGTTACCCATTCTTCGTTCGGGCGTAATTGAAGCAGTATTGTTCATTCATTTCACCCCGTGTCGATGAAAAAACATCAGCGTACACTTGTGAGATCGACGCTACTCGTTCTCGCACTACTTCTCACCACCTCGACTACGTTCGCGCAAAGCCAACCGGACGAAACCGCCACGAAACCGATCACCTATCCGCACCGACTTACCCTCGGACTCGGCGCCGGGATCAATATGAACTTTGCATCCGGCACGTACACCGACAGCTTGAACAACTATTCAAGCGGGTTCGGTGCTGCACCGACGTTCTTCGCAATGCTCGAGATCCCGCTTGCTGAGAAGTGGATGCTCGTCCCGAGACTCCACTATAGTGACTATAGCGGATCGTTCAGCGACGGTACGCCCATCAATTCGACTGCCAGCCAGGTTAAGAACTTCGCCTACAATGTTCAGACCATCGGCCTGGACATCCTCGGCAAGTATGCGGTGCTGGATAATTTTCATATTCTCTTCGGACCGTCGATCGGGACGATGATCAAGAAAACATACGCCCACGGCACCTCGAGCGATGCCAGCTCTTCGAGCAAGGATCTTCCAGGCACCGGCAGTGTCTATGCGACGATCGGCGCAGGAGTCGGCTATGACATCCCGATCAATGACAAGCATACCGTTTGGCTGACACCGGAATTGTTCTATAGCTTCCCGCTGACAAACCTCGGCGGTTCGAACGGCGACCTGAAGGTCTCGACGCTTCGTGCAGGGCTTTCGGTGAAATTCGACCTCGGCAGTGATGACAAACCCTCCGAGCCGGCGCCGGCTGCACCGCAAATCAGTGTGAGTGCAAAAGGTGTTCTGCCGAACGGCGATGCAACGAACGATCCGGTCGTCGCGGAGCAAGTGACCCGTACCCGGGCATCGATGCCGCTGCTGCCATATATCTTCTTCGACTACAATAGCGCGGAAATTCCCCAACGTTATACCCGCAGCGGCTCGACCGGCTTCAGCCCCGAGATGCTCACCGGGAAGGATGAACTCGAAGCCAACCATGCGGCACTCGATGTCTATGGATTTCGCATGAAGCAGTACCCCGATGCCGTCATCAAGATCACCGGGACGAATTCCAACAGCGGCAAAGAACGCGACAATATCGAGTTGTCCCGCCTGCGTGCGATGGCAGTCCGTGATTACCTCGTCAAGACCTGGAACATCGACCCGAAGCGCATCATCGTCGATCAGCGCAACCTGCCGGAGCTTCCGACGAACCCCGTCACAAAGGCCGGTATGGAAGAAAACCGTCGCGTGGAGATCACCTCCAGCGACAACCGAATCACCGAGCCGGTGAAGATCGAACATAAAGAGTCGATGCCAGTCGGGGAAACTCTCGTTCGGTTCGAGAACAATGTTAATGCGGATGCGCGGACGAATATCGTTCGTTGGGAAATCACCACGGACCAGAACGGTACACCCTTGGGTGCTGCCGACAGCGGCAAAGGCACCCCGCCACGCATCGTGACGCTCAAAGTACCGAACGCCAGCGCCTACGCCGGACAGCCGTTCCATTATACGATGAACGTCTATGATGCCGATGGCAAGAAATATTCCACGGACGGAATGTCCCGCATCGTCAACAAACCGGTACAGAACGACAAACTCGAGAAGTACGGAATGCTGTCGTTCGATTTCAATCTATCGGAGATCAACCAACGTGCACAGCAGATGATCGGCCTCATCGGAGAGTCTATCTCACGCGATGCAACGGGCGTGACCGTTACCGGCTATTGCGACAATACCGGCGCCGACGATTACAACCAGGCACTATCGGAAGCCCGTGCCGACGAGGCGATGAAGACCTTGAAGCAAGTGACGAAACTTCCTGCCAATTCCAACGTCACCGGTATGGGAAAACGCAACCCGAAGTTTGTCAACGAACTGCCGGAAGGCCGCATGCTCAACCGACGTGTCGAGGTGGCCATTCAGAAGTCGAACAAGTGACAATAGAATAGAAAGTGTTAGGATCCAACCAACGCGGTTAGATTCGTTTCATTGGTGAACGGGTCGGGAAAGTAATTCACTTTCCCGACCCTTTCATTTGTAGCCTCCCCAATCCTGCTTCTGTGCGTCACGTCTTTCCCTCACTTATTTTTGTCCGTATTCATCCATCGTGACCCAAAGCTATGATCGTCGTCGATTCAAACCAGGCCGAACTTCCGAACTTCGATAAGATGTGGAATTACGGCGACCCTTCCGCTACCCGTGCCAAATTCCTCGAGGTGCTGCCAAAGGCCGAGAAGTCAGGCAATACTGAATATCTTG